>NZ_CP017042.1:0-342500 GCF_001717585.1 Selenomonas sp. oral taxon 920
TCCTCGGCGACGGCGAGATCGCCCTTCCTGAGGAGGTCGAACACAGCGTGTCCGTCGATGCTGCCTGCAGGCAGTCCCTTCGTGCGGCAGACGGAGGCGACAAGGTGCGCTGCGGAGCAGCGTTCGTGCAGCCGCCCGCCGGGGACGCGCATATAGGCAATCTCACCCGCGCTCATGGATGCACCATGCACAACCTTCCCGTCGAGGATGAGGCATCCGCCGATGCTCGTACCGACGGTCATGACAAAGAGGGAGGAGCAGCCCCGTCCCGCGCCCTTCCAGAGTTCACCGAGCGCGGCACAATTGACATCGTTTTCGGCGGAGGCGGGGAGGTCGAACTCCTCGTGCAGGATTGCCTTCCAGTTCGTTCCCGTATAGTCCGGAATGGCATCGGGCAGAGCGTAGACAATACGCCCCGCCGCAGCGTCAACCATACCCGCGGTGGAGATGGCGACGCCATGCACCGCATACTGCGCACGCGCCTCGCTGACAATGGCAGAGACCTTCTGCACGATGCCCGCACCGCCGTGTTCCCGTGCCTCGGTCGGTACGGAGCTGCGTGTGAGGAAGTGCCCGTCTGTATCCGCAATGCCGTATTTAATGGCAGTACCTCCGATATCGATGCAGATATACATTCGGTCCCTCCGTTCTATTGTTCTGTCCATTCAAAGCACCGACATCTCAGCTTCCCCCGTACCAACGGAGGAGGCTTAGGGAATACACCTACTCCACCTTGACCTTAAAGATTCCCTTCTTGAGCGGGGCGGGCGCGTCCACCTTCACGCCGGAGCGGTGCACATCCACCGGGAAGCAGATGAGGAAGTCCCCGGGACGCATGATCGTCGAGGAGGTCACATCGCCCTCTGCGGGAACAAAGTCCTTGTCTTCCTCGTAGGCGCCCATTTCCATGCGCTCCATATGGCTCACATCGATGCGCTCCGTCCCCGTGGCAAGAACGTGGATGTCGATGTAGGCGCGGTGCGCCTCCCAGATCTTCTCACTGCGCTCGCCCGTCGTATAGTGCGCGATGTTGACATAGACGTCGTCGCCCGCGATCTCATTGCGCCCCGTCGGGAGCGCGCCGAGGTCGTGCGTGCGGGCAAAGTCGAGTGCCTGACGGATGCGCGGCGGAAGAAATGCGTAGGTCTTCTCGTGATAAATGCTGCCGTAAATCATAGAAACCTCCTTCGTCTCTTCTTCTATCTTAACAGTCTCGCGTCCGCCGCGCAACTGTACGGACGAAGATCAGCCGACCACTTCGTTCGACGACCCGTTCCGCGCCTCCTCTTTCTCCCCCGCCAAAGACCGTCGTCCCCGCAGGTGCCTCATGCAATTGCATCGGCAAAACGACGCGCGATAAGCTGCGGGCGCGTGATCGCGGAGCCGACGATGGCGCCGAAGACACCCGTCTGCATCGCCTCCACCAGTTCCTCCGGCGTATTGATGCGCCCCTCGGCAAAGACGGGGATGGGCGCGTCCTGCGCGAGGCGGCGCATCAGCTCGAAGTCCGGCCCCTCGATCTGCGGACTGTACGGAGTATAGCCCGACATCGTGGTCGAGATCGCATCGACGCCGAGCTCCGCCGCCCTCATGCCCTCCTCATAGGTCGAAATATCGGCAAGGATAAGGCGATGTGCGGTATGGATGCGCGCGACGAGATCGCGCACGTCCGTCTGCTGCGGGCGCTCACGCGCTGTCATGTCCAGCGCAATCATCTCGCAGCCCGTCCCGATCAGCGCCTCCACCTCGCGCATGGTCGGTGTAATAAAGATGGGGGAATCCGCATAGTTCTGCTTGATAAGACCGATCACGGGCAGCTGCGCCTCGCTGCGGATCTCCTCAATGTCCGAGACACTCTGCGCACGGATCGCGACCGCGCCGCCCTCCTTTGCCGCGCGTGCCATACGCCCCATGATGAACGGGCTGTGCAGCGGTTCGTCCGGCAGTGCCTGACAGGAAATGATGAGTTTTCCCTTCACTTGATCAAAGAAATTCATCCAAAGTCCTCCAATTTATTTTTATTTATAATAATTTATTATAAATTATTCTATATTGTTCTTAAAAAGAAAAATACGAAAATATTTTCAGCCATAGGAGATATATTTCCGTATTTTTCACAATCATATTCGTCAGAGGTTTAATTGTTCCTCAACTTCATTTTTAATTACAGTTACCTGCGGTCCATAGATGACCTGGACACCATTCCCGCTCGCGAGCAATCCCCGGCTGCCGGATTCCTTGAGCAGCCGCTCGCTGACCTTGCCGGCATCCTTTACCGTCACACGAAGGCGCGTTGCACAGCAGTCAAGTTCCTCAATATTATCCCTGCCGCCGAGTCCCTCGATCACGAGGTCGGCACGATAATGATCCGACGCACTCTCCGCAGCGGCGGGTGCTTCCTGCGGCTCCGTCTCATCCTCACGCCCGAGTGTTTTGAAATCAAACTTCAGAATGAGATACTTAAAGGAGAAGTAGTAGAGGAAGAACCAGGGGATACCGACCATCGGGATGTAGAGCCAGTTCGTCTTTGCATCGCCCTGCAGCACACCGAACAGTATGAGATCGATACAGCCGCCCGAGAACGTCTGCCCGACCGTAATCTGCAGGATATGCGCAATCATAAAGGCGCAGCCGTCAAAGAACGCATGCAGCACATAGAGTGCCGGTGCAACGAAGAGGAAGGAGAACTCGATCGGCTCCGTGATGCCGGTCATAAAGGAGGTCAGTGCCGCAGAGAAGAGGAGACCGCCAACGACCTTCTTATTCTCCGGCTTTGCCGTCTGATACATGGCAAGACATGCGCCGATAAGTCCGAACATCATTGTGATAAAGCGTCCTGACATGAAACGTGAGATGCCGATATAGTAATGCTGTGTGTTCGGATCGCCAAGCTGGGCGAAAAAGATGCGCTGTGTCCCCTCGACGAGCTGCCCGTTGATGATCTCAGAGCCGCCGAGCGCCGTTGTCCAAAAAGGAAGATAGAAGATATGGTGCAGTCCAAACGGGCCAAGCATACGCAGGACGAATCCATAGATCAGTGTGCCGATGTAGCCCGTTGCATCAACAATACCGCCGAGCCCAAAGATCAGCTGCTGGAAATGCGGCCATACGAAGAACATAATACACCCGAGAAAAATCGAGGAAAAAGAGCAGATGATCGGTACAAAACGCGATCCGCCAAAGAATCCAAGGAACGGCGGAAGCTCGATCTTATTGAATCGCTTATGCAGGAGATACGTCATAAGACCAACCACAACGCCGCCGAAAACGCCCGTCTCCAAGGTCTGAATGCCGAGACTCATTCCCTGCCCGACACTTGCAAGGTTCTCTTTCGCAAGCGTCCCCGTAATGATAAGGAGTGCATTGATGGTCGCGTTCATCACAAGCAGCGCGAGCACAGAGGCAAGACCTGCCGTTCCCTTATCGCTGCGCGCAAGTCCGACGGCGATGCCGACAGCAAAGAGAATAGCGAGGTTCGCAAAGACGATGCTGCCTGCGGATGCCATAATTGTGAAGATATTCTGCAGCCAACCAATATCGAGGAATGGATACGCCTTGACCGAATTTGGATTCGACAGTGCGCCGCCAATACCGAGCAGAAGACCTGCGGCAGGAAGCACAGCGATCGGCAGCATAAAGGATTTCCCGAACCGCTGTGCTTTGGCGAAGAATGAACTCTCGCCGCTTGTTTGTCCGAATAAACTCATAAAAATACCTCCTCATAAAATAACATTTTATGGAACAAAGCAATCCCGCCCGCCAACAATCGTACGCCGTATCCGAAACTCCTCGTCAAAGATCGCAATATCCGCGTATTTTCCAACCGTGAGCGAGCCGAGTCGATCATATATGTTCAGCTCCTCGGCAGGGGTGCGCGTCGCCATCTCGACAACGGCGGGAATCTCTGCGCCCGTATTCGCGCGCAGGATGGAGAGCCCGTCGTTCATGCGGAGCACGCTGCCCGCGATTGTGCCGTCTGCGAGGGTTGCGCGTGTTCCTTTGACATAGACCTCCTGCCCGCCGAGCTCCGAGATTCCATCCCCGAGCCCGCAGGCACGCATGGAGTCCGTGATGGGGATGATGTGCCTGCCGCGCTTTGCCGCATAGATGATGCGCTGCATGGCGGGGTGGACGTGCACATTGTCCGCGATCAGCTCGCAGTTCGCATCCGTATCGAGTGCCGCGCCGAGCACGCCGGGGTGACGGTGGTTCAGGGGCGTCATAGCGTTGCAGAGATGCGTGATATGTGACGCCCCTCGTGCGATTGCCGCCATTGCCGTCTCGTAGTCCGCCGCCGTATGCCCAAGCGATACGACGATTCCGCTGCTGCGGCAGCTCTCGATGAAGTTCTCCTCCGCGATCATCTCGGGGGCGACCGTGATGATCTTGATCACATCTGCATACGGTGCGATCCGTGCAAACGTCGGCGGCAGGATGTACTGCTCATCCTGTGCACCCTTTTTCGCAGGACTGATAAAGGGTCCCTCCATATGCGCCCCGAGAATGCGTGCGCCGTTCGTCCTTCCTGTCATTGCGCGGCGAATGCGGTCGAGTGCCCGCTCCACTGCGTCGTAGGCGCAGGTCATCGTGGTCGGCAGGAAGGAGGTCACACCCGTACGCGTCTGAAATGCGGCGATCTTCCCAAGTGCGTCCGCATCCTCATCCATCGTATCTGCACCGTCCGCGCCGTGGATGTGGACATTCAGAAACCCGGGGGAAACGTACGCGCCCGCTGCGTCGATAACCTCATCCACATCTGCCGCAGAGAACTCCGTCGCTGGGACAATCCGTGCGATCCGCTCATCATAGCAGAGGACGAGCTTCGTCTGCGCCGTGAATCGCCCGCATTCATCCGGCAGAATGAGAATGCCGTTCCATATCGCCTTCATCAGGGCTCACTCTTTCCGGAGAGAAGTGCCCCCGCCGCATGATCGACAATGAGGGTCACACACGGATGGAGCTGGAGGATGGAGGCAGGCACGCGCGGCGTGATCGTTCCCTCCACCGCATCGCGCACCGCCTCCGCCTTCTCCGCACCGCTCGCGAGCAAAACGATGTGCCGCGCGCGGAAGATCGTGCCAATCCCCATGCTCATCGCCTCACGCGGCACCTCCGCCGCCGATGAAAAAAACCGCGCATTTGCCTCGATCGTACTCTCCTTAAGTGCAACCTTGTGCGTCGTCCGCGCGAACGCATCATCCGGCTCGTTAAAGCCGATATGTGCGTTGCGTCCGATGCCGAGCAGCTGCATGTCGATGCCGCCCGCCGCCGCAATCCGTGCCTCATAGTCCTCTGCCTCCCGCGCCGCATCCGCCGCCATGCCGTTCGGAAAGAAGATCCGATCGCGCCGCATATTCACATGGTTGAAGAGATTCTCGTGCATGAAGCGGTGATAGCTCTGCGGATCGTCCTCCGCGAGACCGACATATTCATCCAGATTGAACGAGGTCGCCTGCGCGAAATCAAGACCGACTGTCTTGTGCAGCCAGACGAGATTCTGATACAGCTCGACCGGTGTGCTGCCCGTCGCAAGCCCGAGCACCGAGTCCGGCTTCACCCAGAGCTGCCCAGCGATGACCTTCGCCGCCTCCTCACTCATCTTTTGATAGGTATCCGTATAGATAATACGCATCGCGATACTCTCCTCTCCGTATATCTGTCTGAATTCTCCTGTAATATAACACAGTTTAGACTAAAATGCAATTATTTTTCATAAATTTTATAAAACTATTTTTTTTATATCATATAAGAAAATAGTTTTCGTTTTATATGATGAACGGTATGAAAAAAGGACGCCAAGCGTCCTTTTTGTATGGGATTGAAATTGATTGACGAGATGTCCTTTCTGTGACAGGCAGCTTTTTCTTATACGATTTCCCGCAGTACCTCTGCGATATCCCCGTCGATCACGATGCTCCGCGCGGCGATCGCATCCGGTACATATGCCATTCCCTTATTGATCGAGACGAACGTCACATCCGCGCGCTCCGCCGTCATACGCCAGAACGGGTACTTGATGATCCCCGGCGTATTCATACCGACCCCGAGCTCGATGAGGAGTGTCCCTCTCCCCTCGGTCTGCGCGAGGTAGTCCGTATAGCGCCCCGCCGCCGCATGCCAGCCCGCATCCTCGACAAAGCGCTCATCCGCACGCAGGTTCGTTGTCATCTCCGCGCCGTCGTGCGGGCAGTAGGGAATGAGATCGGTCGGTATTGCCATCCGAGGCACACCGCTCTCGGGTAGAAGGAGCTCCCCATCCTCCGCAAAGGCAAAGCCCTGCGCTGCGAGCATGGCACGTATACTCTCCTCGTTGTCGTACGTCCTTCCTGCCGATGCTACCGCAGGTTTGCTGCTCTGAAACAGACCATAGTCCCCCTGTGTATAGAAGAGACGCTCCTTGTCAAATCCCGTGCGCTGAAAGGCATGATCCACATTCGTCGTGAGGACGAAATAATCTCGCCCCGCAGTGAGGCGGAGCAGGTTCGGATAGATATCGCTCTCTGGCATCGGCGCGTAGCGGTTGATGTAGATGCTCCTGCTCCACCACGCCCAGAAAATCTCACGCGACGGAAACGGATAGAAGCCGCCGCTGTAGATATCCTCGATCCCGAAGCGTTCGTGAAAATCCGAAAAATATTTAAGAAAGCGTGTGCCCGCATAGTCGTAGCCAGCCGCCGCCGATAATCCTGCACCCGCACCGATGAGAATGCATTCGGCAGAGGCGAGGGCATCTTTCAGTTTCTCAATTGCTTCTTTCATGACAGCAGTCTTTCGTAAATCATACGATCCTCATCTTTGAACACGTTGAATACTACGCGCTCAATGGATGTGGACGTGCCGAGAAATGCGCGCACCTCGCGTACGGCGATCTCAGCCGCTTCTTTGTTTGGAAAATGAAACTCTCCGGTTGAGATGCAGCAGAACGCGATGCTCCTGAGGCCATGCTCCGCTGCGAGATGCAGGCAGGAACGATAGCAGGAGGCAAGGAGCTCCCTGTGTTCATCCGTCAGGGCGCCGCTGACGATCGGTCCGACCGTGTGGATGACATGGCGCGCAGGGAGATTGTACCCCTGCGTGATCTTCGCCGTGCCCGTCTCCTCCGAATATCCCTGGCGCTCCATGAGTGCAGCGCATTCCGCGCGCAGCTGCAGACCCGCCGCGCTGTGAATCGCGTTGTCAATGCAGCGGTGACATGGAATAAAACAGCCGAGCAGAGCGGAGTTCGCCGCATTTACGATGGCATCCGAATTGAGCCGCGTAATGTCCCCCTGCCAAAGGATGATACGCGCATCCAAGGACACCGATGGGAGCGCCATAACATCCACAACGCCTCGCTCCTCCCGTTCGGCGGCGAGCAGTTCATCCTGCAGGTGCACGAACTCCTCCGTGAGCGGTAGGGGAGGACGGACATTCATCAATGCGCGCAGCAGACTTCGCTGCGCCGCTGCATTCTCATCCACCTCCGCCGCCTGTCTGCGATACTCCGGCATCTCGGCGAGGAGCATCGCATTCAGCTTTTGAATGAGAGCAAGGGACATGGGAACACTTCCTTCATAGATTTTTGATATACCTACGCTTACACTATCGACACACACATACATATTTAGTAATTATCTAAATTACAAAATGAGTATAGCATATAGAAATCATAATTTCAATAGATACAATAAAACTTAAAAAAGGACGCTGCCTAAGCCAACGCCCTCAAAAGAAATCAAATTACAAACTCGAAATTGACGAAATGCGCAGATCGTCGCCCGCAGTTTCAAAAACAATGCCAAGATCCTGCGTGAAGTGCGCGGTCAGCGTATTGCCGTCCCAATCGTACGGCGTACGGTTCCACAGGAGGAACGCCTCAGCAAAGATGCGATGATCGACCTCGAACTGCTCGAGGCACTGCGTCAGGAGAGAGACGAAGCGCGGAAAATCGACGGGCGCAAAGACCTCCTCCGGCACGCCGCCGACTGCGACAAAGACCGCACCTCCCTCGTGCGGACAGCGGTAGTAGGCAAAATGATCCGCAATCCCGCAGGCTGCAATGGAGAGGTTGTGCCCACTCAATGTATCGTTCAGATTGAACTCTGCTGCTGTCAGGGCCTCCAGATGCCATTCCTCGCCGCATGCCTTTGTCTCGTCGGCAAGCCGGATGATCTCGTCCGGGAAGTGATTGATGTTTTCCCATCCCCAGAGCCATGTGCCGCTTGACTTGGACTCACTTCCAATGAACTGAATCGGATACTCCCGCATGCCGAAGAATATAACGCCGCGCCCAAGGTCGATATTCCAATTCTCATTCTGCACCACAAGCTCGCCGCAGGCATTCTGGACGCACATCATCTTGCCGAGGCACGCAGAAAAAACATCACGCCAGTTGCTCCGATCCACCGAGAGCTGATCAAAAAATTCCTTCATATCCATTTTCCTTCAAAAAAGGGAATCTGGTTGCATGACAGATTCCCTCATCTTTTTCTTTAAATATCCAGATTCCGCACGAGACGTGCATTTTCCTCGATGAACTGGCGGCGCGGCTCAACCTTGTCACCCATGAGGATGGTGAAGAGCTCGTCCGCCGCCTCCGCATCCTCCGCGCCGACCTGCAGCATGGTGCGCCCCTCGGGGTTCATGGTGGTCTCCCAGAGCTGCTCGGGGTTCATCTCACCGAGACCCTTGTAGCGCTGAATCGTTACGCCCTCGCGCCCGATCTCGTCGAGCTTTTTCGCCTGTTCCTCGTCGGAGTAGGTGTAGAAATGCTTCTTGTCCTTGCGGATCTGATAGAGCGGCGGCTGCGCGATGTAGACGTGTCCGTGGTCGACGAGCGGCTTCATGTAGCGGTAGAAGAACGTGAGAAGCAGCGTGCGGATATGCGCGCCGTCGACGTCCGCATCCGTCATGATGATGATCTTGCTGTAGCGGCGCTTCGCCAGGTCAAACTCCTCGCCGATGCCCGTGCCGAACGCCGTGATCATCGTGCGGATCTCGGCATTTGCAAAGATCTTGTCGAGGCGTGCCTTCTCGACGTTCAGGATTTTGCCGCGCAGGGGCAGGATCGCCTGAAAGCGGCGGTCGCGTCCCTGCTTGGCAGAGCCGCCCGCAGAGTCGCCCTCGACGATATAGATTTCGCATTGATCGGGATCCTTGACGGAGCAGTCCGCGAGCTTGCCGGGGAGGCTCGACACCTCCAGTGCATTCTTGCGCCGCGTGAGTTCGCGCGCCTTGCGTGCCGCCTCGCGCGCTCTGGAAGCCATCAGTGCCTTGTCGAGCACCTTCTTTGTGACGGTGGGGTTCTCCTCGAAGTACTCGGTCAGCCCCTCGGTGACGATGGAGTCGACGATGCCGCGCACCTCGGAGTTGCCGAGCTTGGTCTTGGTCTGTCCCTCGAACTGCGGCTCGCGCACCTTGAGGCTGATGACGCAGGTGAGCCCCTCGCGTACGTCCTCGCCGGAGAGGTTGCCGTCCTTGTCCTTGAGCACGTTCAGCCGCCGTGCAAAGTCGTTCGCCGCGCGTGTGAGGGCGATCTTGAAGCCCGCGAGGTGGGTGCCGCCCTCCTCGGTATTGATGTTGTTGACGAAGCTGTAGATGTTCTCCTGATAGCTGTCATTGTACTGCATCGCGATCTCGACGACGGTGTCGTCCTTGACGCCGTTGAAGTAGATCGGCTCCTCGTTGATCGTTTCCTTCTTGCGGTTGAGGTGGGAGACGAAGGAGCGGATGCCGCCGTCGAAATGGAAGGTCTCGCGCCGCTCCTCCTCGCCGCGCTCATCGACGAGTGTAATCGTGATGCCGTGGTTGAGGAAGGCAAGCTCGCGCAGACGATGTTTGAGTGTCTCGAAGCTGTACGTGGTGACGGTGAAGATCTCGGGGTCGGGGACGAAGTGGACGCGCGTGCCCGTGGTCTCGGATGTGCCGATCTCGTGCAGCTTCTCCACGGTCACACCGCGCGCAAAGGAGATGGCGTAGATTTTTCCGTCGCGGCGCACCTCGACGTCCATTTCGGACGAAAGTGCGTTGACGACGGAGACGCCGACGCCGTGCAGTCCGCCCGAGACTTTGTAGCCGTCGCCGCCGAATTTGCCGCCCGCATGGAGGACGGTCAGCACGACCTCGACGGCGGGCATGCCGCTCTCGTGCATGTCGACGGGGATGCCGCGCCCGTTGTCGGTGACGGTGATGCTGTTGTCCCGATGGATGACGACCTCGACGGTGTCGCAGTACCCCGCGAGCGCCTCGTCGATGGAGTTGTCCACGACCTCATAGACGAGATGATGCAGTCCGCGCTCCGATGTCGAACCGATGTACATACCGGGACGCTTGCGCACCGCCTCCAGTCCTTCGAGGACTTGGATCTGTCCCGCGCCATAGTCGGCGTCAACGGCGGTCACCTCATCGCCCATCTCCTCGGCGGAGATGGCGATGCCCGAGAGGTCGGGCATGTCCGCCATTTCGGCGGCTTCCTTTGCCTCTGCCTCGGTCATCGGGCGTACCTCCGCCTGCTGTTCGTTTGCACTTAGGTCGATATTCTTTGCCATTATGTCCTCCTTGGGGGTGTTATTTTTTTTGTCGGCTCTACGCGAATAATCTTGCAGTTATTTGCTTTCAACTTTATATTTCTCACAGATGGGGCGGATTTTATCACGGATTTCGTCAATACTGAGGATCATCGAAAACGCCCCTTTCGTTATGATTTCTTCTTTGCCTTACGTTTCTTCATTTCCTCCCAGAATTCGCGCGTGGTGATGAGTTCGTTGCGCAGTTCCCAGAAGGTGCTCTGGATCTTCTTCGGCGTAACTTCCTCCGGGGGGAGGCCGCGATGGAGCATGGTGAGGAGACGGGCGTTCGCGCTGTCCTGTGCGGTATACTCGGTCGTGCCCGCGATCTGCCGGACGAGATCGGCGCGCTCGCTGCCGAGCATGAGTGCGTCGCAGGAGGGGACACGCTGCACAACGTCCGCGAGCTTTGCCCACGGTTCGGCGCGCAGGATCGCACGCACGGCTCTGCGCACGCTGCGTTCCTCGGCGCGGCGGCAGTCATGACAGCATCCCTCGACCATACGCCCGCAGGAGGGGCATGGACTGAGGCCGCGCTGCTCCTTCAGCCGCTGTGCCTTGCGCGTCACTTGATAGGCACGCTGAATGCGCGTCGCCAATTTCTCATCCGACACGCTTTCTGCGAGCATCCTGCCGCGCGCGATTTCCACATCCGTCAGCCCCGTCTGGACGAGGGCACGCACATAGGAGGTGCGTGTCTCCGTATCCTGCCCGTCCTCTGCGACAGCAGCAGCGGGACGCATCGCGCGTACAAAGGCGATCTCCTTCACAAGCCGCCCGCCGGCGAAGTTGTTGACGCGCTGGATGATCTCAGGCGCACTCATGCGCATCTCGTTCTTCCACGTGGCATCGGGTGCATAGAGGAGGAGCTTGCCGTCCCGCACGGCAATGGCACGCACGCGGCGCGCAACCATCTCCCCCATAATATCCGCCCAGTGCGATAGGGCAGTATGTGCGATGTAGTCGCGCTCAAATGCGGGGCCGAGGCGGTGAACGGCGGCACGCACATCATCGCCCGCGTTCGCCGTGCCGAGTGTTGTGCGCAATGCCGTCCCTCCTACATCTCTCGAATCTGTCCTGCCTCCACATACCGATACGTCCCCATGCGCTCCTGAGGGAAATACGCCGCATCGGTCGCTGTGATAAAAGTCTGGATCTCCTCGCTGCGGATGAAGGAGAGGAGGGCGCTGCGGCGCTCTGCATCGAGCTCACTCATGACATCATCGAGCAGCAGGATGGGGGACTCGCCCACATTCTCGCGCAGGTAGAAGAGCTCGGCGAGCTTCAGTGCAAGCGCGCCTGTGCGCTGCTGCCCCTGTGAGCCATAGCTCCTGAGATTCATGCCGCAGGTCATGAGAACGAGATCATCCAGATGTGGACCGACCCCCGTTGCGGCACGCGCAAGATCACGTGCACGGCCATCCGTCAACATCTCATTATACCACAGTTCGAGCCTCTTTGTCATGCCGTCTTTTCCCTCGGTCAGCCCCTCGGGCGCATGTGCAATCTCGTAGGAAACCGCAAGCTCCTCACCCGCCGCAAGCACCGCCTGCACGCGCGCCGACAGCGCTCCCAGCTGCGCTGTCGCCGCGATCCGCCGCGTGACGATATACGCGGCACTGTGCGCGAGCTGCGCATCCCACGGAAGCAGCGCATCCATGGGTGCAAGACGCTCGCGGATATCCTTCAGCAGGGCATTTCTCTGGCGCAGGATGTGCGTATAGCGCAGGAGTTCCCCGTAGTAGGCGGGACTTGCCTGCGAGAGCTCCGCGTCCAGATAGCGGCGTCTGAGTGCCGGCGCACCCTTGACGAGAAAGAGATCCTCGGGCGAGAAGAGCACCATCGGAAGAATCCCGACGAGATCGCGCTGCCTGAGATGTTCCCCTGCGTACGCAATGCGCCGCCGTGCGCCGCGGGCAAACGTAAAGGAAAGCTCCCCCGGAACATCCTGCCGCAGGAAGGAAAGCCCGATGTGCGCCCCGTCTTCACCCATGCGAATAAGCTCCGCATCGCTCGATGTGCGATGGGAGCGGCCGAACGCGGCATAGTACAGCGCCTCGATAATATTCGTCTTGCCCTGCGCGTTCGCCCCGAGAAAGATCTGCACCCCCGCGTCAAAGTCGAGGGTGAGCTCCTCGTAGTTGCGGTAGGAACGCAGTACAAGTGATGTGATCTGCATAATTACGCACGAATGACACGGTAGGTATCACTGCCGTCAACGGCAATGATATCTCCGGCGACAAGCTTGCGCCGACGTGCCGTCTCGATCGCTCCGTTGCGCAGGATGGCTCCGGCGGCAATGAGTTCCTTGACCATGCCGCCGCTCGGAATTGCGCCGGCAAGTTTGAGGAATTGATCGAGCTGAATCGTCTCTGTATGGATCTCGATATCTGTCAATGTGTCCTCACTGGCGTTACAACGTAAATATAGTTTGGATCTGCTTCCTCACGGATGGTAATGGGAGAGAGGTTCACGCCCTGCTCGTTCGACCCCTGCAGCGAGAGAATGCAGCTGTCGCTGTCGAGGGATTTCACGGCATCCATGAGATATGAGGCGTTGAATGCGATCGTGACATCATCGCCTGTCACCTCGGCAGGGATCGTCTCCTCCGCCTCGCCGATCTCGGGGCTGTTCGACGAGATGCGCATGAGTCCCTCCTCAAACGCAAGCTTTACAATGTTGTACTGATCCGTACGCGCGATGAGAGAAGCGCGCTCGACCGCAGAGGCAAAGACTGCGGCATCGAGCGTCACACGCGTCTTGATGTTCTCCTCCTGCGGAATGACGCGCCGATAGTCTGGGAATGCTCCCTCGATGAGACGCGAGGTCATGTAGATGCTGCCCGAGGACATACTGACCTGATTGTAGGAACAGGTGACGAGAATATCCGTCGGCACATCACCTGCAATCGTACGCGTGACCTCTTCGAGGAACTTCGCCGGAATGATAACGCGGATCTGGCCGGCGTCCTCTTCGAGCGCTTCGCTCTTGACGGCGAGGCGGTGAACATTCGTCGCGGCGAACGTGACCTCCTTGCCCTCGACCTCGAGCTGACAGCCCGTAAAAATGGGACGGCGGTCGCGCTGCTCCTCACGCAGACAGGCGAATGCAGATTTCTTGACCAGACGCGCGAGTGTGCGGTCTTTGATAGTAAACTGCAGGGTTCCTTCCATACGATGCAATACAGGAAAGTCTGAAACCTCCATCGTGCGCAGCGTAAAGCGTGCCGTTCCGGATTTGATCACGGCGAGGCCGTCGCTGCTCTCGGTGTCGATTGAGACCTCCTCTGCAGGCAGTTTGCGTGCGAACTCTGTGAGATATTTACCGGGGAGTACGGCTGTACCGACGGTGTGAATCTCGGCGGGGATGGTCAGGATGAATCCAAGTTCATAGTTGGTGGACTGCAGTTCGAGCTGTCCCTCTTTTGCAGTCATGTAGATGCCTGAGAGAATGGGCGTCTGCGGCTTCGTAGAGAGGCCCTTGCTGACGATTTGCAGCGCAGAGATGAGATCGCTTCTCCCAAGTGTGATGTTCATAGTGTATCCTTTCCGTCGGCGGGAGACATGCAGGCGCTCCGCAGCCTCGTTTTTCTATTGCTTCGTGTTGTAAATAAATATAGTAGTCGTAGTAGTAGGGACTGTGGATTCGTTGAAAAGTGGGAAAACGCCCGCAAAATCGCGGGGGTCTCTGTGGATAAGTCGGGCAGAGTTATTCCTAAGTTATCCACAGTTTACACAGATGAGGAGTGGATGAAAATTTATCCACAAAACATCCACATGAAATGAGAAGGCATATGAACAGAGATGTCCACAGTCTTTTGGAAGCACGGATGATTCAGATGCCCTTGACTTGGATTGTCAGCGACTCGATGAGTGCTTTTGTGGCGCCGTCGGTGTCTGTGAGGTTCTGGATCTTCTTGTGTGCGTGAATGACTGTTGAGTGATCGCGGTTGAAGAAGCCGCCGATCGTCGGCCACGAGACATCGGTCAGCTCGTGGCAGAGGAACATCGCGATCTGGCGCGGGTAGGCGATGTCGTTGCTGCGCTTTGTGGAGCGGATGTCCTCGCTTGTGACTTTGAAGTGCGTGCAGACAATGCGCTCGATCATCTCCATAGTGATCCGCCGGCCCTTTTCGCCGCGCAGATAGTTGCCGAGTGCGGCGACGCAGGTGGTCTCGTCGATCGGCATGCGCATCATCGAGGCGTATTTGATGAGGCGCATCAGTGCCCCCTCGAGCTCGCGGATGTTGCTGTCGACGCGGCTCGCGATGTAGGCGACGACATCCTCGGGGATATCGACCTCCTCGGAGTGTGCCTTCTTCTGGAGGATTGCGACGCGCGTCTCGAACTCCGGCGGCTGGATATCCACGACGACGCCGCCCGCAAAGCGTGAGATCAGACGATCCTCGAGCCCCTTGACATCCTGCGGCTGACGATCCGAGGTCAGGATGATCTGTCTGCCGTTGTCACGCAGACGGTTGAACGTCTGGAAGAACTCCGTCTGTGTCTGCTCCTGCCCTGTGAAAAACTGGATATCGTCAATGAGGAGAACGTCAATGCTGTAGTATTTCTCGCGGAATGCGTCCATACTCTTCTCGCGGATCGAGCGGATGAATTCGTTTGTAAAGTCCGTGCTTGCAATGTACAGCACGCGCTTTTCGGGATGATCCGCGAGGATCTTGTGTCCGACCGCATGCATGAGATGGGTCTTGCCGAGTCCCACGCCGCCGTAAATGAAGAGCGGATTGTGCGCAGACTTCCCCGGCGCGTCCGCGACCGCCTTTGCCATCGAGTACGAGAACTGGTTCGAGCGTCCCATGACGAACGCATCGAAGGTGTACTTTGGATTCAGCGTTGTGGCATCGTCCGGTGCCGCTGCGTTCGTATCGCCTGCGGACGTGAGCGGGAGACTGCCCTGCGTGGGGGATGCAGACTGCTCCTCCACTGCGGGATATTCGGCGGGGGCATCCTCTGCTGCGCTGTTCTCTGCAGGCGGCTCTGCTTCTTTCTTTGCAGATTTCTTCTGCGCCACGATCTCCGGATCGACGATGACGCGGAATGTGTACCCGGAACCGAACGCCTGCTGCACGACATCGCCGAAGAGTGCGCCCAGACGCGATTCGATATACTGCTTCTGGAAGGTCTCCTGCACAGCAAGCACGAGCTCATTCTGCTCCAGAGAAACGGGAACCGCGGGGAGAATCCACTTTTTCACGGTGTCTTCGTGGAAGATTCCATCGGTCTTTTCGAGTACTTTTTGCCAGAGACTCTCAATGGAGGTGGTCTTTTCTTCGGACATACGTCTGCGTCCCTTCAAAAAAATTTTGTCTTATGCATATAATATTATCCACAGGGTTATTCACAGTTGTGGACAACTATGTCAATGGAATGGATGCAATAAAATGCGCAGAGATGAAATAAATAGAATATTTTTTCACAAGTTTTTCCACAATACATCGAGAATATTTTAGCAAAAAACAGAGGACTTATCAACAGGTGCTTTTGCCCTATCTTATGGAAAAAAACATGCAAATGCCGCAGTGCCGCTTGACAGTGCCGCTTTTTTTCGTCTATAATGACGGCTAGTTAGTGATACATACGAATCGCCGCACGGCATATGCCGCGAAGCGCGGCAGCAAAGGAGGTGACGTGAGGTGAAGAGAACATTTCAGCCCAACAATCATTGGAGAAAAAAGACACATGGATTCCGTGAGCGCATGAAGACGAAAGGCGGCCGCCTCGTACTGAAGAGAAGGCGTCAGCGCGGACGAAAGAAGCTGTCGGCATAATACCGTTGGCTGCGCAGAGGTCACCGCGGGTGACCTCTTTTTTAACGATGAACAATGAATGAGAAGAAATACACACTGCCGCGCACAAAGATGATCAAGCGGCGCAGCGACTTTCAGCATGTCTATCAAAAGGGCACCTCCGTCGCAGGGCGGCGGATGATCCTCTATGTTCTGCGCGACAGCCGCGTCGCAGGCAAGGTCGGCTTTGCCGCGGGCAAGAAACTGGGCTGTGCCGCTGTGCGCAGCCGCACGAAACGCCTCCTGCGCGAGGCATATCGCCACCTGCAGCACGAACTCCGCAAGGATGTGGGGATCCTCCTCATCGGCCGCGCGGGGCTTGCGGCGGGGAAGATGCAGGATGCGGCGATTGAACTGCGGACACTCGCGCGCCGTGCAAAGATCTTTGCGGACGCGCGTGGAGAGAGCCGCACGGGGGAGCACCGATGAAGCGGCTGCTCCTCCTTCTGGTGCGGTTCTATCGGAGCTGCATCTCGCCGCTGACCCTGCCCAGCTGCCGCTACTATCCGACCTGCTCTGCGTATGCGATGGAGGCGATTGAGCGCTACGGCGCATGGCATGGCGGATGGATGGCACTGCGGCGCATCCTGCGCTGCCATCCGTTTCACAAGGGCGGCTACGATCCCGTACCCTAGTTTAGTTATTATTTTGAATGAGACACCTGATACTTCCCTAGCAGTAGGAGGAAATACCGTTGATCGAATTTTTTAGCAACCTCTTTGAACCCATCATCCACGTTTTGCAGTTCATCCTTGGCGGCTTTTACAACGTCACAAGCGCCGCAGGACTTGTCAGCTACGGCTTTCCCATCATTCTCCTCACCATCCTCATCAAGGTTGTGACCTACCCGCTCACCGTCAAGCAGATCAAATCCATGAAGGCGATGCAGGAAATCCAGCCGAAGATGAAAAAGATCCAGGAAAAGTACAAGAACAACCCGCAGATGCTCCAGCAGAAGACGGGCGAACTCTTCCGCGAGGCGGGCGTCAACCCGCTCGCCGGCTGTCTTCCGCTCCTCGTGCAGATGCCGATCCTCATGGGCATGTACTATGCCCTCTTCAACTTCACCTTTCCGAGCGCGGAGGCGGCTGCATTCTTCTGGCTGCCGAACATGTCCGAGCCCGATCCGCTCTACATCCTGCCCGTCCTGTCGGCACTGACCACATTCCTCCAGCAGAAGATGACCTCCACCGAGATGAATGCGCAGATGAAGATCATGATGACCGTCATGCCGCTCTTCATCGGCTGGATCAGCCTCACCTTTCCGTCCGGACTCGTGCTCTACTGGGTGACGATGAACGTTGTGCAGATCGCCCAGCAGTGGTGGATGTACCGCAACGACGGACCCGTTGCAAAGGAGGCAATCTGAATGGCAGAGATCATCGAGACCACCGGCAGAACCGTCGAGGACGCGCTCTCTCTCGCCCTTGACAAACTCGGCTGCGGCAGAGCCGAGGTCACCTATGAGATCGTACAGGAGCCCTCGGGCGGCTTCCTCGGACTCTGGGGCAAGCGCGAGGCGCGCATCCGCGTCACCACGCGTCCCGTGATCCGGCCGCAGCACACGGAGATACCGATTCCCGCGCAGCCGACCGTCCTTGCAGCATCGCCTGCATCCCCTGCCTCGAGCAAGGAACAGCGTGCAGAGGACGATGGATTCGGCGTGCGTCCGAAGCGCTTTCATACCGATCTGCGCTCCTCTGCGCGCAGGAATCCGGAGCAGGCGGCACCGCGCCGGAGCGCGGAGGAGCGCCGCGAGAACAGCTATGGTGAGAGCCGCCCTCCGCGCGGCGGTTATGAGGAACAGCGCAGCCGCTGTGCAGAGCGCGAGGGGCAGGAGATTCGCCGCGAGCGGAGGGAGCCCTCCTCCTATGAGACGCGGGAGCGCCGTGAGCGCAGCGACAGCCCGCTCGTTCCGCTCACGGACGAGATGGCCGCAGCAGCGGAGAAATTTCTCGGCAAGATCTTTGCCGCGATGCATCTCACCGTTACCCTGCACCGTACGGACACGCCTGCGGGCACCATCTTCAACATTCAGGGCGACAGCCTCGGCATCCTCATCGGCAAACACGGCGCAACACTCGATGCGCTTCAATACCTCACGAATCTCGTCGTGAACAAGATCTCCGAGACGGGCTACGCGCGCATCATCCTCGATGTCGAGGACTACCGTGCGCGCCGAGAGGAGACGCTCACGCGCCTCGCGGGACATCTCGCGGACAAGGCGTGCCGCATTGGCGAGGAGATCCACCTCGAGCCCATGAGCCGCCACGAGCGCAAAATCATCCACATGGCGCTGCAGGACAACCGCCGCGTCACCACGTACAGCGCGGGCGACAACCCGCGCCGCTATGTTGTCATCGTTCCGCGCCGCCGGCGTTATGCGCGCGACTACGAGGAGAGCAGCTACGACCGCTACGATCGGTAAGGGATAGAAAAGGGGTGTTGTACGGAGCGGGGAAGGCTTCGTACAGCACCCTTCTTTCATACAATCTTGGGAATCAGGGATGATCGGGAGAGGGATACCCAACGCGGCCGCTTTCGCACAGCGAGGCGTGCGCGGGGAGATCCCCTGCCGAATTTTACAGGGAAAGGGAAAGCATGACCGAAGATACCATCAGTCAAATTGCAACGCCGCACGGTGTGGGCGGCATCGGCATCATCCGCGTGAGCGGTGCGGATGCGCTGACCGTCGCGCGTGCCGTCTTTCGCCCCGCATCGGGCGGCAGGCTCGGTGCGACTGCACCCTATCATGCGCGCTTTGGCCACATTGTCACAGCGGACGGTGCCGTCATCGACGAGTGCGTCCTGCTCCATATGCGTGCGCCGCACTCCTACACGGGCGAGGATACCGTCGAGCTCCAGTGTCACGGCGGCACAATCGTCCTGCGCGAAGCGCTGCTGCGCACGTGGGAGGCGGGGGCACGGCCCGCCGCAGCAGGCGAGTTCACGAAGCGTGCCTTCCTGAACGGACGGCTTGATCTCGCACGCGCAGAGGGGGTCATGGAGCTCATCAACGCACGGAGTGCCCGCGCTGCCCGTGCCGCACGGGAACGCATGGCGGGCGCACTCTCGCGTGAGATCACCGCGATCCGCACCCGTCTCCTCGGCGCGATTGCACGCATCGAGGCGGGCATCGACTTCCCCGAGGACGATATCCCCGCCGCGACCGCTGACGCACTCCGTGCGGATATCCACGGCGCGTCGGATGCCGTGCAGCGGCTGCTCACAGGCGCATATGCGGGACGCATTCTGCGCGAGGGAGTCAAGACCGTCATCGTCGGCCGTCCAAACGTCGGCAAATCCAGCCTCCTCAACGCCCTTCTCGGCACAGAGCGTGCCATCGTCACCGATGTGCCCGGCACGACGCGGGACATCATCGAGGAGGAGATCAGCGTTGAGGGGATTCCTCTCCGCCTCATCGACACCGCAGGACTGCGTGCGGCAGAGGACGCAGTGGAGCGGCTCGGCGTTGCACGCACCGAGCAGTACCTCGGGGATGCCGAGCTTGTGCTCGCCGTCTTTGACAGCTCCTGCGGGCTCACCGACGAGGATCATGAAATCCTCGCCCGCCTCAAAAAAATGGACGCGGACATCATCATCCTCTGCAACAAGGAGGACTGTGCCTCCGTTCTGCGCGTCACCGACTTTGACGGACTGAACGCGCCTGTCCTCATGATCTCCGCACAGGCGGGCACGGGGCTCGATGCCCTGCGCGAGACCATCGCTGCACGCGTCCGCGCCCTCGAGGGTGACCTCGGCGACGGGGCACTGCCGAACAAGGAGCGCGAGGTCGAGGCACTGCGCCGTACCGCACAGCATCTCAGTGAGGCGGAGCGCAGCCTCGAGGGGGACATGGGCACGGACTTCATCTCCATCGACCTGCGCGGCGCGTACGAAACCCTCGGCGAGATCCTTGGCGAGACCGTCGACACCGACCTCATCGACCGCATCTTCAGCGAGTTCTGCATCGGGAAATAAAAAAGCCCTAGGGCAGGCTTATTATACAAAAATCTGTTTGTCTTTTAGACCTGAAAAAACAACCGCCCGCTCTGCCAAGTGAGTGGTTGTCCAAAAACAATTCGCAGCCGAGGAAATATGCCGTCAAGGACGTTTTTACAGCAGGAAGCAAAGTCAGAATATCATAGAAAAGAGCCGCGCGAGGCGGCTCTTTTGATGTGGAAACGAAAGTGTTGTTATCCCACAATCCAGGTGACGAAGTAGAGGACGAGCGGGATGGTGACGCAGAAGATGCCGATGAAGTCGATGTAGACACCGGTCTTGATCATCTTCGTGATCGGGATGTAGCCGGACGCGTAGACAATGGCGTTCGGCGGCGTCGACACGGGCAGCATAAAGCCCAGTGAGGACGACAGTGCGATGCCGACCGCGACGTGCACGGGGCTGAAGCCCGCAGCGACCGCCGCCGTGATGCCGAGTGGGCCGATCATATTGGTTGCTGCCGTGTGGCTTGTGAGCTCGGAGAGGAGGAGCGCCATCACGCAGAAGATCGCGACGAGGGCGAACTCGGACGGGTCGCCGCCGAGCATGCCGACGATCTTGTCGCCGACCCACTGCGAGAGACCCGTCTTATACATCATGCCGCCCATCGCAAGGCCGCCGCCGAAGAGGATGAGCGTGCCCCACTCAACGCCCTGCACCGCCGACTTCCACTCAAGCGTGAACTGACGCTCCTTGAAGTTGATCGGCATGAGGAAGAGGAGCAGTGCACCGAACATCGCCGCGACCGCCTCGGGGAAGAGGAGGTTATACATCTTGAGGATCGGCGAGGTGCTGCCGAGCGTCATCGAGAGGATGCCCGGGAAGACCCAGAGGAAGACCGCGACGAGGAAGCAGACGAGCGTGTTCTTCTGTGCGCGCGTCCAGCCGCCGAGCTCCGCGACGCGGGCGCGGATGAACTCCTCCGCACCATCGATGCGTTCCACATCGGGGGGGAACATACGGATGAGGATGAAGTACGTGATGATGAAGTAGACGACCATGGCAATGACACCCCACGTCATCCACTCGAAGAAGGAGATGTGGATGTTCGCCATCTGGTCGAGGAAGCCGAGCATGATGATGTTCGGCGGGGTGCCGATTGGGGTGAGAACACCGCCGATCGAGCAGGCATATGCCGTCATGAGCATGAGACCCGTTGCGTATTTATAGTCGTGGAGATCGATCTCCTTGCCGTTTGCCGCCATCATTTCCTTGATCGCGCCGAGGAGACCGAGGGCGATCGGGAACATCATCGCGGCGGTCGCCGTGTTGCTGACCCAGCCGGAGCAGAGTGCTGCGGCAAGTCCGATCGCGAGGAAGATGCGGCGCGGATTCGAGCCGACCCACGAGCGTGCGAGCAGCCAGTAGGCGAACCGTTTGTCCAGCCCGTGATCCATCATCGCCTTTGCGAGGATGAATCCGCCCATAAAGAGGAAGATCATCGGGTTCGCAAAGGCGGCGTATGCATCCTTTGCGGAGACGACACCGGTCACAACGGCGAGCGTTGGACCGATCAGGGATGTAACGGGGATGGGAACCGGTTCGGTAATCCACCAGAGAGCGACGAGAACCATGATGGCAAGCAGTTTGTGTGATGCGACCGTCAGTCCTTCGATGGGTGTCAGGAATACCAACAGGGCAAGGATTGGTGCTCCGAACAGTCCTACCAGACGTCGAGTCCGATCAAACTTTTGTTCCGCCTCATGGATTCTTTGGGCTTCTTTGCTTTGATCAGCACTCATTTCTTCAGCCTCCTTATACTTTAAGGTAATAATTTCTTTGCCCGGTTATTATTATACGAAACTTTCAACCCTTTTGGCAACTATTTTCTTGTCGTGAGATTATCTTTTTTTTTCCGTAATTTCTGCTATAATAAACGTGTCGAATTCATACGAATATGAGGAGGATTTTCATGCAAAGCTTTACCTATCACTGCCCGACCGAGATCATCTTCGGACGGGATGCGGAGAATGCGGTCGCCGGGAAACTGCGCGCGTTCGGGGCGAGCCGCGTGCTCATCCTCTACGGCGGCGGCAGCGCGGAGCGTTCGGGGCTGCTCTCGCGAATCGAGAAAAATCTGACCTCTGAGGGACTGGCGTTCCTCGTCATGGGCGGCGTGCGTCCGAATCCGCGCGTCTCGTTCGTCCGCGAGGCAATCCGCGAGGGACTTGCTGCCGATGTCAATTTCATCCTCGCCGTCGGCGGCGGCAGTGTCATCGACTCGGCAAAGGCGGTTGCGCACGGCATCGCAAACCCGAGTGTCGATATCTGGGACATCTGGACGCACAAGGCGGAGCTCACAAAGACCATGCCCTTTGGCTCCGTCCTCACGATCCCGGCGGCGGGCAGTGAGACGAGTGACTCGGCGGTGCTGACGAACGAGGATACGGGGCAAAAGCGCGGGCTGAACTCGCAGCTGAACCGCCCCGTCGTCGCCTTTATGAACCCGGAGCTTGCCTTCAGTCTGCCGCGCGAGCAGATTGCGGCGGGCGCAGCGGACATCATGATGCACACGATGGAACGCTGGTTTACAAGCGTCAAGGAGCCGAACGTCTTCACCGACCGCGTCGCCGTCCAGCTCCTTCGGACAGTGATGGAGTCTGTGCGCCGTCTCCTCGTCAGCCGCAAGGACTACGATGCGATGAGTGAGCTGATGTGGTGCGGGAGCGTCTCGCACAGCGGCTTCACGGAGCTCGGACGGATGAAGGACTTCTCCGTGCACAAGCTCGGACATGAGTTCTCCGCGCGCTACGACGCAACGCACGCAATGACCCTCACGGCGCTCTGGGGTTCGTGGGCGCGGTACGTCTACAAATATGACGCGGCGCGCTTTGCCCAGTTTGCCGCCGAGCTCTTCGGTGTGAACGCGGGCACGGATGAGGAGCGTGCACGCGCGGGCATCCGCAAAATGGAGGAATTCTTTGCGGAGATCGGCATGCCGACGAGCCTTGCGGGGCTCGGCATCGGCACGCTCTCAAAGGGAACGATCGAGGAGATCGCGAGCGCCGCGACGAGCGGTGACACGATAACACTCGGCTGTTTCCATCCGCTCACGCGTGCGGATGTCATTGCGATCTACGAGACGGCGAATCATTGATATGAGAGGAAAAGGGTGTGCTCTGTGCGGTATCGGCACAGAGCACACCCTTTGTGGTTGGACGATGGGAAAGAGGCGGCATGGATGATGCATCGAGGAAATGGGTGTCTCCTGCGGATGGGTGTGCTGACCGTGTCCGCGATGTTTGTGCTCATGGGGGCGGCATGTGCGATGCCCGCGGGCGGCAGTCTTGCAGAGGGGAACGTTACGGTCGATGCGGGAAGCCTTGCCGCCGTGCCGAGCGGCGCAACGATCACGGCGGAGGAGAACAGCGTCATTGACTGGACACATTTTGACATCGGGGCGGCGGAGGAGCTGCATTTTGATACCTCGAAGGGGTGGATCATCAATAACGTCCGCGGGGAAGACGCGGCGGACTTCCTTGGAAAAATAACAGAAACAGGCGGCGCGGGGGTTGTCATCACGGCGTCACAAGGTATCTGCATGAACGCATCCGCAAATCTTGCGGGTACGTCGATCACGCTCCTCAGTTACGGTGCGGATGTGCGTGCCGACGGCGGCAGGATCGATGCGGCAAAGCTGCTGATCGGTGCGCAGAAGATTTCGCTCCGAAACGCTGAGATTCAAGGGCGTAAGATAACGATTGCCGCCGCCGGCACGCGTTCACATGGGGACACGTCACCCGCAGAGGATACGGTGTATCTGGAGCATACGAAAATCAAGAGTGATATGCTCCCGGATGTGGAGATTCGGGCGAGGCAGGTGACGATGAAGAACAGCATCATTGGGGCAAAGCGTGTTTGCATCTGGGTCGGTGATCTGAGCGGCGGCGTAAGCGGCGGCAGAGAGGATTGGCGGATCGATGCGGCAGGTGCGCTCCGTCTGTCGAGCAGCGCCATATGGGCAGATGAGATTCGTGCCGTCAGCGGAGCGATTGATCTGGCGGGTACCGATCTCATTGCAAATCAGATCGGCCTCAGCATCGGTGCACGCACCCGTATCCTCCGCGATGCGGATGGGAATGAGACGCGCGAGGAGATCGAGGTGACACAGGCAAATACACTGTCGATGCGGAATTCACTTGTCGGAGCGAAGACGATTTCCTTCCGCGCGGGCGGTGTCGGCATCTGGGGAAGGAGTCTCCTTACGGCGGAGGACAGCATCACACCTCTTGTGTCGGACACCGATGACGCGCATGCCGCATACAGCCTCCGGCGGACGGATTCCTCTGCGCCGCGCCTCCTCTGCGGCAGCGAGGCAATGATCGGGCATCACGACGAGGCCGTGCCTGGATTTGAGATCGTTGCCGATGAGCCGGAATCGTACATGCCGGCCTCACCGCACTGATGATAAAAAGACCTTGGAGGCAGCCCCCCAAGGTCATATGTTTGTGTTTTATATCTGAGTGCGCTGTTCTTCACAGCACCGCGATCAGCCGCTCCACGTCCTCCTCGCGCGTTGCCCAGCTCGTCGCGATGCGCATGATGGTCACGTCGTCCTGCTTCTCCCAGAAGCCCATGACGATGTGCTCTGATAGGTGCGCAAGCTGTGCCTCATTGAGTACGAGGAAGATCTGATTCGTCGGGCTGTCTGCGGCGAGGCGGTAGCCCTTCTCCGTGAGTGTCGCGCGAATGCGGTCTGCCATGGCGACCGCGTGCGCACCGCCGCGCTCGTAGAGTTTGTCCGTGAAGAGCGTGTCGAACTGGATGCCGAGCACGCGCCCCTTCGCGAGCAGCGCGCCGCTTTGCTTGACGATGGTGAAGAAATGCGGCACGGTATTTGGCTTCGGGAACACGACTGCCTCACCGAGGAGCGCTCCGCACTTCGTGCCGCCGATGTAGAATACGTCCGTCAGGCGTGCAGCGGCGGCGAGCGTCAGCTCGTTTGCGGGGCAGCCGAGCGCGTAGGCGAGCCGCGCCCCGTCAAGGAAGAGCGGAATCTTGTTCGTGCGGCAGATCGCGCTGATCGCCTCGAGTTCATTCATCGTATAGAGTGTGCCGTACTCCGTCGGATGCGAGAGGTAGACCATGCCGGGACATACCATGTGGTCGCGGTTCGTGTCCGCGCGGTAGGAACGCAGACAGCCCTCAATGGCGTGTGCCGTGAGCTTGCCGTCCGTATGCGGGAGCGCGAGTACCTTGTGGCCGCCGGCTTCGATTGCGCCCGCCTCATGCACCGTGATATGCCCTGTATCGGCGGCAATCACCCCCTCGTAGGGGCGCAGGAGTGCCGAGATCACAATGCGGTTCGCCTGTGTCCCGCCCGCGAGAAAATGAACCTCTGCACGCGGTGCGCGGCACGCGGCTCGTATCTTCTCCCGCGCCGCTTCCGTGTAAGGATCGCATCCGTAGCCTGCCGCCTGCTCCAGATTCGTCTCTGCGAGCCGCCGCAGAATCTCCGCGTGCGCTCCCTCCATATAGTCCGAGGCAAAGGAAAGCCGTTCGCCCATGTCATCATCTCCTTTTTCGCACGATTCTATACTATCGGAAAATATACGGGAATTCAAGGAGATTTGTTAAGGAAGTGTATTTTTTTTCGATAGAAATGGTAAGGACAACGATATCATGCAGGAAGCGCGAAGGGAGGGAATACTATGGAACTCGAGAAAATCTATGGCAGCGGTGGAGTAGTGCCGGCATCTGCTGAACGGCGCACAAATCCCGTGAAGGAGGACACCTCCGATACATTTGCGCGCATGCTGCAGAATCTGAAGGAGTCCAAGGCGGCGGAGGCACGCGACTGGGCGGAGAAGGTCGGCGATACCGTCATCACGCGCGTGCTCGCGGACGGCTCGGTCATCACGCAGATCTATCAGGGGACGAAGCTCGTCTCCCAGATCGTGACGCGCGGCTCGCATCCTGAGGCGGGCAAGGATCTCGTCTCCGAAACGATCGAGAAGATGCGGCATCAGGCACTCGAGCAGAGCACGGATCCGCTGCTCATGTCGAAGGCGGCGCAAAGCTCCATCGCCACAGCGGCGGCTGTCTCCGCGATGCTGTGACGGATGCAATCCGTACAAAGAAAATACCTCTCGCACCGAGGATGGTGTGAGAGGTATTTTTGTATGGCGGAAATTATCCCTTGATTTGCGTTAGGATGCGCGCATCTGCATCGGCATCGGGCAGCATCCGATAGATGACGATATAGACGACGAAGGAGATAATCATCGCAAAGACACCGGATGGGAACTCGCCGGGCAGCGTTACGCCGTACGAGCAGTAGAGGGCGATTGCCGCACCGATGGCAAAGGACAGGAGGCCTGCCCAGCGGATGGCGGGCTGATATGCCAGTGCTGCGGCATTGTATTTCCGATGGCGTCCGGATACGAAGTAATCCGCCAGAATCGGAGATGCAATGGGCGGTCCCATAATGCCGAGCACATTGATGAAGTCTGCGAAGAAGAGCTGATAGAATGCAAGACTGCCGAGAATCGACCCGAGGACACCGATGACAATAACGACCTGCTTGCGCTCCACGTTGAACCCATATGAGCGGAGCACCGGCCCCGTATAGAGTGCATTGCAGTAGAGCTCGCCATTGTCTGTTGTCCAGAGTGCGGATGTCCATACAATGACGCCAAGAATTGCTACCGGAATGCTGACCTGCAGCATATACATCACATAGTTAAAGTCGCCCGTCTGAACGGCGCCAATATAGCCGACGACGTTCAGAATCGGATTGGTGAAGATAAAGCATGCTGCTGCGCACCACCAAACGGCGCGGATGTTCTTATTGAAGCGGAAGAGCTCGGTCCCCATGATGGCACCCGCAATCCAGCTTCCGACGACCGCCGTGATCGCGGTACCCATGCTCATGCCGCTGAGCATGCCTGCCTTGCTGAGGAATGGAGACAGCCCGCCCGCCTGCGAGATATAGACGAACCCCATGACGATGGCGACGATCATGATGAACGGTGCGAAGATGTTCGCGACCTTCTCTATTGCGCCCATTCCGCGGACAGCCGTATAAGTAAATATGAGACCCCAGACGAATGTAGAGAGGAACTCCTCCAGTGTAATTGCTGCAACCCCGTGAAAGCCGTGGGCGTTCGGGTCAAAGACAACCACGCCGGACGGATTCCCGATCCATGCGCCCCAAATCTGCCCGATCATCCCCGCGATGCTTGCGAACCAGCCGAGTGTCATCAGCGACATCATGGCGAGCGGCAGGTTAGAACCGCGTTCACCATAGCTGAAGCGGCAGAGCAGGGACAGATTGTATCCGGTCTTTTGCGAGGCGATCCCGAGGAAGGAGGTCAGGAAAAACAGAAAGCCCATCCCCAGTGCAACGGAAAGAAATGCCGTGAGCGGAGGCAGTCCCGCACCACCCTGTCCTCCAATCTGTCCGCCGACGACGAGACCTGTTACAACGTAGCCGAATCCAATCCAGACCATGATCTGATCTTTGGTTGAATGCCGCTTATCCATCGGAACGGGTTCAGACATGAACTCCTGATCGTCCGGAACATTGTGCGGGTCATTCTCTTTTACAGAGGATTGTTTGTCCATCATTGTACCTCCTTATTCTGTCTTTCTGAGAGATGTCGTTCAGAGGATCGGTGATCCCGAGCGATCAATATCTCCTGAGTATACGAAAAATATTTCAGTGGTATATTTTTCGTAATATTTATGATACGTAAAAATTACATGAATGTCAATAAGAGAATGGCAAATCGTTTGAAGAATTTGTTAAATATACGAGAGATATTTTATACTTGCAAATCGACGAGAATCAGGGTATACTGAAAAACAAAAAGATTCGATTATTCTGAATGCGAGCGAGAAGGTGTGGTATGGCGATGGATGCTGAACAATCAGGGAAACACTCTATTACATCGACTGTACTGAGAGCGCTGCGCAAGGAGATCTGCGCCAGTGCATATGCGGACGGGCAATTCATCACGGAGGCTGAGGTCTCGCAGAAGTATCGGGTCAGCAAAACGCCGGCACGCGAGGCGCTTACCATTCTCTGTGAGGAGAAGCTGCTGTGTAAAATACCGCGCAAGGGATACATGGTAAAGAAGCTGTCGCTGAAGGAGCTGCGCAAGCTCTATCAATTTCGCAACATCTTGGAACGGGCAACCGTGGAGCACGCGGTTCGCTATGCCGACGAGGAGGATCTCCGGCATCTCGACGTGCTTGCGAGCGCCCAGGTGGATACGTCGCATCCAGAGTGGATTCAGGAATACCATAGGGTGAACAGCGCGTTTCACATCGGGCTTGCTGCATTGACACGGAATAATTATCTTATCGATGCCCTCCGCGGGGTGCTGAACATTCTGCAGCGAGATCTGATTGAGGATATGAAATACATCGGGGTCGAAAAGACACTGGGCGAGCACAGGCGCATTGTGGAGGCGGTCCGAAGGCGTGACCTCACAGAGGCGCTCTCCATCACCTCGCAGCAAATCAATATCATCGAGCGCAAAGAGCATATGTCCTAAATCCTGTGACACAGCGGGTTATCTGATGACGCGCGGATGCGCTCGCTGCCGTATTCGGATGATCGGCGGCATGTGTGCAGATCACCGTGCCGTCTGCATGATAAAGGAATCGCTGAAGTTATCAGTATTTCCTAAAGACAAAGGAGGAAATGTCATGTTGAATGAACTGTGGAGAATGACTGCCCATCAGGTAAAAGAAGGGAACTTTAAAAAGGCGGTGCTTGCTGTCGGCGCCTGTGAAGCGCACGGACAGCATCTGGCGGAGGGGTGCGACACGATCGTTTCCTATAAGCTGGGGAAGGCGATCGCGGACGAGCTTGGTGATATGCTCGTACTGCCGCCGATCCCGGTCGGATACAGCGCCCATTACGATTCCTTCCCCTTTACGCTGACCCTGCAGTATGATACGGTGACGCAGGTGATTTATGATATTGTCGAGTCGGTGCTCCGCAACGGCATTGACACGATTATGATTATCAACGGGCATGACGGCAACATCGCACCGA
The DNA here is from genome assembly GCF_001717585.1 of Selenomonas sp. oral taxon 920. Lineage (NCBI taxonomy): Bacteria > Bacillati > Bacillota > Negativicutes > Selenomonadales > Selenomonadaceae > Selenomonas > Selenomonas sp. oral taxon 920. Next base: position 29,360 of record NZ_CP017042.1, read on the forward strand.
TTGAGGTTGCCTCGCGCAAGATCAAGGAGAAGTATCCCAACGCGCGTATTGCCGCACTTGACCAGTGGTGGGTCACAGCGGGTGAGCTCCTGCCCAAAGGCACCTTTGAGGTTTGGAACGGGCTCGGTCACGCGGGCGAGGGAGAGACCTCCATCGCTTACTATCTTTTCCCCGAGTGGTGCGAGCCGGAGCAGGCAACCTGTCGTGTGCCGAAGAATCTCCCCTCCCTCATGGGGATTAAATGGGACTTCTCGGAGCTTACCAATACGGCACAGACGGGTGATGCGACGAAAGGCACAGCGGAGAAGGGCGAAAAGATGTTTAAAATTCTGCTTGAATACTGCACAAAGACTATGCGGGAGCTGGATGCCGCAGATTGGAAATTTGAGGCAGATCGCAAATAGCAGAGGGGGAAGGAAGCACGGATCAATTCAGCCCAATCATCCTGACGCATCTTTTTGCTTGAATTTTGTCGAAAAATCTTTCGCAGAGCATTGCTCTGCATTCAAAATAAGCCGACACAAAGGGGCAGCTGCACGAATATTTCGTGCAGCTGCCCCTTTTGGTTTGCAGATCTGTACGCCTGCTGCTGCAGACGATCTGTGCTTATAGGCTCCCGCTGCTGCGCACGACCAAGCAGATTGCAGAGGAGCTCGCGCTCCACGGGATTCGCTCCGAGGTGGATCCGCTGATGTACCATCAGTAGGATGCGGATCCGTGCCAATCAGAGACTATCTGTCGTGTACTGATGCGTGAGTACCTCGTCATATGTCGGCGGGATGACGACCGTGCCCGTGTGGTCGATAAAGCCCCACTTGCCGTTTATCTTCACAGGTGCAAATCCATCGTTGAACATTCCGATGTCCGTGATCGAATTTGGTAGGAGGAAGGGCGCACGTCCGGTTTTGTCAATAAAGAACTTTTTCGTGCCCTGCCGTACGGCGGCAAGTCCGTCGGTGAAGTCGTGCACTTCGTCGTATTTCGGTTCGATAACGATTTTGCCGTCACGTCCGACAAAGCCCCACTTGTCACCGTCCTGCACCGCCGCGAGATCGTCATAGAAGAAGTGGATCGCCTTATATTTCGGCTCTATCACATAGGCGCCCTTCCGATCGACGATGCCCCATTTGCTCTTGACGCGGACGAGTGCAACACCGTCCATGAAGATGGAGTTGTAGTCGTTCTTCGTTGAGATGATCTCTGCACCGGTCTTGTCAATGTAGCCGCGTTTGGTCTTCTCGCCGATGAGATCGGTGCCGACCCCGAATGTCGGCACTCCCGTGGCAAAGGAGACGGCACTGGTGAGGAAGCCGCCGAGCAGTCCGACCTTGACCTCACGGCGCACCTCGGCAAGCCCGTTCTCAAACGGCATCACGTCGCTGTAGCGCGTTTGGATCACCTTTGCGCCCGTCTTGTCGATGAATGCGCGGTACTTCTTTTCCTTCACCATTGCAAGCCCGTCCTGGAAGTCCCAGACATCTCCGAGGCGGTACTGTGGCGGGATGACCATTGTGCCGGACTTGTCGATAAAGCCGAGCTTTTTCTTGATTTCGACGCGGCTCAGTCCTTCCTGAAAACCATCTGCCCAATCATAGGCGGCAGGAATGATTAAAGTCCCCGTGGTATCGATGAACCCGTACTTTCCGCTTGTTGTTTTGACGGGAGCAAGCCCCTCGGAGAAGGAATACGCCGCATCGTACACATCGTTTGTCAGCAGACTGCCGTCCTGCCGATAGAACACGTATTTTTTATCGTTCCGCTGCACACAGGAAATCCCATCGCTGAACGGACCGACCGCGAGGTATTCAACGGGCAGGATCTGTTTGCCAGCCGTATTGTACGCGCCGACCTTGTCTTTTGCATCGCTGACAATGATGACATCCGCAGACAGCGGCTGTATGGTTTTGTAGATGGCTGGGACGATGACCGTGCCGTCCATGCGTACGATGCCCCATGTCTTGCCCTGACGGACGGCGACAGCGTCCGCCGAGTAGGAGGCAATCTGATCGTACGCCGCAGGGATGGCGAGGCTGCCCGAGGGGGCGACTGCGCCCCACTTCTTGCCCGCGCGGACAACGGCAAACGGTTTTGAGGTCTGCTGTGCGGCGGGCTGCATCTCTTTGTGTGCAGGTGCTGTCTGCGCTGCGGGCTGTGCCGTCATTGCGGCGGAGCTTGTCTGCGCCGATGTCTTCGTGGCGGGCGCATTCTGCATCTGTGCCTCTGCCGCAAAACCCGCCGGCATTGCATACAGCATACCCGTTGCAGTCATAGCGGCAAGCGTCGCGCTGAGTTTCCAACGTGATTTCATCATTTGCATCATCTCCTTTGAAATTGGGGGGCATCTGTACGGCAGCGCAGATTTCGCTGCGGGGGATAGGATTGTTTCCCTCAGCAGTTCCCGCGATGGACGTGCCGCAGGTGACGGCGGGCAATGGCGGCAAGACGGTCGATGTCCGCAATCGGTGTTGACGGCCTGCTCATGCGGTGACGCGGGAAATAGCGGCTGATGTGGAGCGGGAGGTCGGGCGAGAGGGTGGAAAGCCAATGCGCCTCCTCGTCCATGTCCTCGGCACGGTCGCTGATGCCCGGGACGACGAGGGTTGTCACCTCGACGTGCACGTCATGTGCGACTGCGGTTGCGATGGTCGACTTCACCGCCTCTAGGTCGCCGCCAAGCCGCCGATAGGTGTCCGTGTGCCATGCCTTCAGATCTATGTTCATCGCATCGACGTGCGGTAGGAGACGCGTGAGCGGCTCCGTGCAGATCATGCCGTTCGTGACGAGTACGACCTTCAGCCCCGCCGCGTGCAGGAGCGGGGCCGTGTCCATGATGTACTCATAGCCGACGAGCGGCTCGTTGTAGGTAAAGGAAACGCCGATGTTGCCACGCGGCTGACGGCGCAGTTCGTCGGCGAGTGCGGCAAGCTGCGCGGGGGTGACGTTCTCCGTCTCGATGCGCTCGTCTGCCGCTGCAATTCCCGCGTTCTGGCAGAACGGACACGCGAGGTTGCAGCCAAAGCTGCCGACCGAGAGAATTTGACTGTTGGGATAAAAATGGTAGAGCGGCTTCTTCTCAATCGGGTCGAGCGCGAGCGCGGTGAGCTGCCCGTAGTTGATGGCGCGGATCGTGCCGCCCTCGTTCCTGCGTGCACGGCAGAACCCCGTCGCGCCCACGCGCAGACGGCAGGCATGGGGGCAGAGCGTACAGGTGATCGGTGTGTCCGCGCCCGTGGGAGACGCAGCAGCGTCCACAGATCCGCTCGCACGTATAGTCTGTGTATCTATAGACGTGTCCACCGCTCCATCCGCGCAGATGAGCCGTGTATCCATCTCAGTGGTGCCGCTCGACGGTAAACCGCCAGATGCGGATCGGTGCATCCTCGGGGATGCCGCCCTTCTGGCGGGCGATGCGCAGCTGCTCCTCCACCGTATCCACGCCCGCGAGATCGGGCAGCAGCAGCCCCTTGCGTGCGCGGTACTCGACGATCACGCCGTATTTTTTCACATCGAGCGCATCCGCACCCGCGACCAGTTCCGGCTCTGTGAGCACATCCACGGAGTAGACGAGCGCGTCCAGTTCCTCCTTCTTGACGGGCGGGAAACGCGGATCGCGCAGAGCAGCAGAGGCGGCGTTTTGGAGAATCTCCTCCGCGATATTCTTCGCCGTGGGCTCAAATGTGCCGATGCAGCCGCGCAGTTCGCCGTCCTTTTTGAGCGAGACGAAGACACCCGCGCGCTCTGCCATTTCAGAGGGCAGATTCGCAGGTCGCTCGGGCAGCTTTCCTGTCGTGACAATCGTCTCAATGGCGTGCCGTGCGAGCCGCACATACTCGTCCTCGGCAGCACGACGCTCCTCCTGCGCCCGCCGTTCAAGCATCTTGTAGCGTTCGGCGAAGCTGCGGCGCACATCCTCACGCGTCACGCGGAGCGACACAACGCCGTAGCCGACGCCAAACGGCCCTTGATAGGAGAGTTTCTTGATCTTGAGTGCCTGCCCGTCGAGCGCACCTGCCATCATCCAGAACGTGCGCAGCCCGCACTCTGCCGCCGGCTCGTAGAGGGCGCGATCCATCCGCAGGAGCTTTAGGAAGTCACCCTCCTCGAGGTACTTCATGCATGCCTTGTCAAAGCGCGGCCCCTCGGGGGCGAATCCGTACGGGCCTTCGGGGGTGAGCTTGTGCGAGAGGTCGCCGCTCGCGATGAAGACCGCCCGCCGTCCGAGCGTATCGACGGCGCGCGCGACGCATTTGCCGAAATTGTAGTGATCGAGCGGGGACAGCCCCGAGATGCCGAGGCGCACCACGCGGAAGTCTCGCGTGTGCGCGTGCAGGAAGTGCAGCGGGATCATGACGGCGTGATCGAGCGCGGCGTTTCGCCCACCGACGGGGCCCGCCTCGATCCCCTCCGCGTGTGCCGCTTCTGCGACCTCCTTTGCGAGCACCGCATCATAGTGCGCCGTCACAGCGAGCTCGGGCACGCCGAACTGTGCGAAGCTGCCGCTCGCATCCTCGCCCGGCGCGATGTGGAAGTAGTCGGCGTACATGACGGTATGCGGACTCGCGATGATGACCGTATCGGGCTCCAGATCCGCCGCCTCCTTCATGGCGCGCTCGTAGGCATTCACGGTGAGTTGGATCTTCTTCTCCTCCCCCTTGCCGATCTCGGGCAGGATTATGGGGGGGTGAGGAACGACGTAGGCTGCAATGATGGACATAACGAGACCTCCTTACGAAATACTACTGTATTTATTCGATGTACAGGGGAAAAGCCCTGCATGATTTCATGATGTCCTTCGTATACAATGCAGCTGAAAACTAAATCTGCCAACCATTTACCAACAACGCTGCAGCGGACTGGCAACTTTTATCGCACGGCGGACGAGAGAGGAATTTGTCTTCTTTCTGTCGAAAGAAGTTAGAGAGATTTTGAAAACTGCAAGGAGGATGAGACGAATGATGAAGCGAATTTTTTGCCTGATTGCTGTCTTTATGATTGCCCTGTCGGCGGTTACGGCAGCGGCGTACAAGGATCAGATCAATCGGGACGGACACATCCTGGAGAACGCTGAGATCGCGCTCGGCGGGCTCATGGTCGGGACGACCCGCGCACAGGTCGAGGCGATCTACGGTGCGCCGACCGAGCGGACCGAGCCGCGGATGAGCCCCGCACTGGATGAGATGATGGACGAGTACACCTATGGTACGTCATTCAAGATCATCTTCGTCAAAGATACCGTCATGTACCTCAACACAAATGCACACAACGGCATCGCGACACCGGCGGGCGTGACCGTCGGCGACCCTGCGGACAAGATTATGCAGACGTATGGCAAGCCGTGGCGTGATACAAAGTATGAGGATGGGAAGGAAAATTTCGTCTACCGCGACAAATATGATATCGCGATTGTGTTCCGCACCGAGCATGGGAAAATCACCTACATCGGGATCGTCGGATCGGAGTGAGGCTGCATTCTAATCGCATCGAAAAAGACGGGGGCGCTGCGTGACGTCGATTGACTTCATGCAGCGCCCCCGTCTTGATTTAGGGAAGCAATGATCGTTTTATCAGCGATTTCTCAGCACTCTTATACCCGCGCAGGCAGTGCGTCGTGCATCTTCTTTACAATCGTGCGGCAGACCGCAGCAATACCATCCCAGTCGCGCGCCGCGACGAGTTTGTCGGGCGTCATAAAGCTGCCGCCGATCGCCGCGACGTTCGGGAGAGCGAGGTAGTCGATCATATTGTCGAGACTTACGCCGCCCGTCGGCAGGAACTTCACATCGGCAAACGGCCCTGCGAGCGCCTTGAGCGTTGTCGTTCCGCCGTACGCGGCGGCGGGGAAGAACTTGCACAGGCGGATGCCGTATGCGCGTGCGCCCTCGATCTCGCCCGGCGTAACGGTGCCGGGGATCACATCGACATCGTGCGCAAGGCACCATTCAATGACAGAGGGGTTGTAGGCGGGCGTCACAATGTAGGTCGCACCCGCATCGACCGCCGCCGCCGCCTGCTTTGCCGTGTGCACCGTGCCCGCTCCGACGATGAGATCAGGGATCTCCTTCATCGCGCGGATCGTATCGAGGCACGCATCCGTGCGGAATGTAACCTCGGCAACGGGGATGCCGCCCGCGACGAGCGCCTCGCCGAGCGGCTTCGCGCACGCTGCGTCCGCAAGGACGACGAGCGGGACAAGACCGATCTTGGACATTCTCTGCAGCTGTTCACTCATCGGTGGAATCCGCCTCCTTCATAAATCTCTCAAGTTCGGCAGGGGTCGGCAGCCCCTCGTTGTCGCCGCGGCTCATGACCTGGATCGCTCCGATGGCGGTGCCGCGCCGCACGGCATCGTGCATGGACAGCCCCTCCATCAGACCAGTGAGGACGCCCGCCGCAAAGCCGTCGCCCGCGCCGACCGTATCGACGACCTCGCGCACACGGAAGCCCGCCACATGACAGCGCTCCGCACCATCGGCGACGTACGCGCCCGCGCTGCCGCACTTCGTGATGACGACCCGCGCACCGCGCTTCTGATAGTAGTCGGAGATCGCGGCGGGATCGTCGCTCCCCACGAGGATCTTCCCCTCCGCCGTGCCCGGAAGCACGATGTCTGCACGCGCAGCGAGATCATTGATGTTCTCGCGCATTGTGCGCTCATCCGGCCAGAGCTGGGGACGCAGATTCGGATCAAACGAGATCGTGAGCCCTGCCGCGCGTGCACGCTCAAACATGAGATCCACCGCTGCGCGCGTTGATGCTGTGAGCGCGGGCAGGATGCCCGTCAGGTGGATGTGGCTGTAGGAGGAGAAATCAATCGCCTCCACGTCCTCCGGCGCGAGCGTCGAGGCGGCAGAACCCGCGCGGAAGTAGAAGATCGGGGGATCGCCCGCGTGCACACGACCCTTGAGCATAAAGCCCGTACGCCGCTCCGCATCCCACGCGATGAACTCGTTTCCAATTTTGTTTTCACTCAGTACATGGATAATGCGCTCGCCGAACGGGTCGCGTCCGAGCTTCGTCAAATAGGTGACACGATGCCCGAGCCGCGCGACACCAACGGCGACGTTGAACTCCGCGCCAGCGACGGCGAGATCGTAGCCGGTGACGCTGCCGAGTGTTCCCTCGCTCTGCGCGATGAGGAGCCCCATCGGCTCCCCTGCGAGAATCAGACCTTGTTTCATGCGCAGACCTCCTTTTTAGGAATCGCTGAATTTATCAGTCCTTCCTTTATTTTACCATAGATATGCAATAGTCATGCATACGTTAGGGATCACGGTTCTATGATAATTGTTACGGAAGAATGCGGACCGCGATGTTCCAAAGCAAACCCTAGTGGAGCAAGCGGGAAAAGTACGCGGTACGCCCCGGCGGATTTCGTCGTTCAACCGAAGGTCGTTTAGAAATTCGCCGATATTTAAGCGTACAAGCGCATGAACGCTTGCGAACGAGATGTTTGCGTGGAGCATCGTAGTCCGTAACACTTGACATAGACCCGGAACCACTGATAAATTCAGCCACGCCATCTTGGCGCATCTTTTTTGCCCGCTTTTCGCCCTCGATCCTCCACATAGCCTCTGCTATGTGGAGGACTCTCTCCTTGTTCGGATGAAAAAATCTACGCCCATCGGAAGGTCTATTTTATCAGCGGTTCCCTTAGAGAAACGGCCACAGCACCGCAATCACGAGTGCGGGCAGAAAGTTCGCGACGCGAATGTAGGGGAGGGTGAAGAGATTGGTGCCGACGCAGAAAATTAAAATACTGCCGACGTAGCTGAGATTTGCAAGGGCGGCAGGCGTCATGAATGGCTCCACCACACCTGCCGCAAGGAAGATCGCACCCTCGAAGATGCCGACGGAGATGGCGGAGAAGATGCAGCCGCGTCCGAGCGTTGCGGTGAGCAGCATGATGACGATGCCGTCGAGGACGCTTTTCGCAAAGAGGACCGAGGGATCGGCGAGCAGACGGTCATTCACTGCACCGATGACTGACATCGCGCCGACGCAGATCGTGAGTGAGGCGGAGACAAAGCCGTCGATAAAATGCGTGTCGCCCGTGCTGCCTGACACGCGTTTCAGCCACGCGCCGAAGGCAGTCATGCGATCCTCGATGTTGAGGATCTCGCCGATGATCGCTCCACCGATGAGGGCGGCGAGCATCATGTCGATACCGATGAAGGAAAGCCGCCCGTCTGTGTCGACCGCGAGCATCTTGCTGAGCGCTCCGCCGAGCCCAAGGAAGATCACCACGAGTGCACACGCCCGCATGATGGTCTCTTGGAATCGCTCCGCGAGGAAGCGCCCGCACCCGAGTCCCAGGAGACCGCCAAGCACAACAGCAATCACATTGACAATGACACCAATTCCGGGCATATTCCCACATCCTTTCCATAATAGGGTTCTCATTGTACTTCATTTCGATGATTATGTAAAATCAAGCATTTCATGTATACATGGACATTTAATACTTTATCATGGTAAAATACCACCATATTTTCATTTTTGGAGGTATGTGACATGGAATCATTTCTTCCTATGCTGAATGCGATCGACTCATTTCTCTGGGGCATTCCGCTCATCACGCTGCTCGTGGGGACGGGTATCCTGCTGACGATCCGGCTCTCGCTGCTGCAGGTCGTGCAGCTGCCGCGTGCGCTCGGGCTGATCCTCCGCGCAAAGAACAAGGGCGCGGGCGACATATCGAGCTTCAAGGCGCTCTGCGTCGCGCTTGCCGCGACGATCGGCACGGGCAACATCGTCGGCGTTGCGACGGCGGTCAAGGTCGGCGGCCCCGGTGCGATCTTCTGGATGTGGATGGCGGCGTTCTTCGGCATGGCGACGAAGTACGCCGAGGGTCTGCTCGCCGTGAAATACCGCACGACAGACGAGCGCGGCGAGATCGCGGGCGGCCCCATGTACTACATCCGGCACGGCATGGGCGAGAAATATCGTCCGCTCGCGGGCTTCTTTGCGGCGGCGACCGTGCTTGTCGCGTTCTTCGGCATCGGTACATTCCCGCAGGTCAACGCCATCGTCGACTCGGTGGAGCTGTCCTTCGGCGTCCCGCGCATCGCGACGGACATCGCGCTCACGGCACTGATTGCGGCGATCACGATCGGCGGACTTCGGAGCATCGCCGAGGTCTCTGCGCGCATCATCCCCTTTATGGCGGTGCTCTACATCGTCATCTGTGCGGGGATCATCCTGATGCACGCCGCTGAGATCCCCGCGGCGATTGCGCTGATTTTGGACAGCGCGTTCACCGGCACGGCGGCGGCGGGCGGCTTTGCCGGCTCGACCGTCATGATGGCGATGCAGAACGGCATCGCGCGCGGCGTCTTCTCGAACGAGTCGGGTCTCGGCTCGGCGCCGATTGCGGCAGCGGCGGCAAAGACGAAGGAACCCGCCGAGCAGGGGCTGATCTCCATGACGGGCACGTTCATTGACACCATTATTATCTGCTCCATGACGGGACTCGTGCTCGTCCTCACGGGCGCATGGCACGGCGATACGGCGGGCGCGGCAATGACGGGCGCGGCGTTTACGAGCCTCTACGGCTCCATCGGCGGCGCACTCCTCACCGTTTCGCTCGCGCTCTTTGCGTTCACCACGATCCTCGGCTGGAACTACTACGGCGAGCGTGCCGTGTTCTACCTCGCGGGCATGCGCGCCATCCTGCCGTACCGACTCGTGTTCATCGCGCTCATCGCGTGCGGCGCGTTCCTAAAGCTCGAGGCGATCTGGGTCCTCGCCGACATCGTGAACGGGCTCATGGCGATCCCAAACCTCATCGCCCTCATCGCCCTCTCGGGAGTCGTCGTGCATGAGACGCGTCAGTACCTCGAAAAGATGCGGAAGCAGTGACCGCATCTCCTCGCAGGGGGAGAACGAATCTCGGCCTTCCCTGTGCGATGGGGGAAGCTGATCAGCGTAATCCTCAGCCTTCCCGGCCACAGCGGGGAAGGGGCGCTTTGAACTTCATAAACAAAACCTCTCCTTTTCTGCTGCTGCAGCAAGTATTTCTTAGGAAAGAAACTTGCAAACACAGGAAAGGAGAGGATTTTTATGCGGGACTATCTGCCGCGCGTGGATTGGATGGTCGGGACGGGGCTTGTCGTGGTCGCGATCCTGTCTGTCTTCTACGGGAGCGCGGAGCTGACGAGCAACATCGCCTCGGGGCTGATCGGATTTCTCGGGCGGACGGTCATGATGCGAAATGAAAAGGAGGGCGCACGATGAGCGCGGTACTGCCTGCCTCCGCGATGCGGCACGTGACCTGCGCAGAGCTCAGGGAACTCGCAGCGGCATACCGCCCCGCGCTCTGCTATGCCGCTGCCCGCTGTGCGCGTGAGACGAAGCTCTATCTGCATTGGACGGCGGGGCACTACGGGCAGTTCTTCGCGGACTACCATGTGCAGGTCGATGCGGACGGCGGCATCTACGTCATCGGGGACGGGGTACTCGATGATGTACTCGCCGCAACCTACCTGCGCAACAGCGGGAGCGTCAGCATCGCCCTCCTCGGCTGCATCGGTGCGACGACGGACGATCTCGGGAGCGAGCCGCCGACCGCTGCGCAGATCGAGGCACTGGCACAGGCGGTAACGGCAGTCGCAGATGGGCTGTGGCTCACCATCGACAAGGAGCGCATCCTCACCCATGGCGAGGCGGCGGACAACGAGGACGGCGTGCATGCCCACGCGCCCTACGGCCCGTGCTCCACCTGCGAGCGTTGGGATCTGGAGTATCTCGGTACAGAGGAATGCCCCGTGTTCAACCCGTGGGCGACGGATGGCACGCGCGGCGGCGATGTGATTCGAGGGAAGGCGCAGTTCTATCGGATGCACAGAGAAGCAGGCAAATCTTAGCGGAACTCAATAAATTTTCATACAACAACAAAAATTAGCAGTAACTCCTAACAAAACTCGCATTCCACTCGAATGGAATTCCCATCCATGGGCGGTATGATCTCTTTACAACGGGAAGAGATTTTAAGGAAGCACTGATCATGTATCAGGGACTCCATCACAACCCTCTGAAAGGACGGGATTCACATGATGACAACAAAGATGATGAAGAAGACCGCAGTCGCCGCACTCGTCGGCGTACTCGGCTATGGTGCTGTCGGCGCGGCGGAGGTCTCCGCGAGCGCTCTCTCCGTACCGGCGCAGCATGCCTCCTACACGAGCCTTGACGGACGTGATGATGTCCAGAAGCTCGCCTGGGGCGGCAAACGCAAGAAGAAAGGCAGCAAGAAGTACTCGCAGGGCAGCATGACTACGGCCGCCATCGCAGGCGCTGTCGTTGGCGCGATCATTGCGAAGAATACCTGATATTCGGAGATCATAGGGCACCCACTCCCACGGGAGCGGGTGTTTTTTTGTGCTATAATATCTGCAAAGGAGGAAATCGAATGATATATTCAACTTTTGCCGGGGCAATGCGCACATGTGCCCTGATCGGCGCGCTGCTCTTGCTCATGGCGCTCCCTGCCGCCGCACATCCCGTGGACGATCCGGCGGATCCTGTCTACCGGGCGCGGACGGTTCTGCCCGACGCGGCGAAGGCGCGCCGCGACACACCGGCGCTCGAGACGCTCCGCGCCGCTGCTCCGCGTACGGTGCATCTCGCCGATGCTGCGGCGACGACGGAGACGCGGCAGCTCTATGCGTATCTTACGGCGCTCGGGCGCCTGCAGTACACGATCTACGGACATCAGAACGACGCGCATCATAAATTTTTTCGCATCGACAGCGGAACGAACTCCGATACGAAGGACATGACGGGCGCGCTCGCAGGGATCGTCGGGTTCGATGCACTCTCGCTGACGGGCGAGGAGCTGGAGCTGACCGATGCAGAGTGCGCAGCGGGCATGAGCTGCGCGGACAAACTCGAGCGGATCGCGGCGGAGGCTTCGAACGAGGGCGCGATCCTGACGCTTTCCATGCACATCCCCAACCTCGCGCGCGCGGCAAAGCGCCCGCAGGCGGACGGCGGCTATGACTTTTCGGGCTATTCGCCGGACGATCTCGCGGGGCATGTTCTGCACCGCGCCGTTCCGGGCGGCGATCTGCATCCGGTCTATACGGCCTACCTCGATATGGTCGCGGATTTTCTGCTGCGCATGCAGAGGCGCCGCATCCCCGTGCTCTTTCGCCCGCTCCATGAGCACAACGGAGACTGGTTCTGGTGGGGCGTAAAGGGGACGGACGGCGCGGACTACACTGCGCTCTGGCAGTACACGGTCCACTATCTGCGCGATGTGCGCGGCATGCACAATGCGCTCTACGTCTATGCGCCGAACGCACCGTTCTCATCGGCGGAGGACTATCTCGACCGCTATCCGGGCGATGCGTATGTGGACGTATTCGGCTTTGACTTCTACGACGATGACGACGATACGCCCGCCTTTATGGAGCGGCTTGAGCATGCGGCGGCGCTGGTTGTATCCGCGGCGGATGCGCACGGCAAACTCCCTGCGCTCACCGAGGTCGGCGTTCATAAAAACGGCGGCGGGCTCGCGCTCACGGGCAATGACGATTCGCATTGGACGAGTGCGGCGGCAGCCGTCGCGCGGCGTCATCATATCCCGTATCTCATGACGTGGGCGAACTTTGAGCAGGAGGAGAAGAACTTCTACCAGCCCTTCATGGTCAGCGATACGCGCGGGCACGAGCTCGTCGACGGATTTATCGACTACTATAATGAGGAGATCTCGCTTTTCGCCGACGGCCTCGGAGACTGGCGGGGATTGCCTGTGCCTGTGCAGGAATAAAGATTGGCGGGCCGGGAAATCGCCGGATATCCCGGCCGCCCCCACTCCTCTATAGACACACCTTGCGATAGAAATGGTACCGTACCTTTCGTTCTCTTTCTGCGGATAAGATCCTTAATACTGCGGAACCATTTCTCTGCATTGGCATACGGCGCTCGTTCAGCGTTGGCTGCGTGCACGTCATAATCCTCCTCATATTGACAGGGGCGCGAGATTTTAGAGACACAGAAATATTTTCGTTGTTATTATTGGAAAAGTTTGATAATGGGTTTATAATAGAAAGGTCTTCAATTTTTTATGATTGCCTTTGGGAGGCGTGTCCAATGAATTCATTCTTTGAACGGCAGTTCCGACTGCAGGAGCATCACTCCTCGGTCAGTACGGAGATCATCGCGGGGCTGACGACGTTCGCGACGATGGGCTATGTTCTCGCGGTCGTGCCGCATATGATGGGCGAGGCGGGCGTGCCGACGGGGGCGATGCTCACAGGCATGGTGCTCATGATCTTCCTCACGTCGATGGCGATGGGGCTGTATACGAACCGACCGTTTGCCCTGGCGCCCGGCATGGGCAGCGTCGCGATCTTCTCGATCACGATGGTGCAGCTCCAAAATGTGCCGATCGGCGTTGCGAGTGCCATCGTCCTTCTGAGCGGTATTCTGTTCATTATCGTCACGGTGCTTGGTATCCGTAAACTCATTGTCATGACGATTCCACGCGGCATCAAGATCTCAATCAGTGCGGGCGTGGGGATCTTCCTCGCCGTGATCGGCATGCGGAATGCAAAGCTGTTGGCGGTCAACGCGAAAAAGGTCGCGCTCTCGTTCGGCGACCTCACGCAGCCCGTCGTCATTCTCGCGGCGATTACCTTTGTCATCCTTCTCGTACTCACGGCACGCAAAGTGCGCGGCGCGGCACTCATCAGCATTCTCGCGGGGACGGTCATTGGCATCCCGATGGGCATTACGAAGATTCCCGAGAGCATCTTTCGTATACCGGACAGCATCGCGCCGATCTTCTTCAACGTTGACCTCGCGGGCGCGCTCGATCTGCAGTATCTGCCGTTTCTCTTTGCCTTCTTCCTGCCGGATTTCTTCTCGAGTTTCGGCACGGCAATCGGCATCGGCGGCAAGGCGGGCTTTCTCGACAAAAACGGTGATCTGCCGGGGCTTGACAAGGTCTTTCACGTGGACTCCATCGCCGCCACGCTGGGGTCGTTCTTCACGATTCCAGTGCTCATCACCTATCTCGAGTCCGGTGCCGGCGTTGAGGCGGGCGGGCGTACGGGGCTGACGGCGTGCACGACGGCGGTCGCGTTTCTCCTCGTTCTCGCAGTGACGCCGCTCGCGCTCATGATCCCTGCGGCGGCGACTGCACCCGTTCTCATCTACGTCGGTGTCAGTATGATGGCGGGGATGCGGAATCTCGACTACACAGACATCGCCGAGTACATCCCCGCATTCCTCTGCATTGCCTTTACCGCCTATACGTTCAACATCGCCAACGGCATCTCCGTCGCCTTCATCGCGTTCGTCCTGATGAAGATCGCCGCAGGACGCATGAGCGAGCTGCACAAGGGGCACTATCTCCTCGCGCTCCTGCTCGCATACTACTTCTATGCCATTGCAGGTACGAAATAGGAGGATGATATGCACATTGACGTTCTTTTGACAGGCGGAAAGATTTACAACAGCTATTTCAAAAAATTCATCCCGGGCAATATCGCCGTTTGCGGCGACCGCTTTGCCTATGTCGGTACGGATGTGCTGCCGCTCATGCCACAGCATACGGTTGATCTTGCAGGACAGTATGTCATTCCTGGACTGATCGACTGCCATATGCACATTGAGAGCACCATGTGTGCGCCGCGTACGTTTATGAACGGTGCAGTGGGTAACGGGGTGACGACACTCATCGCAGAGCCGCATGAGATCGCAAACGTATTCGGTCTTGCGGGCATCCGCGCGCTGATGCAGAGTGCACAGGACGGCCCTGCGGATGTACGGATTGCGATTCCATCGTCCGTTCCGTCAACGAACGATGCGCTTGAGACGGCAGGCGCAGCAATCGAGAACGACGATGTCGAGGCACTCATGCACATGGACCAGGTCATCTGTCTCGGTGAGGTCATGAACTGCCGCGCGGTCATCGCGGATGCACACGGCAAGACGAACCGCCTGATCCGTCAGATTCAGCACGGCCGTCCGGATTTCTCCATCGAGGGACACTGCCCGCGTTTTGTCGGTTGGGAACTGGCGCAGCTCCTCTACCGCGGCATCCGCTCCGATCATACGGATCAGTCGCTTGAGGGACTCGCGCAGCGCGCGGCGAACGGGATGTTTATCCAGCTGCAGGAAAAAACGCTGAAGAAGGAGTTCCTCGACTACCTCATGGAGAACCGTCTGTCGGGGCGTTTTGCCCTCGTTACGGATGATACAATGCCCGACGACTTCATGCGGCGCGGACAGCTGAACCATCTCGTTCGGCGGAGCATGGAGCTCGGGCTTCCGCCCGAGGAGGCGATCTATGCGGCGACCTATGCGCCCGCACAACATATGGGGCTCAGGGATAAGGGGGCAATTGCACCCGGCCGCATCGCCGACTTCGTCGTGCTCTCCGATCTGCGGACATTCGAGGTCGCGAACGTCTGGCGTGCGGGACGGCAGGTCTTTGCGCGCGGGGAAACGTGGGAGGAGCCGGCACATGACACATCGTTCCCCGCACATTTTTACCGCAGCGTGCATCTGGCACTGCGCAGTGCCGAGGACTTCGTTCTGCGTGCGCCGATTGCGGAGGGGTCGGTGCTCTGCCGCATCCTCGAGGTACAGGAGCATACGACCTTTGTTGCGGAGGGGCGGGCAGAGCTGCCCGTGCGCGGCGGCGTGATCGACTGGGAGAGCAGCCCCTACAACCTTGCCTGTGTCTTTGAGCGGCACGGGAAAAACGGCGGCTGCGGCATGGCACTTATCGGCGGGACAGCGCTCACACGCGGCGCGGCGGCGACCACCTATGCACACGACAGCCACAACCTGCTCGTCCTCGGGCAGACAGCGGCGGATATGCAGGCGGCGGCGAACGCCGTCATTGAGGCGCAGGGCGGCTTTGCCGCGGCAGTGGGCGGCAGTGTCGAGGCTTTCGCGCCGCTGCCGATCGCGGGCATCCTCTCTGACCGTCCGCTCTCCGTCCTCGGTGAGCAGATCGCACATGTTCGTCGAGTCCTTGCGGACTGCGGCTATCGCCACGACAATGTCATCATGTCCCTGAGCACCATTCCGCTGCCTGTCAGCCCGTATTTCAAACTGACCGACAAGGGGATCATCGACGTAAAGCAAGGCGCGATTGCGCCGCTGATTTTGGAGATAAAAGAAAGTTCATCGGCATAGAGAGGGAACGATTATGCACAAGGCAATTGTTGTTGTAGATATGCAGAACGATTTTGTAGACGGCGCACTCGGCACACAGGAGGCACAGGAGATGCTGCCGCGTATGGTCGAGAAGCTCGCCGCCGCCCGTGCGGAGGGTATAGCCTTCGTATTTACCATGGACACCCACGGTGCGGACTATCTCCAGACGCAGGAGGGGCAGAAACTGCCCGTCGAGCACTGCATACGCGGCACAGCAGGGTGGCAGATTGCAGGTGCGCTTCAGCCCTTCGTGCAGGAGGCGGCGGCCGTCATCGAGAAGCCTGCGTTCGGCGCGACAACCCTCCCCGCTGCGCTTGCGGACTACGACGAGATCGAGCTGGTCGGGCTCTGCACAGACATCTGCGTCATATCCAATGCTCTGCTCCTCAAGGCATTCTACCCAGAGAAGCTCATCTCCGTCGATGCCGCCTGCTGCGCTGGCGTGACTCCCGAGAGTCATGTGAACGCACTCAATGCGATGCGGATGTGTCAGGTCGAGGTGCGGGGCGATTGACCATCCTTCGGATGGGGGGCACTCAGTAAAAATAAGAATAATTTCTGCTATGGTATTTGTATTGGGAAACGCTGATACATTCAGCCGCGTCAGCTTTTTCATCCTCTCTGTGCCATGGCATCCTCCACATAGCCCTCGCTATGCATCCGGTTTGCCTTCCTAGGCAGGACGAAAATCTGAACCAATCTGAGGGCCTGTTTTATCAGTGATTTCCTAGAAAACTTTGTACAGCAGCATTTTAAATGGATGGGTTCAATCCGGAGGAGTCGCCGGCCTCAGTTGTCCAGCGCGAATATACCGACCGCGAAAACATGATCGTCCATCCAATTTGTCATCGTATAAATGTGCTTCTGTGTATTCGTGCAGTATACACTGCCGACCTGCAGGTTCTCCTTAACCGTTTTCCGATGAAACAGCTGCTTTACCTCATCGAGTGTCAGCCCGTTCACTGCGCAAATCGCAGTGAGTACAGCTGTGGCTTCCGCATTCATTTGTTGTTCGGCCGGACGGTACAGCGTTACCACGCGATATACCCGATCATCCTTTACGTAGAACGCAACCTGCACTGTGCTTGGCGTAGCAGCATGATATGCCGTAAAGCCATCCTCGGAGATGTCCGCATTGTATTCGGGGATGGACAGCGTGGTGTGAAGTTCCTTTCTGGCGAGCAGATCGCTCATCTCGTGGACGAACGCGTCGTAGCTGAGGTCGTCTCGCAGGGGGATGGGAGTGGATTTTTGCGGAGACGCCAACGCCGTTCCTGCAAAAAGGAATAAGGTGAAGGCACAGACGATCGGGAGCAGCCATTGTCTTTTCATCGTTTCCTCCTAAAATCAATTAGGGAAGCACTGATACATTCAGCCGCGTCAGCTTTTTCGTCCTCTCTGTGCCATGGCATCCTCCACATAGCCCTTGGCTATGCGTCCGGGTTGCCTCCCTAGGCAGGACGAAAATCTGAACTAATCTGAGGGCCTGTTTTATCAGTGATTCCGTAGAACCGTATGCGGCAATCCTTCCTGCACATCGAAAAAGGAAGCGGCATGAGGTTGTCATTCGGTCATGCAGCCTTTATGCAGGGGTCAGAACATCTCTTCGATCGCGATATTTCTGTACGCAGCCTCTGCGCGCAGACCGGGCAGCAGCGCAAAGAAGGTGCGGATGGCGGCCGTGTGCTCCTCCGACACGATGCGGGCGTCGTAGTGCTCCGCGTCGATCGTGCCCCGTGCCGAGGAGATGTAGTCATCCGCGATGATCTGACCATCGACCGCGTCGTAGGAACAGTAGACCGTCAGATGGTGATCTGCGCCCTCCCACACACCGAGCGTATCATCCGCAGAGCCGCGTGTGTCTTGGAAGAAGCAGCCCGCAAAGATGGCAGGCGGATTGTTTCCGTGTTCATCTGTGAGCATACCCGTGCGGTAGAGATCCGCGGACAGCGGCGCGCCAAAGACCGTGCCGCCGACCGTGCAGATGAGCCAATGCGCCCCGCTGTCCATATTCTGCGTGAGGGAGAGCGCCGCACCCGACGGATCGGCACACGTCTCATGCACGACAAAGGGGAGGCCGCGCGAAACCAGCAGCTGTTCGACCTGTTCCGTCGGCTCCATGGCATTCGCTGCGGAGGCAAACGGCAGGATGAGCAGGAAGGCGCCCACGAGGGCACAGAAAAACCTGCGGCAGAGCATGATGATCTCCTTTCTGTAGTGCTCGATTAAACGATCTGTTTATAAGTTCGATATAAAGACGAAATACTCCTGCATATTCGGAAATGAATCCCCTCATGCGGGTGGATATGATATCAGGCAGCCGTTCCTGTGCATTTCCTCCATGCCGTGTGCACTCACTCGTCGTATGCAGTCACGTTGATGCGTGCGTTTGATCCATGGACCAGTTCCATGGTCATCTGAATGCGGCGCTGGGTCGTTTTGCAGAACACGCTGCCGAGGCTGAAATGTTCCCCATTGCCTTCGTTCTCTGACAGTGAAGATACATCTTTTTGCGTCATGCCGGCAATGATGCAGACCGCGGAGACCAGCTGCTGCGCAGATTTGACCGCCCGATCGTCCAATATCTTGAACTCTGCGGAGGCGGCATAGATGTCATTCCCCTTCGTCTGAAAAAGCATTTGAACGTCATCGTGCGAATGGGCTGCGTATAACGAATATCCTTCGCTGTTGGGCAGCTTGATGCAGCGGACTACAGGTAGCTGAGCCTCGCGTTTTTCTGGGCTCAGCACGAATGTGATCATATTCGAGAGACCGATGGGAGCCATGCCGTCGATCAGCGGGACTTGTTTTGCGGCGGACGCTGTTCCCGTGCCAAGGAGAAGGGCCATCGAGCAGAGGAGCGCGGTGCATACAGGCAGTAGAAATCGTTTCATGATATTTCCTCCTTGTGAACAAAAATCATCTTGTTCCTTATTTCTTTTTTCTAGGCGAAAACCCTTGCATCAATGGGCTGATTTTTGCAAAATAGCGACAACAGAGATGCCGGTATGATATACTGTGCGAAAATCCAACGCGCTGCTCCTCAAGGCATTCTACCCAGAGAAGCCCATCTCCGTCGATGCCTCCTGCTGCGCCGGCGTCACCCCGCAGAGCCACGCGAATGCCGTCGCTGCGATGCGGATGTGTCAGGTGGAGGTACGGTGAGCGGTGCCCTCGGCATTGCTGGGGGAATGTATCTTTATATTTGCAATAGGGAGATATGATGGGAAGAGCATATGATTCGGGTTCAATTTCTTCCTTTTTGATGGCAGAAGAAGATCATATCCTCGGGCGGTTGATGATCGAGGATTCGTTTCGGACCGAGGATATTCAAAAGAACGCATGGCGTGCGGAGATCCAGGTTTTAAAGGAGCAGCTTGCCTCCTTTCCGGACGGAGAGATCGCCTTTGAATTCATGATTCCGCGCATGGGACACCGTGTGGATGTCGTGCTCATCATCCAAGGAATTATTTTCCTATTAGAGTTCAAGGTCGGGGATGACACGTATGCAAAATCAACAAAAGATCAAGTGATGGATTATGCCCTTGACCTCAAGTATTTTCATGAGGCGAGTCGAGACCGCACAATCGTGCCGATCATTGTGCCGACGGAGGCGGTCGATCAGGCGAATACACTGGCTCTGATGGAAGATGGGATTGCACAGGTGCTCTGCTGCAATCGGCATAACATCGGGGACGTGCTTCGGCAGATTCTGTCGCAGATGCATGCCGCTCCTCTACCCATGGATGCGTGGCTGGATGCGCGCTATGCGCCGACACCGACCATCATCGAGGCGGCACAGGCACTCTACCGCGCGCATTCGGTTCGTGATATATCGCGCAACGATGCGGGGGCAGAAAATCTGACTGTGACGACGGCAGCGATCAACCAGATCATAGATGAATGCAAGGTACGCCACAAAAAGGCGATCTGTTTTATCACAGGTGTCCCTGGGGCGGGAAAGACTCTTGCGGGTCTGAATATTGCCAATGCGCGTCATCAATTCAATGAGGATGAACATGCCGTATTTCTCTCGGGGAATGGCCCTCTCGTTGCGGTTCTGCAGGAGGCATTGGCACGAGATAGAGTAGCAACGCACAATGTGACCAAAGAGCAGGCGCGACGAGAAACGAAGTCCTTTATCCAGGTGATTCATAAATTTCGCGATGAGGCGTTGTCCTCGTCACAGCCACCCGTCGAGAAAGTCGCTATTTTCGATGAAGCGCAGCGAGCATGGGATGCCGATGCACTGATGAAATTCATGAAGCGGAAAAAGGGCGTGGCGGATTTTCAACAATCGGAGCCGGAGTTTCTCATCAGCGTCATGGACCGGCATGCGGACTGGGCCGTGATCGTCTGTCTCATCGGCGGCGGGCAGGAGATCAATACGGGGGAGGCCGGCATAGCGGAATGGCTGTATGCGCTGCGTGAACAATATCCGGACTGGGAGATCCATCTATCGGATCGGATGACAGACAGTGAGTATGTGGGAAGCAGTGACATTCAGCGGCTGCTGGGGGATCGGGCGTATCGAGTTGTCTCGTCCCTGCATCTGGGCGTATCGCTGCGTTCCTTTCGGAGTGAGCGGCTTGCAGATTTCGTTAAGGCACTGCTCGATGAGGATGCAGCTGCAGCACGAGAGCTCTATGCTGCGCTTTATTTGAACTATCCCATCGTTTTGACGCGAGATCTTGCGCGTGCAAAGGCGTGGGTGCGCAACAAAGTGCGCGGGACGGAGCGGCCTGGGATGCTTGCGAGTTCAAAGGCGAAACGTTTGAGAAGTGTTGGCATTTGGGTGAATGTGCAGCGGGATCCTGTTGCATGGTTCTTGAATGATCCGGCGAATGCAGATGCTTCTTGTTTCCTTGAGGTTCCCGCTACGGAGTTTGAGGTACAGGGCCTCGAGATTGACTATGGGCTCCTTGCGTGGGACGCAGATCTCCGCTATTGTGATGGTGGATTCGATTATTTTGACTGCCGCGGAGCCCGCTGGATGCACGTCAATAAGGAACAAGGACAACGCTACCTGAAGAATGCCTATCGCGTTCTCCTCACCCGGGCCAGGCAAGGCCTCGTCATCTTCGTTCCTGAGGGGGACCTGGATGATGAAACGCGTAGGCCGGAATACTATGATGGTACGTATGAATACTTGAAGTCGCTGGGACTGCGAGAAATTTAAGGAATCGGAGACGATGTGAATGTGTCCGGTCGAGGTGCATCTTTTGAGGCTGGTTTCAAACAGCCTCTTTTTTTTATTTTCCATTTTGTGTTATAATAGGTTGAAAATTTTGATATAGGGATCGCTGATACATTCAGTGATTCCTTAGGAAAAGGAGCATCTCACTATGAACACATGGAACATCCAGTGGAAGAATCAGTGGAAAAAGACGATTGCCCTCGGCAGTGCGGCGTTCCTGCTCGGCGGGAGCGCGGTGTATGCGGCTTCCCCTGCGATGCAGGCGGGCGGGAGTGCGAATGTGGAGAACGTGCAGGACGCGCCGATGCCCCTGCCGCTGACCGAGGAGGAGATCAGCGCACAGCAGCTCGCCGATGCTGAGTACATGGCACTCCTCTGGATGCGTACCTCGGCGGAGTACCGCGCGCTCTGCTATCAGGGCTACAATGCGGCACTCATGGCAATCGATCGTGCGCAGGCGAATCCCTCGGCCCGCAGCGGCAAGCCGCTCGCCATCGTCCTCGACTGCGATGAAACCGTCACGGACAACACGCGCGCCATGGCAGCGGCTGCCGCCGCGGGCAACGGCCGCTACGATGCCCTCTGGTGGCGCGCGACCGTGCACGAGGGTCGCTCCGAGGCCATGCCGGGCGCGGTGGAGTTCCTGAACGAAGTCGCACGGCGCGGTGTTGCCATCTTCTACGTCAGCAACCGCTGGAGCGAAGTCAACTACGAGCCGACCATCGAGAACCTCAAGGCACTTGGCTTCCCCTCCGTGGACGCGGAGCACGTCCTCCTCATGGAGGATCGGAAGATGAGCGACAAGCAGCCGCGCTTTGATCGGATCACAGAGGACTATGATGTCGTCGTCTATATGGGCGACAACGCGGGCGATCTCCCGCTCGGGACGAAGGGCATGAACCGCACTGCACGGAATGCCGCCATCGACGCTGCGCAGGAGGAGTTCGGCACCCAGTACATCGTCTTCCCGAACCCCGCCTACGGTTCTTGGATCAGCGCCCTCGCCAAGGACTACATGACCATGAGCCCCGAGGCGCGCGAGGAGTTCTATGCAAAGACACTGACGGAGTAACAGAATACAATGAAAAGAGCCCGTCTCTGCTTTCTTTTTGCACAAGGGAGCAGGGGCGGGCTTTTGAAATGAATGCGGAATTTTTGCAATAAAACCATTGTACCTTAAAATACATTTATGATATAATTCTAATTGAGTCTGAATTATTTATAATCATTAGAGCGGTGTATGTTGGAGCTGTTAGGAGGAAATGTTATGTTTTCGTGTACGTTACGCAGGGGAACATTGGCGCTTTTGGGCCTCATCCTCGTGAGCCTGCTTGGCGGGTGCTTCCAGATGAAGATGGGGGCAGAGTTCCGGTCGGATGGGACGATTGCAGTCTCGCAGGAGTGGACAGCGACGAACGAGTTCGCCATGGATAAGATCCGCGAGCAGCGCGCCGAGGCGCAGAAGGAGGGCGCGCAGATTCAGGATCGCAGCAACGGCTTCGTTGCGACGCAGACGTATGAGAACGTGGAGCAGCTCGTCGGTGGTGGAGCCAAGGCGTGGCAGCCGACGCAGGGGCATCATGGCGTATGGCATCGCGCAGGATTCCTCTATGATACGTACGATCTCGATCTCTTCTTTGCCGGTGATGCGAAGAGCAACCCCGTGAATCAGGAGACGGACGAGTTCTCGCGCAGCATGATGCAGTCCGTGCTGGACTCGGTGAAAATGGACTTTGCGATCATTGTTCCGGAGGCATTCGAGCGTACGAACGGCATTGTTTCCGGGACGACGGCGACGTGGGATCTGAAGCCCTCGCTCTCCGGGCAGGATGTCGTGATCCAAGCGGTGTTCCGTGTGCCACACCCGCAGCATGTCCAGATCGCAACCGCTGCGGCGATGGGGATTGTGATCCTCGGCATTGTCGTTGCGGTGATCGGATTCGTCCGAAAGAATGCACACAGTGTCGCCCTGAGCGCTGTCGGCATCGCTCTCCTGCTGGTCGGCGTTGGCGTCGGCGGGTGGACGTGGTATCGCATGGGCAACACGCCCGTGCTGACGGCAGCGGATTCTGTTATTGGAGCAGCACCTGCCGCGCAAACGCAGGCTCCGGCAGATAACGCCAAGAGCACGCAGCCGCAGCCTGCGGAAAAGAGCGCAGCACCGCAGGCGCAAACAAAGGATTTCAGCACCTACGAAAAGACACTCCAAGAGAAGGGAATCACCACGAATGTGATCGGCGCATCCGGCCGCGATGAGGACGGCTTCCTCGTCATGGCAAAGGAGCAGGGGCGCTACACGATGTACGTCTACGCAGCGGCAGAGGGCGCAGCGGTGCAGGTGCATTTCCCGATGGCGGCCGATGTCGCGAAAAAGGGATCGTATTGGAATCCCATGAATTTCCCGAGTCGGAGCGGGGACCCGTATCTCTTTACCATCACCATTCCGCACGACAATCGATCCAGCAACGATGCGGACCTCGGCACGTGGAACGGCGATGCGCACACGTTTACCATCTATGCGCAGTATAAGTATGAGGGTGGCAAGGTCGTGCCGGGGATGCTGACCTCGGCGAGCGGCGAGAACCCATCGCACTATCAGGCATATCTGAAGGAGCAGCGGAACGTCAACATCGCAAACGCCGTGCTCACACATTTGGAGTCGCTGAACCGCGACCTCAGGGAGCGCAATGTCGATGTGCCTGCCAAGGGGCAGTAATCGGAACGCATGACAAAGAGCCCGTCTCTGCAAACGCAGGGGCGGGCTCTCCTGTTTGACCGATGATAGCAGCACTTCTGTGGGAAGTCTTATTGCCGCTTGGTCAGATACCTTTTATCGTTGTGACCACTCCGCTGTGATCTTATCCAGCGCACGTTTGACCTCCGTCACGCGAGCATCGTAGGTTTTCTCGTCGTAGGTGAGGTAGCCGACCGTCATATAGACATCGGGACGAAATATCTTTTTCTTAAAATCCGGCAGCTTCTTTTTGAATGCCTCATAGAGCGTACGTCAGATTTCAGAGGCTTCGTGATAGTTGTTCTTCTTATCGTCGGTGTTTGCCCGCACCTTTACGTCAAAGATATAGGCTGCCGCTTTTTCCGTCTCCTTCCTGTTCCCAGAAAAGGCAGTATACTTGATGAAATAAAAATTAAGACAATAAGCAAAAGATTTTCTCTGAATGAGCAGTTTGTTGTCATTCTACTTGCAAAGGACTTGAGATCTTGACAACGGGGACTCTTTTGAACGGAGGGAGCAGCTCAAAACCGAAGACGTATCTTTTGATTTCTTTGAAATATGTTATAATAGGGACGAAAGTTTGGTCGAGCCAATCTCTATGGGAAAGATTTGGTGGAGCAGAGTGAAGATATTCGATAACATCACAAACACGGTGCGCGACGATCTTCGGGCAGAGATTGTGCGCGGCAGCAGGGTGTCCATTGCGGCGGCGTGTTTCTCGATGTATGCGTATCAGGAGCTGCGCGAGCAGCTGGCGTCCGTGGAGGAGTTCCGCTTCCTCTTCACCTCGCCTACATTTATTCGGGAAAAGGCAGCAAAGGAGAAGCGCGAGTTCTACATCCCGCGCATCTCGCGTGAGACGAGCCTTTACGGCACAGAGTTCGAGGTGCGCCTGCGCAACGAGATGACGCAGCGCGCGATTGCGAAGGAGTGCGCGGACTGGATCCGTGCCAAGGCGCGGTTCAAATCCAATACCGGCGGCGAGCAGATGCCAGGCTTCATGATGGTCTCTGCTGCCGAGAAGCAGACCGTCTATGTCCCGATGAGCGGTTTTACGACCGTGGATCTCGGCTGCGAGCGCGGGAACAACGCCTATAACATCGTCCAGTGCATGGACGAGCCGCAGGCAGCGCAGATGTATATGCGTACCTTCGATGAGCTCTGGAACGACCCTGTGCGTATGCAGGACGTGACAGATGCCGTCATTGAGAACATCAGCACCGCCTATGCAGAGCATGCGCCCGAGATGATCTACTTTACAACCCTCTATCACGTATTCAGTGAGTTCCTGGGTGATCTGTCCGAGAACGAGCTGCCGGATGAAAAAGTCGGATTCAAAAAGAGCAAAATATGGAGTATGCTCTACGACTTCCAGCGCGATGCCGTTCTCGCCATCATCAACAAGCTCGAGAAATACAACGGCTGCATCCTCGCGGACAGCGTCGGTCTCGGCAAGACATTTACCGCACTTGCCGTCATGAAATACTATGAGGAGTGCAACAAGAACATCCTCGTCCTGTGCCCGAAAAAGCTCGCGGAGAACTGGAACACCTACAAGGACAACTACGTCAACAACCCCCTTGCTGCGGATCGTCTGAACTACAATGTGCTCTTCCATACCGACCTCTCGCGCAGCCACGGACAGTCAAACGGGCTCGACCTGGATCGTCTGAACTGGGGGAACTATCACCTTGTCGTGATCGACGAGTCGCATAACTTCCGCAACGGCATCGGAACGCACAGCCATACGCAGGAGAACCGCTATCAGCGCCTGATGGAGCGCGTCATCCGCGCCGGCGTTCGGACCAAGGTCCTCATGCTCTCTGCGACGCCGGTCAACAACCGCTTTACCGATCTAAAGAACCAGCTCGCCCTCGCCTACGCGGGGCACGCGGCAAACCTCGACGAGCGCCTCGACACATCGAGGAGCATCGAGGACATCTTTCGGCAGGCACAGAGCGCATTCAACACATGGAGCAAAGAGGAGCCTGGGGAACGCACGACGGACACACTGCTGCGCAAACTCGACTTTGACTTCTTCGAGCTGCTCGACAGCGTTACCATCGCACGCTCGCGCAGACACATCGAGAAATATTATGACACGAGCGCCATTGGCAAATTCCCCGCACGCCTGAAACCCATCTCCCTCCGCCCGCAGCTCACAGATCTGGCGGGCGCGATCAACTATCATGAGATCTACGAGCAGCTCATGCAGCTCACACTCTGCATCTATACGCCGTCGGACTACATCCACCCGAGCAGACGCGACAAATACAAAGACCTCACCCACAACAAGGGAGAGAACCTGACGCAGACAGGGCGCGAGCGCGGCATGCAGCGGCTGATGAGCATCAACCTGCTCAAACGCCTCGAGAGCTCCGTCCACTCGTTCCGTCTGACCCTTGGTAAAATCAAGGCGGGCATCGATACTGCGATCACTGAGATCAACCGCTTCGAGCAGTCCGGCCGCGCGGAGCTCCTTCTGTATGAGATGGAGACATCCGACCTTGATATGGATGATGAGAATACAGAACTCTTTGCCGTCGGTAAAAAGGTACCCGTCGACCTGGCAGACATGGACTGGAAATCATGGCGGAGGGAGCTGAAAAAGGACAGCGAAATACTGGGCGTCCTCACGAAAATGGTGGCGGACATCACCCCTGCACACGATACGAAGCTGCAGGAACTCCTGCGCCTCATCGCGGACAAGATCGAGCACCCCATCAACGAAGGCAATCGCCGTGTTCTGGTCTTTTCGGCATTTTCTGATACAGCGGAGTACCTCTACGAGCACGTCAGTACGTATCTCAAGGAAACATACGGATGCGACACGGCGCTCATCACCGGCTCCATCGACGGGCGCACAACGATCGCGGGCTTTCGCGCAACGCTCAACAACGTACTGACCTGCTTCTCCCCCCTCTCGAAGGGGCGGGACGTACTCATGCCGAGCAGCACGGCGGACATCACTGTCCTGATCGCGACGGACTGCATCTCCGAGGGACAGAACCTGCAGGACTGCGACTACATGGTCAACTACGACATCCACTGGAACCCCGTGCGCATCATCCAGCGGTTTGGGCGCATCGACCGCATCGGCAGTCGGAATGCGTGCATACAGCTCGTGAACTTCTGGCCGGATCTGACCCTCGACGACTACATCAACCTCAAGCCGCGCGTCGAGTCGCGCATGCGGCTCAGCATCATGACCTCTACGGGCGACGATGATCTCATCAACCCAGAGGAAAAGGGCGACCTCGAGTATCGTAAAATGCAGCTAAAACGCCTGCAGGAGGAGGTCGTCGACATCGAGGACATGAACGACGGCATCTCCATCATGGATCTCGGACTCAACGAATTCCGCCTCGACCTGCTCGCGTATCTGAAGGATCACGGCGATATGGACAAGAAGCCGCGCGGACTGCACGCCGTCGTTCCTGCCACGGATGAGCTCGGCATAGGCGTCATCTTCGTCCTGAAGAACATCCGCAGCAGCCTGGGCGTTGATACGCGCAACCGCATTCACCCATTCTATATGGTCTACATCGGGCAGGATGGGACGATCCTCTGCGACTACCAGAATCCGAAGAAGATCCTCGACGATATCCGCCTCCTCTGCCGCGGGAAAAAAGAGCCCATCCGAGCAGTATACGAGCCGTTCAACCGTGAGACCAATGATGGACGTGATATGCATACCGTCTCTGCACTGCTGAACGATGCGATCCACTCCATCATCGACGTAAAGGAGGAGAGCGACATTGACAGCCTCTTCTCTGCGGGTGGAACAAGCGCCCTGCACAACGACATCGCGGGGCTCGACGACTTCGAGCTCATCTGCTTCCTCGTCGTGCGGTAGGATCGGAGGGAGAATATGCTCGGACTGCCGGCCTCTACGGAACTCAATCGGAGAATCCCAAAACAGAAAATCTATGGCAAATGCGAGCTTAGTCCTGCGCTCAAAAAGGCGTTCAGCGAGCAGATCGCATCCCTCCACTGGCGCAACAAGATCGCGCCGGAGGTGTTGAACCTCGCTGCAGGGAAGGAGGTGCAGGAGCTCGAAGTATTCGAGCTGCGTCTGAACGATGGGCAAATTGATGAGGCTGTTCTGCGCCTCATTGACCGAGCGATCCCGTATCACATCCTCTTTGTCCTCGTGTGGGAGGATCGGATGCGCCTTGTTCTTGCATACAAAGAAACACCTGACGCAAAGAGTACAGGCGTGCGGGTGGAGCGGTACTATTACACAGACTGGATGCCTGTGGGGGAGGTAGTTCTGCGTATCGAGGGACTGTCGATGGATGCCGTCTATGAGAACCTCGTCCGCCGGATTGCGGGCGAGGCACTCGGGGATGCACGCACATCGACCCTCCGGGAGAGCGTCGCGGCGCAGGGGCGCAGAGAGCGGATCGAAAAGCAGATTGCTGCGCTCGAGGCGAAGATCCGGCGGGAGAAACAGCCGAAGAGGAAGTTTGAGCTTGTGCAGCAGCTGCGAGCATTGGAGGCATCCCTTGGCGAAGGAGTGGGATAAAGTTGCGCGGTTGGGGCAAGAGTGGCCTTACGACATACCGATGGCAAAGGATCGATGCTGTGCAGATATGATATAATGTGATATGAATGTGAGCGGTATAACGCAGGAGAATAGGAGAGAGCGCGATGGAGCGGATGAAGATGCACAGCAGGGACAATGTGGCGCAGAATATCGAGGCGGTGGGGCGGCTGTTCCCGAATGCGCTGACGGAGGTCATGCGGGACGGGAAGCTCGTGCAGGCGATTGACTTCGATGTGCTGCGGCAGGAGCTCGCGCGTGAGATCGTGGAGGGGCGCGAGGAGCGCTATGCGTTCACATGGCCGGACAAGCGGCAGGCGATCCTCGCGGCAAATGCGCCGATTGCGATGGCGCTGCGTCCCATCGTGGAAGACAGTGTCGGGCGGGACGGCACGGCGGGTGCATTCGACAGCGAAAACCTCTACATCGAGGGGGATAATCTCGATGTGCTGAAGCTGCTCCAAGAGACGTACCTCGGCAAGGTAAAGATGATCTATATCGATCCGCCTTACAATACAGGGAATGACGCCTTTGTGTACGATGATGATTTTGCGATGGAGAACGGGGAGTTCCATGCGGTGAACGGGTGGCGCGACGAGGACGGCGCGATGCAGTATGATCTGCGTGCGAACAATGTGAGCAACGGACGCTTTCATACGGACTGGCTGAATATGATCTATCCGCGTCTCAGAGTGGCGAAGAGTCTGCTTGCGGATGATGGGGTAATTTTTATCAGTATTGATGACAGTGAGCAGGAGAATCTCAAGAAGGTTTGCAATGAGATTTTCGGTGAGCAGAATTATGTAGGAACAGTTATATGGGAAAGGGCTTTTTCACCGAAAAATGACGCAAAATATTTCTCTGCAAGTCATGACTTTATTGTTGTATATGCGAAGAATATAACGAATTTTTCCATTGGATTATTGCCTCGTTCTGAAATAGCCAATGCACGCTATAAAAATCCGGACAATGATCCAAGAGGACCATGGACAGCAGACAATATGACCGTAAAAACATACAGTGCTACATACGACTATCCTATTACGACGCCCAACGGAACAGTAATTCGTCCGACAGATGGAAGATGTTGGTTTACGAATAGAGAACGCATGGAGAAACTCATAGAAGAAGGAAGAGTGTGGTTTGGTGAAAATGGGGGGAATACGCCAAGAATAAAGCGATACCTTGCAGATGTTCAGCAAGGTATGACCCCGACGACAATATGGCAACACGAGGATGTTGGGCACAATCAAGAAGGTAGACAGGAAGTAAAACGACTATTTGAGGACAAAGGATATTTTGCTGGCCCGAAACCGCTTCGCCTATTAAAACGTATTCTTAGGGTGGCAAATGTGGATGAAGACGCTCTTATCCTCGATTTCTTCTCTGGCTCTGCCACAACCGCTCATGCCGTGATGCAGCTGAACGCCGAGGATGGTGGTCATCGAAAGTTCATCATGGTGCAGCTGCCCGAGGCGACGGACGAGGGCGGTACAGCCTACAAAGCTGGCTATCGGAATATCTGCGAGATTGGCAAGGAGCGCATCCGCCGTGCGGGAGCGAAGATCGCGGCTGAGGCGGGCGAGAAGGCGGCAGGGCTTGATCTTGGATTCCGCTGTCTGCGGCTCGATACGAGCAATATGACCGATGTCTACTATGCGCCCGATGCGGTGACGCAGGACGGGCTTTTCGCGCAGGTGGATAATGTGAAGGCGGATCGCACGCCGGAGGATCTGCTCGTTCAGACGATGCTCGATCTCGGCATTCTGCTCTCGGAGCCGATTGCGGTGGAGGAGATCGCGGGGCGGCGGGTCTTTAACGTCGCGGACGGCTTCCTCCTCGCGTGTTTTGACCGCGCTGTGACGGATGAGACGGTGACGGCAATCGCAAAGCGAAAGCCCTACTATGCCGTATTCCGCGATGCCTCGATGGCAGACGACTCTGCGCTGACGAACTTTGACCAGATCTTTGCGGCGTACAGCCCCGCAACGGTGCGGCGGGTGCTGTAGTGTAACACCTGCGCTATGAATCATTATGAACAGGAGGAGTCATGATGCAAACGTCTGTATTTACCATGGAACAGATTGCTGCAGCGGTGAAACCGCTTGCTGATAAATACCGTGTGAAGGAAATTTATTTGTTTGGTTCGTACGCACGCGGGGAAGCGGACGAGAACAGCGATTTGGATTTTCTTGTTTTTGGTGGAGAAATGTTTCGGCGAACGATGATTTTTGCCTTGGCGGAGGAGCTGCGCGAGGTGCTCAAGAAAAACGTGGATGTTTTTGAAATCGCAGAGGTCAACCCGAACAGTAATTTCTATCAAACGATTATGAAAGAAAAGGTTTTGGTGGCATGAAGTACTCGGATCGGCAAAGGGTTCAAAAGATCTATGACTATGCTGTTCAGTTGCAGGAATATATCCGAAAAAACGACATTGAAAAAGAGGAGTTGCTGACGCAGCTGCCGCTTCAATGGCTTGTCACAACGCCGTTATACAATATGGGAGAGCACTGTTATTATTTGTCCGCAGCGTATAAGGCGAAACATGCTGAAATCTCATGGACGATGATTGCAGGGCTCAGGCATCGCCTTGTGCATGATTATGACGGGACGAACTGGAATATTATTTCAGAGGTTGTTTTTGAGGAGTTGCCCATCCTGATCCAGCAGTTGGAGCGCTGTTTGACAGAATATGAGAATACGGGTGATTGCTGATGAAGTTTCACTTTACGGTGCAGCCGTATCAGACGGATGCGGTGGAGGCGGTTGTCCGTGTGTTCGAGGGGCAGCCGTATGCCGCGCGCACGACGTATCTGCGTGATGTTGGGACGGGCGCGGCGCAGGGAAATCTGCTGCCGGTGCAGGAGAGCTACATGAATGCCCCCCTTCTCACGGCGGAGGCGGACGATGGTTTTCGGAATGAAAAGCTGCATCTGACGCAGGGGGAGCTGCTCGCGCATATCCGCAGGGTGCAGAGCGCACGCAATCTCCATCTGTCTGATACGCTCTCCGCGCCGCTCGGTGCGTGTGCGCTG
Source organism: Selenomonas sp. oral taxon 920 (assembly GCF_001717585.1). Lineage (NCBI taxonomy): Bacteria > Bacillati > Bacillota > Negativicutes > Selenomonadales > Selenomonadaceae > Selenomonas > Selenomonas sp. oral taxon 920. Next base: position 61,045 of record NZ_CP017042.1, read on the forward strand.
GATGTGGAGATGGAGACGGGCACGGGCAAGACGTATGTCTATATCAAGACGATGTTCGAGCTGAACCGCCGCTATGGCTGGAGCAAGTTCATCGTGGTGGTGCCGAGCATCGCCATCCGCGAGGGCGTAAAGAAGTCCTTCGAAATGACGGCGGAGCATTTCATGGAGCACTATGGGAAGAAGGCGCGGTTCTTCGTCTACAGCAGTGCGAATCTGAATCAGCTGGACGCATTCTCTGCCGATGCAGGGCTCTCGGTGATGATCATCAACACGCAGGCGTTCGCTGCCTCGCTGAACGAGGAGAAGTCGATCGAGGGACGCGGCGGGAATAAGGAGGCGCGCATCATCTACTCGAAGCGCGATGCGTTCGGCTCGCGTCGTCCGATCGATGTGATCGCGGCGAACCGTCCGATCCTCATTCTCGATGAGCCGCAAAAGATGGGAAAGAAGGGCTCGGTGACGCAGAAGGCGCTCGCGCAGTTCGCTCCCCTCTTTACGCTGAACTATTCGGCGACGCACGCGGAGCGTCACAATCTCGTCTATGTGTTGGATGCGGTGGACGCCTACAATGCACGCCTCGTGAAGAAGATCGAGGTGAAGGGGTTCGAGGTGAAGAATCTGCCGGGTGTGGGGCGCTATCTCTATCTCGCGGAGATCGTGCTCTCGCCGAAGGTGCCGCCGCGTGCGCGGATCGAGTTCGAGGTAGCGCAAAAGGGCGGGGTGCGGCGCACGCTGCGCATTGTTTCTAAGGGGGACAATCTCTGCCATCTCTCGGGCGGGATGGCGCAGTACGAGGGCTATGTGGTGGAGCACATCGATGCCGCTGCGGGGACGGTGCTTTTCCTGAACGGTACAACGCTCCATACGGGAGATGTGCAGGGCGACGTATCGGAGGCGGATCTCCGGCGGGTGCAGATCCGTGAGACGATTGTCTCGCATTTTGAGAAGGAGCAGCGGCTTTTCGCACGCGGGATCAAGACGCTCTCGTTGTTCTTCATCGACGAGGTGGCGAAGTACCGTCAGTACGATGCAGATGGAAATGCCGTGCTTGGGGAGTACGGGCGGATCTTCGAGGAGGAGTACCGCGCGGTGATGAACGAAAACCGCGATATTTTTGACCCTGCGTATATGAAATATCTGGACGATGTGCCTGTAGAAAAGATACACGCGGGGTATTTCAGCATTGACAAGAAGACGGGACGCGCGGTGGACAGCAGTCTCAGGCGCGGATCGGATCTGTCGGACGACATCTCGGCGTATGATCTGATCCTGAAGGATAAGGAGCGGCTGCTCTCGTTCGATGAGCCGACGCGTGTGATTTTCTCCCACTCGGCGCTGCGCGAGGGCTGGGACAATCCGAATGTGTTCCAGATCTGTACGCTGAAGCACGCGGCGAGTGTGACGGCGAAGCGGCAGGAGGTGGGCAGAGGCCTGCGCCTTGCGGTCGATCAGACGGGCCAGCGGATGGATCGGATGGTGCTGGGAGATGCGGTGCATGAGGTGAATGTGTTGACGGTGATCGCGAGCGAGAGCTATGCGGGATTCGTCGGCGATCTGCAAAAGCAGATGGAGGCGGAGCTGTACGATCGTCCGAAGGCGGCGACGGAGGCGTATTTCAAGGGGAAGACGGTACAGTCGGCGGATGGTACGGCGGTGGAGCTGGATGAGAAGGCGGCGCGGGTGATCTATAAATATCTCCTGCAACATGACTATATCGACGATGACGGGCATGTGACGGAGGACTATCGTACGGCACTTGCAGCGGGGGCGCTCAAGCCTCTGCCTGAGGTTCTCACACCCATGACGGAGGGGGTTCATCGCCTCGTGCAGGCAATCTATGACGAGAGTGTGCTGCGCACGATGATTTCGGATGCGGGGGCGACGAAGACACCGGAGAATAAGCTGAACGAGCGATTTTATCAGAAAGAGTTTCAGGAACTCTGGAAGAGGATTAATCACAAGTACGCCTATACGGTCTCATTTGACACGAGACAACTCGTACGGGCGGCCATCGACCATATCAACGCTGAGCTGCGTGTCAGCCGTCTCCAATACACGATCACCTATGGCAGTCAGCAGACGGATCTGGATGTGGGCATGGTGGCGGACGGCACGAGCTTTGCCTACGGCAAGAGTCGGACGAGCACGCTGAAACGCGCACAGGGGTCTGCGGTGACGTATGATCTGATCGGGCGTATTGCGGCGGGGACGACACTCACGCGGCGCACGGTCGCAGAGATTTTGCAGGGGATTAAGACCGAGGTGTTCGCAGGCTACCGCTGCAATCCTGAGGAGTTTATCCGTACGGTGACGCGGCTCATCCTCGAGCAGAAAGCGACACGCATCGTCGATCACATCGAGTACAATACGATCGAGGGCAGCTACGATGCGAGTATCTTTGCCACGGAGAAGCGCCCCTACAGCGAGGCATACGAGGCGGAGAAGGCGATTCAGAACTATGTGTTCACGGACGGTAATGTGGAGAGGAAATTTGCCCAGGATCTCGACGGCGGGAACGAGGTGCTGATCTATGCGAAGCTGCCGCGCGGGTTCGCCATCCCGACGCCGGTCGGCAGCTATGCGCCGGATTGGGCGATTGTGTTTCGCGAGGGGAAGGTGCGTCACATCTACTTCGTCGCGGAGACGAAGGGAACGCTGTCCTCGCTCCAGCTTCGTCCGATTGAGGAGGCAAAAATAGCGTGTGCAAAGAAGCTGTTTGAAAAACTGCATAGTGACTGCGTTATCTATGAGCATGTGAATGATTTCCAGACGCTGCTCAACAGCGTGATGACGTGATGTGCGCCGCAGCGTTGCTGCGTGCGGTGCTATAACGGAGAACATGGGACGGATGCCATGCACGGCAAGTTTGTGTAAGTTGTGAGGAGGATTTTACATGAGGAAACTTCATCATTTTTTGGTGGTCACAGTATTTCTGCTCTGTCTCGTTCCGCAGACCTGCCTTGCCATCATGTATGCGAACGGGGATGCGAACTATCCGATATGGAATACGGGCAATCGGGGCGGCTCGGCATTTGATCTCTCCTCGTGCGTCATTACGAGGGACACGGACTCTGAGCTGATCATCTGCGCGTTCAACTATCACCTTACTTATACGGCGGGTGATGGACGCACCTATGAAAATGGGGATTTGGAACCTCGTGGTTATGTGAACTTTTCCGAAGATAAGCGGTCGGGAACAGTCTCTGTTCTCGCATCAACCATGCGGCAGCCGCAGAAAGTGAGCCCCAATAGCCCCGAACAGGAAGCATTTGATTTGATGAAGCGTCAGGTGGGACGAATGTGAGCGGATGGGACAACGGTCTTGCAGTGACAGAAACCAGCAGTGGCTGTCATGGCATTGGGGGCGAGGAACACCTCTTCTTTTGCAACCGCATGGAGTACATCATGCTGAGCAAGTATTGGAACTAAGTACACAGCAAGGGGGCTGTTGTGCGAAGCTAAAACCTTCGGCAGCAGCCCCCTTGTTATGCATGGATGGGATCGCGGCCGACGGCGATTCCCCCTTTTACGGAATTTTGTCGTACGTCATCACGCATGAATGCGGTCATGTTGATGCGTATATTATGGTATAATGGATGCAAAAGCATGATTTTAGGAGGGCGTATATGATCGGAGCAATCATTGGCGATATCGTTGGCTCGCGGTTCGAGTTCAACAATCACCGCAGCAAGGAGTTTGATCTCTTTGGCAAGGGCTGTTTTGCAACGGATGACAGCATCATGACGCTCGCCGTGGCAAAGGCGATCATGGAGACGGAGAGAGCAGCGGCGTATATGTCCGAGAACAGCGACGGTGCGGAGGCGTTCCGCGCGCTGCTCGGCGAGAACACGGTGCGCTGTATGCAGGACATCGGGCGGCACTATCCGAACTGCGGGTATGGCGGACGGTTCCATCAGTGGATGTTCAGCGACGATCCGCAGCCGTATCACAGTTTTGGCAACGGTGCGGCGATGCGCGTGAGTCCTGCCGGATTCGCTGCGCGCGATGCGGAGGAAGCCTTATTCCTTGCAGAGGCTGTGACTGCGGTCACGCACAACCATCCCGAGGGAATCAAGGGCGCGAAGGCGACCGCTGCTGCGATCCATATGGCATGTACGGGTGCTGACAGGCGGGAAATCAAGGGGTATATAGAGCGGAATTACTATCCGTTGGATTTTTCCATCAACGGCATTCGGGATAGTTACCGTTTCAACGAGACCTGTCAGGAGACCGTTCCGCAGGCAATTGAGTGCTTCCTTGAGTCCACATCCTTTGAGGATGCGATCCGCACGGCAATCTCGCTCGGCGGTGACAGCGACACCATCGCCGCAATCACGGGCGCGATCGCCGAGGCGTACTACGGCATTCCCGACTGGATGCGGGCACAGGCGCTTTCCTATCTCGATGGGCGGCTGCGTGCAGTATATGACGAATGGCAGGGGACTCACGGCACACCTCGGGAGACATTCCATGTGCTGACGAAGTACATCGGCAAATTTGCGGAGATGGAGCGATCTGAGGAGCCGGCGGATGGCAGTGTTCGTGTGCATGAGGGAGAAACGGCTGCAATTCGGTTCATCGGTTCTATTACGGTGTTCGAGGATGAATTTTATGCGTTCGCGAAGGAATATCCGGCGTATCATCTGATGAACTATGCGGATATACTCGAGTCACATGGGATCGAGTGGAGTGAGCGCAGTATGTCTGCTGCCGATGTGAGTAAAATGGACGCGCAGAGTGTCTTTGCGCTTATCACGGGTGCCGTTCGCGCGGAGCATCTAAGTGGCGGCGCATTGAAACCGTGCTTTGAGAATGGTTCCATGCTGAAATGGCTGCGGCGACTGAGAGAGATTGACGCTGTCTCGCATGAACAGAAGATCTGATGACAAAGAGCTTGGCTCTGCAAATGCAGGATTTTCTTTGAAATATCTTATCGTACGAGAGCAGAAAAGGATAGGACACACGATGGCAGCGTCATCCTATCATTCTTTGCTCCCCTCAAAAAAACCCCGTCGCGTTCGGTATGCTCCGAATGCGGCGGGGTTTTTCGTGTATGAGTTATCTCCCCTGCACGTCTTTCACGTAGACGCAGCGGCAGAGGAGGGCAGCGACACCGGCAATCAGTGCGCCGATGTAGCCGATGTGGGCGAGGTGGCCGTCCCCCGCCGCGAGCCCGCCGATGTACGTTCCGCTGCCGATGCCGAGGTTGAAGATGCCCGAGTAGATCGCCGTCGCGACGGTCGATGCGTCGCGCGGGACGATGGCGAGCACCTCCGCCTGGAACATCGTGTTGTAGAGCGTTGCGAGTACCCCGAGCAGCATCGTGAGCACGATCATCGTGCCGACGGAGATGGATGCCGCCTGCCAGAGGAAGAGCATGGCCGCGACCCCGACAAGGCACCAGCGCAGCAGGAAAAAGCGGCGCTTTCCATACATCCTGGAGAAAACAAGGCTCGCGAGGATGCCGCTGACCCCGAGCAGCATGAGCGCGACTGTGATCAGATCGGGCGAGAACGCCGCAACATTGTGCAGGAACGGCTCGATGTAGCTGTACATCGTGAAGTACGCCGTCGCAAAGAGTGCCGTCATGATGTAAATGCACGCGAGCGCAGGCTGGCGGACGAGAGACGGCAGTTCGCCGATGGTGAACCCCTCTCCCGGTGCCCGTTTCGGCAGGAGAAGCGCGAGATAGACAAACGCGATGGCGGCAACCACGGCGAGCAGCAGGAACGTCATGCGCCACCCCGCCGCGAGGCCGATCACACGCCCGAGCGGCAGCCCGACAATCGTCGCGACGGAGCTGCCCGTCACGATCATGCCGAGTGCCATCGGGCGATGCTCGCGCGTCACGAGGCGCGTTGCAAGCGGTGCGGCAATCGACCAGAAAATCGAGTGCGCGCAGGCGACGATGATGCGTGCGCCGAGCAGCACATCATAGCTCGTCGCGAGCCCGGAGACGAGCTGCCCGAGGCCAAAGAGCGCGACCATCAGCAGCAGGAGGCGTTTCAGCTCCATGCGGCAGGTCAGCAGCATGAGCGGCAGCGAGAGCAGAGCAACCACCCACGCATAGATCGTAATCATCTGCCCCGTCGCCGCCTCCGTCATGGAGAACGACTTCGAGATATCGATGAGCAGCGCAATCGGTATGAACTCGGATGTGTTAAAGATAAATGCGGCAATCGTAATGCCGAGCAGCGCCATATATTGACGCAATGGAATCCTCATAGAAAAACCTCCCTGTCTTTGCAGATACTTACCTGCATTATAGAAACAGGGAGGGGAGAATGCAAGAAAAAAGTTTGCTCTACGACGTGCGCGGATTATGCGGCTTCCTTCTCCTCGGCCAAGTCCACCTCACGCAGCATAGACGCCTCCATCAGATTCACGATGCGGTCGGGGAGCTTGTACTGGATGCCGCCGCCTGTGCGTCCGAACCACGGCGCGATCTTCCCTTTCTGCACACCGTCGATGGGCCGCTCAACGCAGTAGACGTGGAAGTCGCCCTCACTCGTCGTGCTCGGCAGTGCCCGCTGCTCGAACGTCATGCCGTCCGGTGAGACATACCGTCCCGTCGGCTTCCCGTAGCGCGTCAGCACATCGCCCGCAGGGAGCGTGACGGTCACGATCAGACCGACCGCACCATCGTTGCTCGGATAGATCGGGCGGCCGTCATCGGCGTAAAAACGTGCCTCACCCTTCTTGCCCGGGGTATAGGCGACACCCTGCTCGGCGGCGAGCCCTGCGATAAACTCATCCGTCGGCGGGGCGAAGTTGTAGTACATCTGCCAGTAGCTCGGCTCTGTCTGTGCCTCCTGTGCTGCAGCGGCGGGCGTACCGATGGCGAGCAGTGCGTCCTGTGCGTTCGGTGCACCGAGAACGGCACTCAGCGCGAAGAGTGCGGCGGCAATGATGCGGATGGGGAATCGGATTGTCATGGAATTTCTCCTTTCTGAAACGTCAAACAATTCGATATTTATATCATATTATATCAATAAAAATTTTGTCAAGCTGTCATTTACTACAGTACCTTCCGTCGCATTTTCGACTATAATGGAACAAGGGAATCGCTGATAAGTTCAGCACTACCATCTTGACGCATCTTTTTTGCCCGCACTTCGGCGGAAAATCCTCCACAGAGCACCACTCTGCGTCCGGTTTTCCGCCTTGTTCGGACGAAAAATCTACGCCAATCTGAGAGACTGTTTTATCAGTGCTTCCCAAGAACAGAGCACAAATTATTTTTCGATAAGGAGGAATCATCATGGCGTTCTGTGAAAACTGCGGCAATCAGCTGAATGCGGGGGAGCGGTTCTGTACGAACTGCGGCACGCAGGTCGCGGCCGCTCCGCCCCGTCCCGCCGCCCCTTCAGCAGCTCCTGCGCAGCCGCCGCGCCCAGCACAGCAGGAGCCCCCGCCGACACATTCGATGGGAGCTGCTGCCGGCGGCATGGGCGCTGCAGCCGGAGGAGCCGTCGGGGGAGCAATGGGAGGAGGAACGGGCGGACAGCCGCCGCAGATGCAGCACGCTCCGATGGAGAGCCCTCCGATGGAGCAGATGCCGTACCAAGCGGCACAGCAGCAGACGGGCGCATACGGCGGTGCTGCGGCGGGACAGCCACCATCGGCGAAGAGCATCAAGGATATGTTCTTCACCTATCGGGGGCGTCTCAACCGCAAACCGTTCATCCTGCGCGGGTTTCTGCTGAGTGTCCTCTCGTCGGTGATGTCGACCGTCATGACGGAAATGACAGAAGCCTCCTCTACGGTGATGCATTTGCTCGCGCTGCTGCCGCTCCTCCTCATGGTGGTTCTCAGCGTCGGCACCTTTATGCTCATCATCCGCCGCTGGCATGATCTGGGCAAGAGCGGCTGGCTCTCCCTGCTCATGCTGATCCCGCTGCTGAACCTCTTGGTTCTGATCTTCCTGTGGGTGAAAAAGGGGACGGACGGCCCGAACGCATACGGCGACGATCCACTGGCATAGCTGTCCGCACACCTCCCCATCTAAGGAAGCACTGATAAATTCAGCGCGCCATCTTAGCGCATCTTTTTTGCCCGCACTGTGTCGACAAATCCTCCACATAGCCCCTGCTATGCGTCCGGTTTGTCTCCTTGTTCGGACGAAAAAATCTACGCCAATCTGAGGGTCTATTTTATCAGCGATTCCCTAATGACAAGGGCTGCTGCACGAAGTTTTCCAGCTTCGTGCAGCAGCCCCTTTTTGTGTTCCTAGCGCGCATTGCGCAGACAGTTGTCGAAGTAGCGCGCGAGATTTTGCTCCAACGCAGTGACATCCTTTTCGTTCGATGAAGAACCGGGATTGTCCGCGAGCGTCGCCGCCCAGTCGTTCGGACCCTTCAGCGTAAAGAACGCGATAAAGACCGCCCGCGTCCGATCCGTTTCGTTCGGCGGCAGGTAGTAGAATGTGATCTTGCGCCCGTACAGCGCGGAGAGAACAGTGCCGTCCCCGTTTGGACGGTACAGCGCGTGGAGCTTTTTACAGACCGCCGCCAGATCCGCGCCCCGTGCGCCGTCCGTGACGAAGATAAAGTCTCCCTCGTCAAAGAGCGAGACCTCCCGATCGAGGTGTTTGCGTTTCGCCCCCGAATGAATCAGTGCCTCCGCCTCCTCGGTGGTTGCGGCGCGAAAGCCGTATTCCTCCGCCACGCGTCCAATCGCTGCATTCAGATGCGCTGCATAGCCCGCCGCATACTGAAAGAACGCGTTCGTGTTCCGCTCCGCACCGGGGCGCGGGAGCGTCGGGCGGCGAACGACCGCGCTGCATGAGAAGGTGAAGTCATTTGCCGTGTCGCGCAGGACGTAGATGCGCCGCTCGAACGGCTTTTCCTTCTCGGTCTGCGTCTCCTCCAAAACGAGCTGTGGATTGCAGGAGGAAAACTCCTTCTCCACCATCTCGATCACATCGTCCGCCGTATACGGATCGCTGCCCTCCGTCGCGAGCGTCGATGAGCAGCCTGTGAGGAGAGAGGCGCAAAGTGCGGCGAGCATGCCCCATCCTCTGATGTATCGAAATCCTGCCATCGAGCGCCTCCTTTTTAAAATGCAAAGAATCATTGGATGTTTTTGATCGTTGATTAATTATATCAAATAGATGTCGCTCATGCTATTTTATTTGTCAATATGATAGATGTTTCAAGGTCTACAGCAGATTATTTATCTGCGAAGCTTGAGACCAATGAGCTGACTGCGCGGCATATTCTGACGGTCGCGGGCAAGGAGAAATGGGTCGCCAATAACATCAAGGGCATCCTCGGCAACAAGAAATACATGGACTGCGCGAGAGTTCAAAAGATGTTCACACCAGAATTTCTCACCAAGAAATGTGGACAGGTGTCGAGCTGCTTTGAGGCTAAAGTCTGGTATTTCACGGATAAGTGCAGGCGCGTCATCTACTGCTACAACAATATGCATGGTGGAGTACGTGTCTGTGGGCGTAGATAAGGGGCTGACGGCGGCATTTCGTGAGGGGATGGAAGTGAGGTGAGGAGGTATGGATAGCAGGAAGAAGTTCCAAAATATATTTTTCGATAAGCAGGAAAAAACTTATGTAGAAGGAATTATAATATTAATATTAGAGTGATAGGTTAGAGCAAAAGTTAATGATGTTTCAATGTTTTAAATTCCACTATACGAGAAAGACCAAGGAATATCTAAATAAAATTGTCCACCATCTTAGCGCATCCTTTTTGCTCTGCCATCGTCAATAAATCTTCCACATAGACATTATTACTATGTGTCTGGCTTGTTTCCCTGGTAGAGTAGACATTCAACCAATCTGATGAACTTCATTTTTTGGTTTAAATCCGTGAAATGCATTTTCTGAAAATGATCTTAGGGCGTGTATGGAGCGTTGTATCATGAATGATTTACGATATGAACAGATAAGTATAGACGAAATAGATTTATCGGTGCGGTCATATAATGCACTTAAACGTGCGGGTATAGAAACGCTGGCAGAATTAGTAACAGCCTATGAACATGGATCGCTTCTTGACATTCGCAATCTTGGTGTGAAAAGTTATGAGGACATTAAGGAAACTATTGAAGAGATCAGCGGTAGTGGTTTTCAACTTGTGGAGGATTATGGAGAAGAGGAATCTTTTGAGCAATATGTGATTCCTGAAGCGATTGAAAATGTTTCGGTTTATGACTTGGATATTAGTACCCGTTTACGAAATGGACTTGTTCACAGTGGGTTTGATACAGTTGGAAAAATCCTCAAAATGACTAGAGACGATATGAATTCTGTCCGAGGGATGGGGGCAAAGACTGCAGATGAACTGAAAAGAATCATTTGTAAAATACATGAAGAAGGATTTAACTATTTTGCTGATGATAGAGTGAAATGTACCTCTGTGGATGAAAGGCATAAAAGAGCTCTAGATGTTGAGACTGTAAAGAGACTTAAAGAAGGCTACGGGTTTAAGCCTGGATGGCTTACAGAATGGTACAATGTTACTCGATCCAGAATACAGCAAATTTTAAATAAAGGTAGAAATCGTGGAAACTGGCTGAATAGAGAAATGACTGCGTCAGATGAGGGGCTTCTTCTCAACATGATAGAGAAGAAAGTCGAAAGCATTGAATCTGATAAAGGAATAAAAGCGTACTTTCTTAGCAATGGTACGGGTGACTGCGCAGCCATATTTGTATCAGACGATGCAATAAAATGCTTCTTCCTGAACATGATGCCGGAATATATACAGACCAAAATAAAAGAAAGTAGACTTGACTGTTTGTTCATGGATGAACTTGAAATTATATCCAGTGGAAAAATTGTCTCGATTCTTAAACAGGAATATTTTTGTCCCGAGAACACGGGGACTTTTCGTCAGTTTGCCAGTAAAAGGGGGATGAGTATAGAGGAATACTGTAAAATTTTAACTGGAATGGAATATGTTACAACACAGTCAACGGTGAACGATGAGAAGATCGTTGCATTTCTGAATGCCTACTCTATTAACGGCAGACTGATGATTCCATCCAATAAGGATACACTGTGGTTTCGCTCATTTATAGCCCGACATGGATATTCCATCGAGGATATAGCAGACCTTTATGGATTTGCAGAACAACAGATGGAGGACGAAATGCAGGAATTTTGTTCTATAGAGTCAGATATGCAGCCATACGAGATTGATTCGAAAATCCCGGTTGAAAAAACCTTTGCAGAAAATCCACTTCTTGGAAATGAAATACTTTCAGAGAAGCGGAAAGAAAGTCTGTATACGATTACAAAGAAATATATCAATCAGCGACTGAGAGATCCTCGAATAGAATTCCCGCTAAGGGCAAAAATGCAAATTACGCTTGCTGTTATTTCTTATGCCAAAGAGTGGGATTCCGGAGATGAGTCCGGCTTTTGGAAATATATTACGACGCAGTTCGGTTACAGAGATGAGATGAATCAACTTCGAGATATACTCTGTGATTGCGTACGAGAAGCCACAGTGAAGAATCGTAGGTGGTTTATCTCAAGTGAAAAAGGGTCTCAATACAAATCTACTATTGTTGTCCATGCACTGACCACAAAAAAATCATGGATGCTGATGTATGATTTTCTTTTTGATTTTTACAAGACAAATATGGAGTGGACGTATATCGAGGATGATCCAATTATAGAAAGAATGGTTATGGCACTGCGAAACAAGCTGAATACAGGCGATGAGGCTGATGATGACAGGTTTGAAATCAGTGCAAAAGTTTATTCCTTCCAGGAGGGGATCCGCAAACTCATTATATACAGGACTGGATATGCAATTAAGCTCATCTGTCATATGCTTCGCAGGATCGATGGAATAATAAACCATACAATTGCGCCAGCGCAATTGTATGTGGATGTTCTGTGTGATCAATGGTTTGAGAGCAAGTTAAAGAGAGCAAGAGAGGATAGGAAATATGAGTCGAGTGTTTCTGTAGCAAGAAGCATCGCGATTGATTACACGAGAATCCGGCCGGCATATATTCTACAGAATGAGACAGATGTTATTATATCATTTCCCGATATACGACTTAAAAAGACCGAATTTGAAAAAGTTGAACTTCTAGTTTACACCGGAGATGTTAATGTTGATGTCAGATCGTTAAGTTATTACGGAAATGAACTTGGAAAAACATTGCATGGATTTCATGTTGATGTAAATAAGTGTCTGCAAAGGGGGGACGGAACCCTTCATATCCGTATCGTTTTATCCTGCGATGATGAAGAAATATATGATTCAGGGGATACGCTTTACAGAGAATATCTGTGTTTTTCAAACTCAAAGGAATGTGATGTTCGTGATTGTGAAAAAGGAGCGTATTCCTTCTTTACAACTGAATGTAACGCTTTGGATTTCATAGGGAGTGAGGTGTCGGATATTGATGCCGGCAGCCGGTGGAAGTCATATTTTGTGAGACTTGGAGAGAATTTTGTAGTCAAATATGACGACCAGATCATAGCATTTGATCGTTCAGATGGATCACCAGACAGTGGCATCCGAGTGATACATCCTGCGTCAGACGCGGGAGTGGTATTTACAAAGAAGGGGCATAAATACTGTGTTGTCACAAAGGCAACCGGCATTCTTCTTATATTGGATGATAAGGAAAAGCTGCGCAAGTATGTCGTGTCAATGAACGCGACGCGGCTTGGACTAGGCGACATTGCTCCGGAGGTATCAGGTACCAGCTTTATTTACACCATACCACTTCAGACGGTAGAGGATCAGACTTGTAATTTTCAGATTGTCGATTTAGAGAAAAACAGAATTATTTCGAGATTTTCAGTAAAAGTTATACAGGGATTCTCCATCAATTTCAATCGGGATTTTTATTTCAGCAGCGAGGACTTTGAAGGTGCCTATGTAAATATTGTGAGTTTGCATAGTTCGAAAAGATATGAGATTAATAGCAGCGATGAAGAGATTTCTTTTCCCTATGATGATGGAATGGTTGAACTCAAAATACCTAGGGTATATGTTAGAAATAATGAAGGGCAGGAGTGGAACAGAGGGTATACGGCATGGATAAAACAGATTAAACAGAACGAAAAAATATATATTGCGACCCCCAAAGACTGTTCCTGCAATATGAAGCTCGGTACGGTCGATATTACGGAAGAGGCAAAGGGCTGTTTTGATTATGGCAATGCAGTGTTTGCATATTCCGGTGGAGTCGATCCAACATGGATCGATCTTATACTTACTATATCGAAAGACCGGGAGATACAGGAATACAATATCGGACGTATATCGACGACGGAACGGTTCGTAGGAGAAGTGCAATTTGACTATCATGACAGCACCCTTTTTTGGAATAAGGGCATGGGGTTCATCGGCAATCCGAATGGGCAGTTTAAGCTGCGCATAGAAACAGCGGAAGGGGCTGAGGATTATCCTCTTAACCTGAATGATGAGGTTATTGTCGGCACGTCTAAACTTGCCTTAAATGAATATACGTACAGCATCGTAAAGGAGTCTGAAAATATCTTTCTGGGAGATGAGACGATTCTTGATGAGGGTACACTTTTTATAGGTGATAGAAATGAATTAAGATTCAACCAACGTATGATAGAGATAACAAACATTACCTTTGAGGAAGGAGGGGATTTAAGAAGCGTTGATATTCGAAATACGTATATTGAACGGATAGAATATAAGGGGATTCAGTTTGTGGACAGTGAAGAGAGAGAATGCCCTGTGTACAACGGTGTCATGTTCTTTATGGGACAAAGCACGAGACATTATGAATTTTCCTTTGAGGACAAGATATCAGAAAAAGGATTTCAGTTGTATAAAATCAATCCTGTGAAAATCGTATTTATCAACGACCATACACTGAGCATTACTAATGAGGACGGTGACGGTATCTATTACTACAGATATTTTGACAAATCATCAGGGGAAAATCGTTACTCTATCACTGATAGAGAACCCACAATCGACAAGCAGAGATATTATTATCTGGCGGATTTATATACATACAGAAAGACGAGGGTGGAATAAATGTTTAATCCGATGAAAGCGTCTGAAAGCATAAAGGCTGAATTCATCAGCTATGTATTGACCAGTTTTCATATTGCAGACAGAGACTATGCCAACCAGTTTGCTGCGGAATTGAATCAAGAGAATTCTGTGGCGAAGGGGCCCTATCTTGATATTAGCGATTCCTTTGAAATAGGAAAGAACATAGAAAGCCTGATTGAAGAGGGAGAACTTTCTCCGTTGTTCAGAGATCTCGAAAAAGAGGTGCCGGAAAACGACAAGGAGATCAAGTTGCAGAGAAAGCTGTATCTGCATCAGGAGAAAGCCATTCGAAAGATCAACCAGGAGCATAATCTGGTTGTGACAACGGGTACCGGTTCCGGCAAGACAGAATGTTTTGTTTTGCCCATCATAAATTATCTGCTTCGGGAAAAACAGGCCGGAACACTCTCCCGTGGTGTGCGGGCAATTTTGATCTATCCGATGAATGCATTGGCGAACGATCAGATGAAACGCCTGCGAATGATTTTGAAGAACTATCCTGATATTACCTTTGGTGTTTACAACAGCAGCACTAAACAGAATGATGAGGAAGGCATAGCAGAATATGGTCGTATATTTAAGGATGCCAACGGTCGCGTGTTGAATCCACTTCCTAATGAAGTGTTATCCAGAGAAACAATGCAGAATACACCGCCGCATATTCTAGTGACGAACTATGCGATGCTTGAATACATGATGCTTCGGCCGAACGACGATCAGGTATTCTCTGGGGCGAAGTTAAAGTTTCTTATTCTTGATGAGGCGCATATATATAGAGGTGCAACAGGAATGGAAACATCACTGCTCCTAAGACGATTGAAGGCCAGAATCAGTAATCCAGCGCAAGTCCGGCATATTCTTACCAGTGCAACTCTCGGAGGAAAGGAAGCGGATAAGGATATCGTGACATTTGCTGAGACTTTGTGTGCGGCAAAATTTCAGGAGGACGATATTATCCGATCTAACACGGTCATGCCGGAATTCCCGAATTGGATGATTGACTATCCTATTCGGCTATTTTCCGAACTTTCCAATCCGGAAAGTTCACTGAACGAAATTCTTGATGCATATCATGTGGAGTATGACAGCAGCCTCAGCGATGCGGAAACCCTGTTCGATCTATGTATGTCCTCAACGCTGTACAAGGCGCTTCGTGAATGTGTGACCGGTCCAATGACGGTAAAGCAGATCACCTCTCGTGTTAATAGCCTCATGCCTGTTACGGAAGATGACATTGTTAATCTTATCCATGTCGCATCTCGTGCAGAGAAGAATAAGATGGCACTTATCAAGGCAAGATATCACATGTTCGTACGTGCGCTTGAAGGTGCTTACATCACCATCGGGGCGCGGAAGAGCATCTTCTTGAACCGCTCCAAGTATACTCCGGACGGGAAATACAGAGTTTTTGAGGCGGCAGTGTGTGATGATTGCGGCCGCATCGGTATCGCCGGAAAAGAAGTGCATGGCTTCTTTGAATTCGCCCATGACAGATGGGACAAAGAGAAGGAAGTGTATCTCCTTCGCGAACAGAATGAGCGGTGGGATGAGCAGGAAGACGATGAGGATGATGCGACAGAGCAAAATGGATGTGGAAAAAATGATTTTCTGATCTGTGCAACGTGTGGAAAGATTCTTCACGAAAGCCGGAGATCAGAATTTGACTGTGATTGCGATACTGCTAATCGTATACGAGTCAGAAAGGCTGAAGTTAAGGGGACACGAAGTGAGCATCGGTGTCCATGCTGTAATATAGGTCATATGAAGCTGTTTTATCTTGGATACGATGCTGCTACCGCAGTGCTTGGCACGGAGCTTTTCGAACAGCTTCCGGAACACGAGGCAGTGCTCAAGAGTAAGAACAAGGAAGAACAGCCAACCGGCGAACTGTTCTCTATGGCGATTGCTTCAAAACCGGTCATTGAAACCATAAGAAAAAAAAGACAGTTCCTCTCATTCTCTGATAGTCGCAGTGAAGCGGCCTTCTTTGCGTGCTATATGACATCCTTCTATCAGGAATTCCTTCGCAGAAGGGGGATCTGGCATGTAATTAAAGAGAATCAGGACAGTATCAACAAAAATCCTTGGGAGATCGTTACTCTTGTTGATGAAATTACATCTTACTTTGATACAAACAGGACGTTTGCTGACCCGGGCGATGACGGAAAGAAAAATCTTACTGCGGTTAGCAGACATCAGGCATGGATTGCCGTCCTAAACGAGATGGTCGGAGCCAGAAGAAGTACCAGCCTGGTATCGATGGGAATATTGGATTTTTCCTATAAGGGAAATAATCCACAACTCATGACAGCAGTTGCCAATAAGTACGGTAAGTCCATCGAGGATGTTGTGGCACTATTTCACCTACTTGTGATGGACTTGGTCTATAATGGTGCGCTTGAGGGGGAAGGCGTCAATCTTACGGACGATGACCGTGAATACATATATTATACGGCATCTCCGAGAAGATTTGTAAAATGCAAGCAGTCGGAGTCGGAGAGGAAGAAAAATGGTCTTAGCGGGTGGATTCCCAGGCGGAAATCGAATGGCGGTTCATTTAAGAATGGTCGAGTGAAAAGAACCATGCAAGTGCTTGGTATCAGCGAAGAGGAAGCAATTGATCTGCTTTCGAAATTCTGGGAGTCCGTTCTTTTGCAAAGTGAATTCTCCATGACCCATGATGGCGGAGCAGAGTACTATATTTCAACCAACCGTTTTGTAGTGAAAGCCGGCTCTGAGGCTCTGCCTGTTTTCGTCTGTGCGAAATGTGGCAAAACGACGATGACGAATTGTCAGGACAAGTGTGTATCTATAAGGTGCGATGGGAAGCTGCGAAGGGTTTCTCATGAAGATTTGCTGTCAGATAATCATTTTGCAAGACTGTATTCTACCGAACAGATGCGTCCGATGCATATCAGAGAACATACTGCACAGCTTGGTAGAGCGGAGCAGCAAACATATCAGGAGATGTTTGTCAACAAGGAGATCAATGCACTGAGCTGTTCTACGACCTTTGAGATGGGTGTGGATGTTGGTGATCTGGAGACCGTATATCTTCGAAATATGCCGCCGTCCCCCGCAAACTATGTTCAGCGTGCAGGACGTGCGGGCCGAAGCATACATTCTGCAGCGTATGCACTTACCTATGCGAAGCTGGGGTCACATGACTTTACATACTTTGATAAACCTGAGCGGATGATTTCTGGGAAGATTGGGGTTCCGCTTTTTTCGATCTCCAATGAAAAGGTTGTTCTACGGCATATCTTTGCCGTTGCATTGGCTGATTTCTTTGGTCATTACGAAGAGGTTTATAATCGGAACGATGCCAATGAACTTCTGAATAACGATGGTTACGAAAAACTGGTGGATTATATCAAAAGCAGACCCAATGAGCTCTTTGATATTTTGAAACAGTCAATTCCTGTGAATCTCCATGATGGTATGGGAATTACTGATTGGTCGTGGACAGAAAAGCTTATCGGAGACGATGGCGTATTAAAGGTTGCTGTTGAGGATTTCAGAAATACCGTTGCCTGGTATGGGAAGGAAATTTTCAGGTTAAAACGAAAGAACGACATTCAGGCAGCAGCGCACTATGAAAGACACTTGAAGGCTTATCGCAGAAGCCCGGACGATAAGCGTGGGCGAAACGAATTGATTGAGTTCCTCGTCAGAAACAATGTCCTTCCGAAATATGGTTTTCCGGTTGATACGGTTGAACTATACCAAGGAACGAACTCGCCATTCGGAAAAAAACTTCAGATGGTGCGCGATCTTCAGCTTGCAATTGCGGAATATGCTCCTGATGCACAGGTTGTTGCGGATGGAATGCTTTATACCAGCAGATATATAAGAAAACTGCCGCAGACTACGGGACAGGACTGGGAAGAGGTTTATATTGCAGAATGCAAGAATAAATTCTGTAAGACATGGAATTATAGAAGAACGGAGCCATCTAAAGACGGGGAAAAATGTATCTCTTGTCATTCAATCATAGAAAAAGCGAGATGGAAGAAAGCGATAGAGCCGAGAAAAGGGTTTATTGCAGAACCTAAGCCTACGGCTGTGCCGCTCAGAAAACCGGATCGATCATTTAAGAGCGAGGATTATTATATTGGCGACCCACAGCGTCAGATTATGACCAAAAAGACATTTCTGATTGAGGGAAGCCATAAGATACAGATGGAAACCTCTACGAATGATTCACTGATGGTTGTATGCAAGGATAACTTCTTCGTATGTGATCGTTGTGGGTATTCTATTAGTTCTGTATCCGGTAAGAATAAAAAAGATTTTAATTCTAACGCAAAATATATTGAAGAGAGACATAAGACCCCTTGGGACAAGGATTGCAATGGCAGATTATACCGGAAAGACCTTTGTCATGCGTTTAAGACGGATGTCGTACAAATTGTATTCGGGACATCAAGAGCAAAGAATCAGGCGGTCATGCTTTCTGTAATGTATGCACTTTTGGAGGCAATGTCTGATGAGCTGGATATCGAAAGAACAGACATTAAAGGATGTCTTCACAAGGTTCGATACGAGAACAGCATGGTATACGCCATCATCTTGTATGATGGCGTTGCCGGAGGTGCCGGTCATGTCAGAAGACTTGTGACGGAGGACTGTGGGGTATTCCAGCGGATCGTGTCCAAGGCTGTATCGCTGACAAAGAACTGTAATTGCAGTCCTTCTTGCTATCGCTGCCTGAGAAATTATTACAATCAGGCAGTGCATAATATATTGGACCGTTGTGAAGCATATCGCTTCCTCGAAGCATTTAGCGGCGAGGCGATTGTGATACCGGACGAAGATTTTCAAGAGAAACATAGCGCGAAGCCTACAGCAGAAATTACAGAAGACTGTCTGCGTTTTGGCGATTCATGGCCGTGCAGTTATAACAATTGGAGTGAATTCATGGTGATGATACCAGATAACTGCAAGGAAATCTTTGCGGACTTTGATTATTGCCACATACCGTTGCCGACAGAGGCATATTGCAAATGCAAAGTGCAGGGAACGGACTATGAATATGAAGTTCTCCTTCTTTGGGAGGATAAGAAAATAATGGTGTTTGAGGATGACAGACAAAAGCTCGATGTTGCGGGGTGGACATCCATGAAAGTGGGTGAGATCAAAGCAAAAGCGTTTATAAATTTATTTTAACGGAGGGATTGATGTATGGCACGGATGATACCCAACAGACTTGAAGATGACCATGGAAGTTTTGGAGAAAGGAGGGTGTTTGAAGCACTTAAGGATAAACTGGAAGATGATTTCATAGTTTTTCATTCGGTCAGATGGAATGCTCGCAATGAAAGGGATACAATTATATGGGGAGAATGTGATTTTACGGTTTTCCATCCGACCTACGGAATGATTGTTCTTGAAGTGAAATCCGGCGGTATTGAATGTACAAATAACCGCTGGACATATGTCCGTACTGACAATGGAAAAAAATACCGTATGAAATGTGGTCCGTTGGAGCAGTGTGATCGGGAGATAAGATATAAATTTAAGAATCTGGTCCATGAGCTGTTAGATCGTTCATCGGAAGATGATAGACAATATTGCCTTGTTGAACCGGCAGCATGGTTTCCATCAATCGGCAAGAGGGATATTGTCGGTGAACTTCCCATGGAGTACAGAGACGAGATTGTTCTGTATGAGAATGCATTGGATAATCCCAAGAAGTTCATCATGGGAATTTATGATTATTACGACGGAAGGAAACATACAAGATTAAACTCGAATTCCTGCAAAAAAATTGTAGATGCTTTTGCCCCATATTTTAGTGCGGTACCAAGTCTGAAGTCGAGGCGTCAAGAGCGGAATGAGGAGTTCGTTCGCCTGACAAGACAGCAGAATTACCTGCTGGATTATCTCGAAGAACAGCGTGTCGCTGCCATTCAGGGAGCGGCAGGGACGGGCAAGACCATGCTTGCGGTCGAAAAGGCAAATAGGCTTGCCAAGTCGGGAAAGGTTCTCTTTTTATGCTTCAACAGATATCTGAAAGAGCATTTACAAGGATTAAAGGAAGATGAACCAGACAGATATACAGATATCGATTTTTATAATCTTCCACAACTCGCCTGTGCAGTCATGAAGGTTTCATCTGTAGAGAAAGATGATATGATCTACTTTCTGTCGAACTTTGAAAATTATGATTGGAGCTATAATCACATAGTCATTGATGAGGGGCAGGACTTTGATGGCGAGGCGATTAGTAAATTGTATGATATCGCCTTGCTTCAAGACGGTGCGTTCTATGTCTTCTACGATAAGAAGCAGTTTGTGCAGGGGCTTGAGTTCCCCGATTGGCTTGTCAATGCCGAATGCAGACTCGTGTTGAATATAAATTGCCGGAATACATATCAGATTGCGGATACCGCCGGAAGACCTGTTGACATTCAACCACGGGTCAAAGAACGGTCCGTTGAAGGTGATATGCCAAGCTTTTACTTGTGTAAGGATGCAAAAGAAGCCTTGAAGACATTAAGTAAAAGCATAGATAAATACCGTGCTGCAAATTATTCTTACGAACAAATATGTGTGCTTACGCTCAAGACTGAGAATAGCTCGATTCTTAAGGATATTGACAAGATAGGAAACCATCAAATTAGAAAAGAGATGGAGGGGGAAGGGGTTCTATTTACTACGGTAAGAAAATTCAAGGGGCTGGAGGCAGATGCCATAATTATTATTGATATGGATGGAAATACCTTTACGAATGATGAAAGTAAGCGACTGTTTTATGTGGGATGTTCCAGAGCAAAGCATCAGCTTGATATTGTTTTTGTTGGTAGTGAAGATGCCTTAAAAAATGCAGGGAAGGGACTTACAGACCAGATATTTCCAAACGCTAAAATTGGAATTGCTAGGTGTCTAAATGTTAAGCCTGTACAAATTTAAATTTACCGATTTCCATATCACTTCGCGGGATAACGCCCCACTCAGATACTTGATGATATTCGCTTCTTCAATGAGGAGCACCCCGTACATACGATTGGATACCTTACAAGCAGTATCGCGAATGGCTTGCGTCCGAGCTTGAAAATGTTGCCCATGCCATCGCAAGTGAGTTTTGCGATGGGTCGATATTCAGGTTCTCATGACTAATTTTTAGATTTTTGTGTCCAGTTTTTGTTGACTAGTGCACTTTGCATGGACTGCCCAAAGAGGGCACTTGTCGGAGCATAACAAAAAGAGCCGTCTATTTGGCGGCTCTGAATCTCCATAACGGATTACAGTGTCCATATCAATGACTTGGATAGCAGGTGAAACAGATTTGCTTCACCTCGCTTTCCTGCTTGTTCATGATAGAGGCGAATGGCGTTGTGCAGTTTGTTAATATCTGCGAAGTAGTCTTGTATAAATTCGCAGCTTTTGATGTGCTTGCCGGGAAAGAGAACTTCTGCACAGTAGGCACTGGGCTTATAGCGGCTTTTCTCCTTTTGCAGATACTTTTCGCTCTGCCCCTCTGCAATAATCAGCAGCATCTCGATCTCGGGGTGCGTGTATATGTTATGCACTGGAAAGCGTTCTGCGTAGAGTGGAGGGAGTTTGAAGGAATCCTTTTTGGAGTCCAGAATCCGAAGGATATTCACCCGCCTTTGGTAGGCACGGTTCAAGAAGGAGGATTGAATCTCGGAGACTTTCCTTTTGCGGGTGATTTCTCTCCCGACAAGATTATCGTGAGCAAATACGAGGCTGTTATGGTCGAGCAGCAATTCGATGATTGCCTGCTCTGCTGCGCCCTCGCAGATACAGATGACATATTCGTCTTTCAGGTGATCGAAGTTTAATCCATCTTGCTGCATAGATAGTCCTCCAACGCCTGAATGCTCTCGTAGGATGGCGCGGTACCCTCAATATAGTTCGAGAGGATTACATCGCTTTTCTTAACGTCATTCCGCTTGACTTCGGATGCGTAGTTCAGAAGCTCGATTGAGGTATCTGTCTGATTACGGCGCGTGATGTAGATGTTATCCTTGCGATCCATAAAATCGAGGATTTCTGCATAATGCGTGGAGAAAATCAGGCACGCGCCGTGCTTGTTGATGCGCTCATTTTTGAAGATGTCCGTAATCATACGAACGAGCTCTTTGTTCATGTGATTCTCAAGCTCATCAACGATGAGATACCCGCCTGTTTGAAGAACATCCTCAATGAGCATCATGATGTTCTGCCCCTTGATTGTGCCGGAGGAAATGAGATTGTTTAGTCCCCATTCACTTGTCACATGAAACGTCCGAGGATCACTTTTGAATTTTATGGTATAGGATATATTGTTGTCTATCATAGAGGAGGAAAGCATCTCTAAGTTCGAATCAAAAGCGTGAAGAACCTCAGAGGCGGATTGCCCGTATAGCATAAGGGCGTTATTGTTTGTAAATGTGATCAGTGATCTTACTGCTGGCAATTGACGATCTGTCATGATGCTGATAACGATGCTGTCGTCAAATTTTAAGAACCCCAATGCGTCCTTTGGCAATTGTGAACGTTGGAGAGCAAGTCTTGTTTGATTGAAATATAATGCGTCTTTCTTTGATTTGATTGATGCAAGTGGCTTTTTGAAAAGTTGCTCCTCCTTGAAATAAAGCTCTGTTCCCATACTGCGGGAAGGGGCTCTTTTTCCAATTATGGAATGCAGCTCATAGCAACTATCCCCGTGACAAAAATCTATGGTGATTTTTGTTTCGTCCTGAAGGAGTGATTTATCATAAACGAGAGTATTGAGGCTTCCTCGTTCCAAGACGATCGACATGGCGAGATAAATCAGCTTTAGTACCGATGTCTTGCCAGAAGCGTTAATACCGACAAGTGCACTGAGTTTCTGCGTATAGAGATTTCTGCGGAGCTGAAACACCTGTGTAGGGTCAGAAACACGATCTTCTGCCATAAGGCTAAACTCAAAGCAGCCATCGTGAAACAGCGGGATATTCTCATACCGTATACGGAGTATTTTGATAGAATCCATTATAAAATCTCCTCCTATGAGGATATTATAGCATAAAACACTGTTTATAACCACAAAAACTGTTTATAAATAGAAAACAAAAGCGCTAGAAAAACAAAAAAGCACCGCCATTCCTGACAGTGCTGTATGCTCGTATGGAGCGGGCAATGGGAATCGAACCCACCTCCCGAGCTTGGGAAGCTCGTATTCTACCGATGAACTATGCCCGCGACGTTTGCTATGATAGCAGATTTGCCGCGCTTTGTCAAACGCGGCGCCGCTTACTCCTCGGGCAGGAGCATGGCGAGATCCGGCATGAGCTTCGTGATGTCGCGGATGAAGACGCGAAGGACGCTGACCATGACCTCGGGGTCGAACGCGTCGGGATTGTGCGGGACGACGACGTCGGCGAGGATGGTGGTGTCGGAGGTGAGGTAGAACTTGACAAGGCGGCTGTCCTGATTCTGCCGCATGAGCCAGCCCGTGAGGAGCATGGCGTTCGTATCGTCGACGGCATTCTGCGCGAGACGGATGCGGATGGTGGCGTACGCCGTGGAGTCGATGATAAGGACGATAGGCAGCCGCCGCTCCTCCACCTCGATCTCACTCTCAAAGATCACGGTATTGCGGTCGTCGCCCGCCTCGCGTACCTGAAAGCCCGTAATGTTTTCCTTTTTGATATACTCCTCGAATGTCTTGGCCGCTTCGATCACGACCAATCACCTCCCCGTGTTGTTCATTAAAATCATTTATCGTTCTTCGTAGACGAAGCTGTCGGCAGCTGGGTTGTACGTGAGCTGGTACCGTGCCGTTACGCCGCCGAAGTCGGAAAATAGCTCAGGACCGAAATAGAGCGCGATGAATCGCTCGTTTTCACGCATCTGGACGAGACCGATGGCAAGCTGAAAATCGTCGGTGTTCGGGTGGTAGTAGTCGGCACTGTCCACATAGATGCGATAGGTGCCGTCGACAGGAGACTTGCCGACGACGATGCCGTGCCCGGAGGCAGGCGGTGCGCCCGGTGCGCGCCATCCGATGCGCGTGTTGGCATAGTAGTAAAAGAATGTCTGCCCGCCGCTCGTAAAGGCGCCCATGTCGCCGTAGAACAGTTTGCTCGTCGGAGCGCTGAAGTGAAAGACGTTCGTTTTGCCCTCCCAGAGGGTGAAATGCTGCTGCCCGCCCATCTGCGAGATGGTTGCCTTGATCTCGGTATTGCCGACGCGGTAGTAGGCACGGCGCACATCCTTGTTGTTGCCCTCAGTTTTTATGGGGGTCACGAGGGGCGGTGTGCTCGGCAGCGGAGGTGTCGCCGCTGACACAGGAAAGGCAAGGAAGAGCACGAGTATCAGCACGGCGAAGAGTGTGCGATATGTGTTCATTTGCAATCCCCCCATATTTTAAGGAAGCACTGATAAATTCAGCACCGCCGTCTCAGTGTATCTTTTTCGCCCTCTCAACGCCTGCAAATCCTATGCATAGCCCTGGCTGCGTGTCCGGCTTGTCTCCTTGTCCGAACGAAAAATCTGCGCCAATCGTACAGGCTTCATTTTATCGGCGATTTCTTAATAATGATTTATTATAGCATAGAGGAGCGAAAAGGGGAAGAAAAAAAGCCGCCGCACGATGCGGCAGCTTCGTCGGGAAATATGTGTCAGAATTTATAGCTGCTCTTGAACCAAAAGGTACGTCCGGGCTCTGTGATGTGGCCGCCGGCGGGGATGCCGAGGGAGGCGATTGCCGCCTCGCTGTAGTTGACGAACTCGGCGTAGGTCTTGTTGAAGAGGTTGTCCACACCGAGGGAGAACGTCAGGTTCTCGTCGGGACGGTAGGCGAGGCTAAGGGAGAAGATGCCAAAGCCGCCCGTCGGGCCGTAGTCCGTGCCCGTGACGCTGCCGTAGCCCTTGTGGAAGCGGTTCTGGCAGCTGACGAGCCGCCAGACGGCGTTCGTCTCCAGCTTCTTGTGGCTGTATTTCGCCGTGAGCGTCGCCTCGAGCGGGGCGATCTGCGGGAGCGCTGTATTGTTCGTGCGGTCGTCGCCGCGCGTGTAGGCGAGCGATGCGCCGAGCGTCCAGCGCGGGGAGACGATGCGCGTGTACTCCGCCTCAAATCCGTAGAGACGCGCGTCCACATTGGTATAGGGGGTGCGCGCCGTGGGACCCATGCCGATCTGCGGCTTGCGCAGGATGAAGTCGTCAATGTGCGCGTAGTAAAGGGAGAGGTTTGCGTTCGTCTTTTCGCTCGTATAGACCCAGCCGAGGTCGAGCTGCGTGTTCTTCTCCGTGGCGGGACGCGTCGCGGAGGGCGAGGCGGTCTGTCCGTTCACGCGGTTGCTGTATGCTGCCCATGTGTGGTACGCCTCCCAGTAGTCGGCGGGGCGCTCTGCGTGTCCGAGGCCGACGTAGAACGTGAGCGGCTGCTTCTTTGCGGTGTTCTCCCAGCGAATGAAGCCGCTGACCGCATGATCGCTCGCACTGCCGGGGACGAGGCTGCGCGTGAGCATCCCCATCGGATTGCGGAACAGGGCGTTGTGATAGTCTGTCTCCGTCCGGTCGTAGCGCAGCCCCGTGAACAGGCTGCTGCGTTCCGTGAGATCGCGGCTGTACTCAAGGAAGATGCCGAAACTGTTGATGTCCATATCGTTGTTGAACGAGCCCTTCCGCCGCTTGTGCGCCTCGGCAAAGCTGTGTGCGTCGCGGCGCAGGTCAATGCCGACGGCGGCGCTCGTCCGCGGTGAGAATCGCAGGTCAAAGGCGGCACGGACACCGTACTGTTCGCGCTTGACCTCCGTTCCCATCATCCCGCCGGGGCGGAACGTGTAGTTGTCCATGATGTGGTCGATTGTATCGTTGTTGAAATTCAGTGTGAACTTCTCCACGACAGGCGAGAGATGAGCGCGCTCGAATTTGACGGCGCAGCTGTCGCGGTCGAACTGGCTGCCGTCCATCATGCCGTGCGCGTACTTTGCCCAGCCGCGGCTGCGGTCGTAGGAGACCTCGAAGAGGGTATCGGGGTCGGGGGTGAGTCCGACGATGCCCGTGAGGCTGTGCCGGCCGTAGCCCGAGTGGATGCGGTGACCGTTGCCGTCCGCGTAGTCGCGCGCATAGCTGCGCGTCTGGATGATGCGCGCGTAGCCCTTTGTATCGCCCGCCGCGACATCGGTCAGCTCGTCAAGGCGGTGGTTCGACGCGCCGAGGACAGAGACGCTGCCGCGCACGCCGGGCTTTTCAAAGCGCTTCGTCTCGCGCTCGAAGATGACGCTGCCCGCGACGCTCGCACCGTAGCGGACACTCTGCGGGCCCTTGTTCACGATGATGCGGCTGAACGTCTCGGGGAACGCATAGGTCGATGTGGGATCCATGCGGTTCGGACAGCCGCCCGACATCATGCCGCCGTTCATATCCATCACCATGCGTGAGCCGCCCATGCCGCGCATCATCGGGTCGCCACCGAGCCCGCCCTTGCGGACGACGGAGAAGCCAGGGATGGTCTTGAGGTAGCCCGCGCCGTCGGCGGCGGGGATGGGTTGACGCGGCCGCTGCGGATCGGTGGAGAGGGTGAGCGGCGTTGCCACGCGGTAGCCCGTGACGATGACCTCGTCAAGGGTGAATACGTACATCCCGTCGGCAGCGGGGCTGCTCGTCATGCCCTGCATATCTGTCGTACTGCTGTGCGTATCGGTCATGGTCTGAGCCGCGTAGGCGTGCGCTCCAAAACATGCTGCGCTGAGTGTAATGCCGAGCAGGGCAAGGCGGCGGGGGGATCGGGTCATTTTGGATACCTCCTGCAGAGAAGAAAATGAGACTTATTATACAATAGATAACGGAATAATAACACAATTCTGATAGATAAATCAAATAAAAATGTTTAACAGCAGTATAATATATGAGAATGGACTATGAAAAAGATTCGACGAAATGAAAAAGGCTGCTCTGCGAAGAACGTTTTGTCCTTGCAGAGCAGCCCGCTGCTTGTGTATGATTGAATGGAAGGATGCCGCACTCAGTGATGGAAGAGGCGGATGTGGGTCATCGCCATTGCAATGCCGTACTTGTCGCACGTCTCAATGACGTTGTCGTCGCGGATGGAGCCGCCGCTCTGCGCGATGTAGGAGACGCCGCTCTGGCGGGCACGCTCCACATTGTCGCCGAACGGGAAGAATGCGTCCGAGCCGAGTGCGACCCCCTTGATGGTGCGGAGATAATCGCGTTTTTCCGCACGCGTAAAGGGAGCGGGCTTCTCGGTAAAGAGCCGCTGCCAGTCCGCCGTGAGCAGGGCATAGTCGTCCTCGTCGCCCGCCGCATAAACGTCGATGGCGTTGTCACGGTCGGGGCGGCGCACATCGGTCTTGAACGGGAGGGCGAGCACCTGCGGGCTTTGGCGCAGCTGCCAGATGTCCGCCTTGTTCCCCGCGAGACGCGTGCAGTGGACGCGTGACTGCTGCCCTGCGCCGACACCGATCGCCTGTCCGTCGACGGCGTAGCAGACCGAATTGGACTGCGTATACTTCAGCGTGATGAGGGCGAGCAGGAGATCGCGGCGCGCGGCATCGGGGATGTCTTTGTTCGCCGTCGGGCGGTCGGTCAGGCAGTCCTCTGTGATGTGTACGTCGTTGCGCTGCTGCTCGAAGGTGATGCCGTACACATCCTTGCGTTCCAGCGCGGGCGGCGCGTAGCTCTCGTCCATTTGGAGGATGAGATAGCTGCCCTTGCGTTTGCTCTTTAGGATTTCAAGTGCTTTCTCCGTATACCCCGGTGCGATGATGCCGTCGGACACCTCGCCGCGCAGGAACTCCGCGAGGCTCTCGTCACAGATGTCCGAGACGGCGGCAAAGTCGCCGTAGGAGCTCATGCGGTCCGCGCCGCGGGCACGCACATAGGCACACGCCACAGGCGAGAGGTCGCGTCCTGCGGCATGGGTCGCATGCGCGAGCGTGTCACTGAGCGGGAGACCGAGCGCGGCTCCTGCGGGGCTGACGTGCTTGAACGAGGCGGCGGCGGGCAGACCCGACATGTCCTTCAGCTCGCGGACGAGCTGCCAGCTGTTCAGTGCATCGAGCAGATTGATGTAGCCGGGGCGCCCGTTGAGGACGGTGAAGGGCAGACCGCCGTCCGCGTAAACGCGTGCGGGCGTCTGGTTCGGGTTGCAGCCGTATTTCAGTGCGATTTCGTTCATTGTAAGCGCTCCTTTTTCGCAGTGTGTTGCTTTGCTTCTATTATAACGGCGCGCGGGGAGATTTTCAACTGAGGAGACATACGCATAAAAAGGACGCGGCCCTTCAATCCGGCCCCTGACGTGAAGTTAGTTCGCTCTGCGCGAATGGGGTGTTTTATCCTTCATGGCATCGTATGTCTTGATGCAAGAGCTTCCAACTCCTGTATGAAGGCGGTGGAAAGTTTATACCTGTGCGCTTTCCGCATTTTATTGGCTGCGATGCGTTCGGCAGGGTAGCTCTTGATATGCGTTCGGACTGTTTTTACGCTTTGTCCTACCGTATTTGCAATCTCTTCCAGTGTTGCTCCGTCGTCCGAGAAAAAATATGCCTGCAGGAGAACAAAATAGATCTTCCAATCCGTTCTGCTTTTTGAGGTGTTGAAGTAGTTATATTCAAGATGATGTACCAAGGCATTAAGTTTTTCCCGCGCTCTTGTAAAATCTCATTGACCCGAGTAATGCTCTTTTGGATCAGCCAAAGAAAACCGGTGGCAAACGGCGTTAAATCACCATAATTTCCTTGATGATTCGTGTCCTAACCGCGGTTTTTCCCAGATGGAAAACCAAGTAGGAAAAAATCGCGTTTTTTTCCTACTTGATGCATTTGCTGAATCCCTGCCGCTCCCGCGCAGGGGGCAGTAGGCAGCATCATTTGGGACGATATCTCTGCGCACATACTATACGAAAGGAAGAAAAAAATCAATTCTGAGATAAGCGGATAGAAAAGTGTATTTTCAAAATACTGTATTTTTCCGCGCAGAAGGATTATAATAGGAGGAGAGAAAGAGAGGGGGATGCGTATGGTACCGCGTCTGGGGCATATTGCGTTTTTGAATGTGCTGCCGCTCACATACGCGCTTGCACACGGGGCTGCGAAGGGGCTGGATATCCTGCGCGCGACGCCGGCACAGCTGAACGGACGGCTCGAGGCACGGCATCTGGATGTGTCGGGGGTGTCCTCGATCACATATGCGCGGCACGCGGACGATCTCCTCATCCTGCCGGATGTGTGCATCGCCTCGGACGGAGACGTGCGCAGCGTGCTGCTCGTCAGCCGTGTCCCTGCAGAGCAGATCGGAAATGCGCGTGTCCTGCTCTCGGATAAGTCGGCGTCCTCGCACGCGCTCCTCAAGATTATCCTGCGCCGTGCGTACGATGCCGCGCCGACCTATGAGACGCGTGCGCTCACGCCGTCCGACCCCGTGCCGGAGGACGCTGCGGCAGCCCTCTTCATCGGGGACGATGCACTCGAACTCTATCACAATCCGCCCGCAGGGATCTGCATCTACGATCTCGCGCGGGAGTGGAAACAGCTGACGGGCGCGCGCATGGTGTTCGGCATCTGGGCGGCGGCACGCGGCTTTGCCGAGGCACATCCCGATGCCCTGCGGATGGTGCACGGGCGGATCGTACGGGCGTTTCGCGACTGGGATGCTGTGAAGGCGGCGGCGATTACGGAAGTGCTCGAGGACGGGCGGTTCACGCGGGCACAGCTGACGGAGTACCTCGGCCGCGCGGTGGTCTGGCAGCTCGATGAGGCGACGCTCGCAGGGCTTCGGCTTTTTTACCGGTGCGCCGCGGAGGACGGGCTGATTGCGCATGAACCTGCGATCGAGATGGCACACGTTTGACGTGAATCCCTCTTTATAGTAAAATATTCCCATCTATATGTAAGGGATTTTATCGAAGTGAGAGAAACGAAGGGAGCGCGATGGAATGAAGATGCGAAAACTCCTGTGGGTAGCACGGAATCTGATGCGGAGGGCAGGGCGGCATAGGGAGATGCGCCGTATGCGGGGGGCACTCTCCGTTGGGACGGCACTTGCTGTGACGGCGCCGCTCGCCCTCCATGCGCCTGTCGAGGCGGCATACCTGCGCGTTGAGGAGGGGGCGCGCGGCGCTGCGGTGCAGCATGTTCAGGAGCTGCTGATCAAGGCAGGCTACCTCAACGGAGCTGCGGACGGCATTGCGGGGCCGCTGACGCGCGCGGCGATCGAGCGCTGTCAGGCGGACCACGCCCTCGTGGTGGACGGCATCTGCGGCGCTGCGACCTATCACGTGCTTTCCGGCGGCGCGGAGTATGATCCCGTGGCGCTCGGCATTGTGGAGGAGCACGCGCCGCAGGTGAGCCGCGGCGGCGGACGCTCGGTCTACGTATCGGCGACGGCGTACAGCGCGTACGATCCGGGCAACGGCAACCGCACGGCAACGGGAACCCCTGTGCGGCACGGCGTGATCGCGGTCGATCCCTCGGTGATCCCGCTCGGTACGCGCGTCTTTATCCCCGGCTACGGTGAGGCCGTCGCGGAGGACATCGGCGGAGCCATCCACGGATACCGTATTGACGTTGCCTTTGACACGCACGCCGAGGCATTGATGTTTGGGCGGCAGGATCTCGAAATCTTTATCATGGAGTAGTATGACGTTATTATGAATCTCTCGACGGAGCGGGCGAATGAGTGGATTCGCTGTGCGGCGGCTGCAGGAGCGTATTTCCTGACGCTGGTCGCGTGTTATATCAATATGGGACAGGATATGGGCGCGGAGTATTTTCTCCCTGCGCTCCTTCCTGTCCTCGCCGTTCTCATGCTCATGCAGTATGGGACGGGCGTTCCTCTCTTTTCGCGCGGCATGCTCGGGGCGATGGTGCCGGGGCTGCTCTGGTGCCTGACATTTCCTCTCCTCTATGTGTGGACGTATAAGCAGGACTGGTATCGCTCGCTGATCTTCTATGACTTCCTCATCGGGACGGCGTGTATGCTCGTACTCGCTGCACTGGGCGGCGTTCTCTTTCACCTTGGGCACAAACGCCTGACGGCGGCACTGCTCGCCGTACTTGGCTTCCTCATGTCGCTCATCCCGCTCACGCAGATCGCCTACTATATGACCGTCTGGCACGCACTCAGCCCCGCCTCGCTCATGGCACTCTATCTGACGAACTGGCACGAGGCAGGGGACTATATCCAGTCGACCGTGGGCGTTCTGCCTGCCGTGCTCGTTGTACTTCTATTGCTTTTGTTCATCTATCTCTCCTACCGCAGCTATCTTGTGTTCGCACGACACATATATCCGAGCGCAGAGGGATCGCGCATGGGCAGCCTTGTTTTCGTCATGATCGTCGCGGCGGGCGTGCACATTGCGCTCATTCCTGAGTGCTCGATTGCGGGGCTTTACAAAGACGTGACGACATATGTTGAAGAGACACAGTCGTATGGTCTGCATCAGGACGATAGATATGCATCGCTCATTATAGATACGGAGAACACGCTTGCGGCGCGTGCACCGGGGACGGTGATCTTCATCATCGGGGAGTCGGCTTCGCGCAACTATATGCACTACTACACGCCGTCCTTCCCGTATGAGAATACACCGTGGATGGAACAGATGGCGGCCGAGCGCGAAGGCTTCCTCGTCTATCGGAACACCTACTCCTCGTGGACGCAGACGGTGCCTGTTCTCGAGCGCGCGCTGACGGAGAAGAGCCAGTATAACGACAAGGAGTTCTTCGAGTCGGCCTCTCTCCTCGATGTGGCGAAAAAAATCGGCTACCATACGTACTGGTTCAGCAATCAGGGTCGCTATGGGCAGTTCGACAGTGCGATCACGATGGTCGCGAAGACGGCGGACATGGCGGAGTGGACGGATGATTCATACACCTTTACGACAAAGTATGACGAGAGCCTGCTTCCGTATCTCACACGCATTGACCCGAGCGTGAACAACTTCATTGTTCTTCACCTGATGGGCAGCCATATCTACTACAACAACCGCTATCCCGACGAGTGGGCGAAGTTCACTGCCGAGGACGGCGAATCAGCGATGACAAGCGCACCGTCGTATGCGAACAGCATTCTCTATACAGACTACATTCTCTCGCAGATCTTTAACTATGCAGAGAAGAATCTGAACCTGCGTGCAATGGTTTATTTCTCCGACCACGGCGAAAACCTCAAGATCTCACACAACCCCGACGTGTTCAGCTTTGATATGGTGCGCATTCCGTTCTTTATCTATCTCTCGCCGGAGTACCGCGCCGCTCTCCCGAACCGTACGGCGACGCTTGCCGCGCGGCGTGAGGCATACTTCACCAACGATATGATGTACGATACGGTCTGCGGGCTGCTCGGCGCGCCGTCGAACCGCTACGATCCGCGGCAGGACTTTTCGAGCCCCGCCTACGGCTTTACGCGTGAGACGCTGACGACTATGTTCGGCAATCACGCGCTGACCGAGGACACGACGGATGAGGCTGCAGGGGACGTACGCGGAGAGAACGCACAAAACCCCTAAGCGAACCATAGTGGAGCAAGCGAGTAAAAATGTGCAGTATGTCTCAGCGGAGTTCTTTCGTTCAAGCGAAGCGCGGTTAAGCAGTCTGTCGGTATTTGAGCATACAGGCACGTGGCCGCTTGCGCAACGAGGCGTTCGTGTGGGGCTTGCACCAATAATACCTTACAAGATGCAATTTCATACGTTCAAGAGGAGGATCCATCATGCACTTCTACTGTGAGCGCTGCAAAAAGGAATACCCCGTCGCAACGCACGCCTATGCGTGCGAATGCGGTGGGCTTTTTCGTCTGTATCAGAGCGCAATGGACGCGGAGGATCGTCACGAGGCGGTGACGCTTGGCGAGACGGAGACACCGCTTTTGCCGCTCGTCATTGACGGCTGCCGCTTCTATTTTAAGATGGAGGATCGCCAGCCGACCGGCTCGTTCAAGGATCGCGGGGCGAAGCGCCTCATCGGCGAGCTCGTGCACCTCGGCATTGACCGCGTCGCCCTCGACTCGGCAGGCAACGCGGGGGCGGCGGTCGCGGCATACGCCGCAGCGGCGGGGATCGCATGCAAGGTCTACGTGCCTGACGATATTTCTGCCGAGCGCGCCAAGCAGATCACGGCGTACGGAGCGGAGGTTGTGCGCGTGCCGAACGGGCGCATGAACGCGAGCAGTGTGGCGCGCGCGGAGCTCGGCAGCGACTACTATGCCTCGCACGTCTACAACCCGCTCTTTGCCGATGGGATCAAGAGCATGGCACACGAGATCTATCACCAGCTGGATGACAACGTGCCCGACTACATCATCGTCCCCATTGGGAACGGTTCACTCCTCCTTGGCCTCTATCAGGGCTTCGCAGAGCTCGGCCGCCTGCCGCATTTCGTCGGCGTGCAGAGTACGAAATGTGCGCCCGTGGTCGAGGCATTCCATGACCTGCCGGAAACGCCGCGCAAGAGCACGATCGCCGAGACCATCCGTGTGGGCGCACCGCCGCGTATGGATGATATTCTGGAGGTGCTCCGACACAGCGGCGGCGATGCGGTCGCCATCGAGGACAGCGAGATCCTAAAGGCGGCAAAGACACTCAACCGCCGCGGCATCTACGCTGAGCTCACAGCGGCGGCGGGGCTCGCGGGTGCACGTGCATTCTTCGAGGGCGGCATGCCCGACAACTACCGCGTCATCATCCCCGTCCCCGGCAGCGGGCTGAAGCGGTAACCTATGCTGCACGCGATCATTGACATCGGCTCCAACACCATCCGCATGGCGGTCTATCAAATCGAGGGCAGGGCGTTCACGCTCCTCCTGAAGCGCAAGCACACGGTCGGCCTCGCGGGCTACCTCGATCACGGGCGGCTCGTGCGCGAGGGGATCGAAAAGACCGTTAAGATCCTGCGCGGATTTATGGAGTTTATCGAGACCTTCGGCATTGCGCACGTCCACGCCTTTGCAACGGCGGCGCTGCGCTCTGCGACCAACAGCCGTGCCGCCGTGGAGGAGATCACGCGCCGTACGGGGGTTGTCGTCCGCATCGTCAGCGGCGAGGAGGAGGCAGCGTACGACTTTATCGGCGCAACGCAGAACATAGAGCACGCGGACGGCGTCATGATGGATATTGGCGGCGGCAGTACCGAGATTATTCACTACGTCGATCATGAGATGCGGGGGCGGTGGAGTCTGCCGCTCGGCTCACTTGCGATCGCCAAGGCACATGTCGGAGGGCTCCTCCCGACTGCCGAGGAGTGTCGTGCGATCCGCGCGGCGGCGGAGAGTGTCCTTGACGGTGTGCCCGATGTACGGCAGCTGCGCACGCGCCATATGGTCGGCATGGGGGGCGTGCTCAGCAGTGCGAGCCGCATGCATGGGCTGCTTTATCCCGATGAGACGCCGCGCCTCCTGCGCGTCTCCAATCTTCCTGCGATGGCCGAGATGTTCGGCAGCGGTGCGTCCCTCAGCGAGGAACGTACCGCCGTTCTCCTGCGCTCTGCCCCCGATCGCCTGCACACCATCATCCCGGGCATCCTCATCGCCCATACCATTGCCGACACTTTCGCCGCTGCGGATATTCTCTACAGCGACTCGGGCGTGCGTGAGGGATATATATGGAAGGAGATCATCGGGGTGGATGAAAATGAACGATAGAGATTCTTTGAGGCGGTAGATTTCGTGTCAACCACACGCCGCCGGTATGGACATGGGGAAATCGAGCGATGCCGCCGGCGGCACGCCTGCCAAAGAATCTCATCACGATGAGTCGCCCTTCGGGGCGTCTTTTTATGGCACTTTGCACGAAATCACATGAAAGCGCCCGCTCATGAAGGTCGGAACCTTCGTGGGCGGGCGCTTTGTGTTTTCGGCTGCTCCGGCAGAGGCAGGGGGCTCCCCATTGTGCCGTACCCCGTGGGACACGGCAAAAGTGTATCATATATTATCAGGGGCGAAAGCGTGTTTTGGTATGGGTGGATGTGCGTGCGGACGGGGAACTGATGCGGTACTTGTCCGCTGCGGCAGGGCTGTATGCGGCTCCTTTCGGGAGCCGCACCCTGCGCGTGGACGTGCCGTTTCTTGTTTTCGTGTTTGTCTTTTGCGCTGCGCTGCGCGTGTGGCGGTCTCTCCCGCCTGTCCCGCGTTTTTCTTCCGCTCTGTGGCACTATCCGCAGATGCCGATCGGCGGCGCGGGGGTGATATTCGGATACTCCCTCATGGGGCGTCTATATCAAGTTTTTGTTCTGTGTACGTACACACAGAGGGGGCGTGCAGCCTCTTAGTTCATCTGCACCTGAACCGGGAGCGATCCCTGCCCCTGCCGGAACAGCCGTCATCTTGGCGCATCTTTTCCGTCTGCTCTGCGTCAATCAGTCCTCAGCATAGGAGTTCTGTGCTTCCGGTTGATTTCCTTGATTGGACGAAAAATCTGCGCCAATCTGACCACGGTCTAAAATACGCTACTTCGCCTCAAGTGCCTCGATGATCTCCGCGAGGGTACTGCCGTTATTGCCGAAGATGGAGGAGAGAAGGCGGGCTGCGGGATCCTCCCCTGTCGTATCTGCAGAAATCGGGAGCTGCAGCGTGTAGTCAACCTGTGTGCTCACGAGTGCGTCGTCGAGAGCACGGGAAGTGTCGGCTGCCGTTTTCGCCAGTGCGTCCTGCATACGGCGGACAGCTGTACGGTCATAGTCGATTGTCCGTACGATCTCGATGTCGTAGCGGTACGGTGTCTGGTTGCCCTCCTTGTTGAAGACGTAGCCCTTGCCCATGGAGCGGCGCAGCTTGCTCTCGGAGCGCTGCTCTGCCATGTGCACGAGCGTGCGCAGAAAGCGGCGGCGTGCCTTGTTCTCCTCGGCGGCAGTGTCGAAGTTCAGCGGCATTGCTGCCTTTGCCGCCGTGATGGCGCTTCCGAGCCGTTCTTTTTCCTCCATGAGTGCATGCCATGCGCGCAGCACTGTCATGGGGTTGTACGCCATGTATGACTTCTCGCTGCAGTCGTACTCCTCGTCCTTCTGCTCGGGTACGACCTTGCTGCAGAGGTGCTTCTCCGTCACCGTCATGATGTTGTCTGTATCGTCCAGATACGCTGCCGCTTCCTCCAAGAGACGGCTCAGGGTTTTCTGCATCTGGAATGCTTCTTTGAGATTCATGCGTTCCTCCGTTCTTTGTGTTTTCCTGTGTACCTCAGATGCGCACATACTGCATGATGTTCGAGCTGTCCTTGCCAAGCGCCTTTGCCGCTGTGACCTTACCGCCGTCGACCATGTCGTAGAACGCTCTGCCGAGGGTCAGTTTTATTCCGCGCGGCATTGTCCAGTCTGTGCCGAAGAGGGTCTTTAGGCTGAACTTTGTCCCCGGGGTCAGCGCCTCGACACGGCGCAGGGTCTCGGCGTATGTCGCCGCAAACGCATCCTCCTTGCCGAGGAGCAGGCTGCGGATGTGGACAAGGACAGGAATGCCCTGCTTCTCCGCTGCCTCTGTAATGCGGGCATACTCATCGTCATTCAGTAAGAGCTGGATATTCTTCATGATAACACTCCTAACATATTCTTGCTTGATGAAGTGGATTCAGTTGTTTGTGAACATATTTGGATTATATATACTCTGGTTAATAATGTCAAGCAGAAAAAGAAAAATATTTTTCAGAAGTTGAAAGAAAAGTAATATTATTTTATACTGTAGAAGCAATATTGTTTTAATCGGAGAGAAAGGTGTAAGGGCATGTATCAAAGAGCACTGGGCGAAGAGATGTTCAAAGATTTCCAAGAGGGCGGCCCGCTTCACGAACTGCTCACGTATGTGCAGAACGATGACACCCTTGATTTGGAATTTCGAGGAGATCATGCGGCGAATATTTACTATCGCGGCGGCAGTCTCTTCCGCATTGACCGAAGCGTGGGGGATATATGCTCACGTTTGATACGAAGTACTGTACTGCGTGTGATGAGGATATGGAGGCAGCTCCTTCGGTTCGTGCAGCAGTCGGGCTTATCCCGCTTTACAAGCACGTGATGGATGTCTGGTTCGCGAAGAATCGGAAGTATGAGCGGGAATTCCAGCAGGTAGTTGTACGGGAGAATAATCGGCATGGCGCGATCTCGCACGCGTCGGATTATTATATCGTCGATGTGGAGTATGTCTGTAACGGGAAGGAGGATACGAATGCGCGGTTTGATATGGTTGCAGTCAAATGGCTGTCGACCGCGTCTGCCCGAAAGAACGAGGGAGCACCGACGCTCGCGGTGATGGAGATGAAGTATGGAGATGACGCGCTGGATGGTTCGGCGGGACTGATCGCCCATCTGAATGATGTTAAGGCATTTGTCGACGGTGCAGCGATGCATATATTCTGTAAGGATATGGCGAAGGTATTCTGGCAGAAATGCGAGCTTGGACTGATTCCGGATATGGCGGGAAAGAAGCATAATATCACGATATCGGAAGAGAATATTGAGCTGATCTTTCTCATCGCGAACCATGATCCGGACAAGACAAGGCTAAAAGCGGCGGTTGATCAAATGGCAAAGCTTGTTAAAGATAAGCGGTATCCGTTCACCATCAAATTCGCGGCCTCCTCCATGATGGGGTATGCACTCTATGTCGACCAGATGAAGACACTTGAGGAGATGCAGGAGATTCTCGGAAGAAAGGCATAAGCACATACGAACAGTGCCCCTTCGCTCATACGAAGGGGCATTTGCCTATGTAAATCTATGCAGCTGTAAGTGGTTGGCGGTCCTTAGTCCTCGGAGTCGCCCACCCACTCGTCGTCGAAGATGGGCGCGTCCTTGACGAGGGCGACGATCTCCTGACGGATCTTTTCGATCTCCTCGGGGGTGAGGATGGCGGTGAGCGGCTTTGCAAGGAGTGAGCCGATGTAGGCAATGTCCTGCTCTGCCATGCCGCGCGTGGTCGGGCTTGAAGTCGACAGGCGCAGAGCGTGCAGGAAGAGCCCCGAGTTCATCGTGGGAACGCTGTCGGGCTTGACGCGGATTCCCATGCGTCCGATTGCCTTGACTGCCTCGCGCATGTCGATGCCGGCGGCGGTGGAGGTGAGGACGAGATGGGTGTCCGTGCCGCCGCAGAGGACGGATGCCCCGTGGTCGGCGAGGGTACGCGCAAGCACCTGCGCGTTCTGTACGACCTGTTCGGCATAGGTGCGGTAGCTCTCACTGCCTGCTTCGCGCAGGACGACGCCGAGCGCGGCGAGATGGTTCATGTGCAGTGCCTCGTGCCCCGTGTTGATGACGGCGGCATCCATGCGTGCGGCGAGTTCGCTTTTTGTGAGAACGATGGCGCCGTCGGGACCGCGCA
Source organism: Selenomonas sp. oral taxon 920 (assembly GCF_001717585.1). Lineage (NCBI taxonomy): Bacteria > Bacillati > Bacillota > Negativicutes > Selenomonadales > Selenomonadaceae > Selenomonas > Selenomonas sp. oral taxon 920. Next base: position 99,324 of record NZ_CP017042.1, read on the forward strand.
GCGAGTCACGCGTAGAGAAGGTGACAACATCGGCGAGCGGCACGGGTGAGGGGACGAGCTTTGCGGCGACGAGTCCGACGCTCTGGCTGATGTCGACCCAGAAGTACGCATCAACAGTCTGTGCGATTTCGTAGAGGATCTGATAGTCGATGGTGCGCGGATAGCTGACGGGCGAGAAGATGATGAGACGCGGCCTTACGCGTTCTGCCTGTGCACGCACGGCACCCCAGTCAATCTCCTGCGTGCCGGGCTCGATGCCGTAGTTCTCGAATTTGTACGAGAGCCCCGCGACATGATCCTTTTTCCGCAGATTGAAGGAGAGGACAGTGTCGCCCGGCTCCAAAAGTGCCTGAAAGACGACGCGCGAGGCGGCGACGATGTTGCCGAGGCGGACGATGGCATGGTCGCAGCGAAAGAGATCCATGGCGCGCTGGCGGACGATTCCGGCGAGGTGCAGCCCGCCCGTTGGGGTATCGTCCCTCCGGTCAAAGATGCTGTTCGTTAGGATGCTGCCCTCAAGGTATTTCGCGAACGGCGACATGGCGTTCATGTTCGGCATGAGGGAGAGGGTGTAACGCTGGCGTTCGCGCTCCTCCTCAAGCAGATTGTAGATCTCGGGGTCAAATGTCTTCAGGTGGCTGACGACTTCTTCACGTTTCATGGATCATTCTCCTCTTCCGTAAAATGGGGGCCGTTTCCCCATTTCGTTAATGTTGTTTCTTTAGTATACCATATTGTACCGCACAGGTCACTCATTTGTTGACGTTTCTGAATATTTTTATGGGAAATCAAAGCTCCCGCATGCGACGCAAGTACACATGCAGGAGCGGTAGAGCGTGCGGATGCCTTCGTCCGCACCGATGGATGGGTGATATTTTTATTGGAACAGATTCTTGAGGATGTTCCGACGCTCGCTTGCTGCGTGCGTATGGACCGTGATACCCTCGCCCGAGACGGGGCAGTCAGCGTGCGCCATCGCATCGAGGTTCATCCATTTGTCGGAGAAGAGCGGCTTGTCCATGATGAGCTTGCCGATGCTCATACGAAGTGCATCCTGCTGCATCTCACTGAGCGGACCTGAGAGTACGCCTGCGAGGGCATCGGCGACGATCTCCATGTCTCCCGCCGTGAGCCCGCGCGTCGTCGGGTTCAGTGTCGAAAGGCGCAGTGCCGAGAGCATGAACTCCGCACGCATGGTCGGAATCCGATCGGGCTTTACATAGAGCCCGATCTGCGCGAGTGTATGCACGGCATCCATGAGATCGACCCCAGGTGCGGGGGCCGCCAGTACGAGATGCGTCTCGGTACCGCCGCAGAGCAGCGCCGTTCCTCTTTTTTCGAGTGCGGCGGCGAGTGACTTGCTGTTCGTGAGTACCTGCTCCCCGTAGGCGCGGAACTTCGGCTGTGCGGCGGCGTGCAGGGCAAAGGCGAGCGCTGCGAGACGGCTCGTATGCAGTGCCGTGTGTCCCGTGTTCGCGACGGCGGTATCCAGCTGCGGTGCGAGTTCCTTTTTGCAAAGCAGGATTGCGCCCTCCGGACCGCGGAGGGAGTCGTTTGTCGGGAAACTCACCACATCGGCACACGCAACAGGCGAGGGAATGAGACCCGCCGCGACAAGCCCGACACACTGACCGATGTCCACCCAGAGATAGGCCCCCACGGAACGCGCAATCGCCGTGAGGTGCTCATAGTTCGGAATGCACGGATAGCTGACGGGGGAGAAGACGATGAGACGCGGCTTGATACGCTCTGCGATCTGTGCAACCTCATCCCAGTCCACCCGTTGAAGACCTGGATCGATGCCGTAGTTTTCAAAGTGGAAATTCAGCCCCGCACAGTGCTCTTGCTTGCGCAGGTTGAACGAGAGAACGGTATCCCCCGGCTGCAGCAGACCGAGCAGTGCCACGCGTGAGGCGGCGGCAATGCCTCCGAGACGCACAACGGCATGTTCGCTGCCGAACAGCTCCTGTGCACGCGTGCGCACCAGCTCCTCGATGGAGGAGGTATGCGTTGCGCCATACATCTCAAGTGTGCTGTTGGCGAGCGCACTCCCTTCGATGAATGCAGCAAGGGGGGACATGGCACTCTCCGTGGGGATCAGTGAGAGTGCGTAGCGGCGGCGATGGCTCTCATCCTGCAGTAAGGTGTAGACTTCGGGGTCGAATGCTTTCAGATGATTGAGCAGATCTTCTTTTTTCATGGTGGTTCTCTCCTCATAGATGCACAATGAAATGACAGGCATATCGGATGATACACCTGTCATTGATGAACAGCGCTGTTTTTCAGTTCGCATAGTTCACGGTCGTGCACAATGCGGAGCAATGCTCCTGCCGCCGTTTATATGTAGTAGGTCAATATATCAGCAATTCTTTAGAACGGCCAGACGAGGGGGATAACTACGAGGCAGACGATCAGCGAGACAAAGACGAGCGGAACGCCGACCTTGACATAGTCCATGAAGCGGAATTGACCGGGACCCAGGACGAGCGTGTTCGGCGGGGTCGCGACGGGCGTGGTGAACGCGCAGGATGCCGCGATGCCGATCGCCATAACAACCGGATAGGGGGATACGCCGATGGTCTGGGCGATGGAGATCGCGATCGGCGCGAGGAGTGCCGCCGCCGCCGTGTTTGACATGAACTGCGTGAGACCGCAGGAGAGGACGAACATTGCTGCGACGATGACCATGGGCGCGGGGCTGTCGCCGATAAGACCGACAACGAAGTCCGCGATGAGCTTGCCTGCGCCGCTGTGATCCATGGCACTGGCGAGCGGGAGCATTCCCGCGAAGAGGAAGATGGTCGTCCAGTCTACACCCTGATATGCCTGCTTCTCCGTGAGACAGCCCGTGAGGACGCAGAGCAGACCGCCGATGATGGCAGAGGTCTGCATCGGGACGTTGATCTGCTTTTCGAGCACCATCGCAACGACAACACCGATGAGGATGGCAGCGCAGATCATCATCTTGCGCGGATCCTTTGCTTCCTCTTCCTCCTTGGCGAACGCATCGCTGTCTACGAGGCGGCGCGGGCAGAGCTTGCGCCCGATCGTCAGCATGTAGATCATACCGACGATGGAGAGCGGGACACCGATCCATGCGAACTCGAAGAAGCCGAACGGCGTGAGACCGCTCGCACCGAGGGTTGCGCTCATGAGGATGTTCGGCGGCGTGCCGATCATCGTGATCGTACCGCCGACATTTGCCGCGACCGCAAGTGCCATGAGCTGCGGTGAGACAGGCAGTTTTGCAGCGGCGCAGATCTGAATGACGACGGGCATGAGGCAGGCGACTGTCGCCGTGTTCGAGGACACGGATGAGAGAACAATCGTTATGAGCATCAGTGCCGCCATCAATGCACGTTCGTCATTACCCGATTTTTTGACGACTGCGATGCCGATTTTTTGTGCGAGTCCCGTCTGGAACATCGCTGCGCCGATGATGAACATACCGGCAAAGAGGACGACGGTGGAGTTGGATAACCCCGAGAAAACCTGTGCGGGGGTGAGCACCCCCAAGAGTCCGAGCGCGATCGCCGCGCCCATCGCCGTAACGGCGAGTGGGATGATCTCAGTCGCGAAGAGGAACGCCGCGACGGCGAGCACTCCCAGTGTCAGCATTGCTGGATCCATGAATACATCTCCTATTCATACAGTTCTCCGGACAGCGTCCTCCGATGCGCAGACGGACGCCGCCGATAGTTTCCATAGAAACCTCGGAAACTTTCTTTCGACAAATTCTTATAATTCTCTCTCTTCTTTGGGATTCCTGCTAAAATTTACCCGAAAGGCCTATGAAACTTTGACATTAAAAACATAAATGGCGGTTATGTTTTATTTATGGTCATATACTACGGCGTTTATTTTTAGAGGGGAAAAGCGTCCTATGGCTGTACTCTTTCGAAGCGATATTTCTGTGCTGCATCCGGGTACTTGGCGCGATCGACCTCGCTCAGGAACATCGCGAGCGGGCGCGCGTAGATGCCGTACGTCCCGTAGAGTGCCTGATAGACGGCGAGCAGTTCGCCCGTCTCCGTGTGCTCCGCCACCGTCTCAATGCGGTAGAGATTCCCCTTGAAATGTCGCCAGATCTCGCCGTGCTTTGGTTGTTTGCGTGTCATATTCTGCTCCCTGTTTCCTGTATTATGGGATGCTCCCTGCACGATTATAGAGATTTATTGAGCCGCTGTCAAAAGTCCTTTTCTTACGTATTTTTGAAAAAGAAAATCGTGCAAAGGGTTTCATCATGCCAAGTATTCGTGTAGAATTGTAAATGAAAGAATACCGAGATAATGGTATTTTCCCAAAGGTCATGTATTCTTCCAATAGGTAAGGAGCGTGATGATATGAAACACATGGTCAAGCTGTCAAGCGGGGCATCTGTCCCCGCGCTCGGGCAGGGGACATGGTACCTTGGGGACTCCGCCGAAACACATGCGCGGGAGATCGAGGCACTGCGCGCAGGTATCGAGGCGGGCATGACCCTCATCGACACGGCGGAGAACTATGGTGACGGGCGCTCGGAGCGCCTCGTAGGTGAGGCAATTCGTTCCTATGACCGCACCAAGCTCTTTCTCGTGTCGAAGGTCATGCCGTCGAACGCGTACGGCACACGGCTCATGCAGTCGCTCGATCGCAGTCTCTCCCGCCTCGGGACGGACTATCTCGATCTCTACCTCTACCATTGGCGCGGCAGTCACCCTCTCGCGGACATGGTCGCGGCGATGGAAAAGGCACGCGCGTCGGGCAAGATCCGCGCGTGGGGCGTGTCCAACCTCGACACAACGGATATGGAGGAACTGTGGCGCATCCCAGGCGGCACGAACTGCGCCGTGAATCAGGTGCTCTACCACATGGGTTCACGCGGCATTGACTACAGTCTTCTGCCGTGGATGCGGGAGCACAATGTTGCTCTCATGGCATACTGCCCCCTCGCACAGGCGGGGCGGCTCTCCTGCGATCTTCTTGGGAACAGCGTGCTCGGAGAGGTCGCCGCACGGCACGGAGCGACTCCTGCGCAGATCGCACTCGCATGGGCGATTCGCGACGGGAATACCATTGCCATTCCGCGTACGGGACGCAAGGAACATGCTGTCAGCAACGCGGGCGCGGATGTACTCGATCTTACGGCAGAGGACTGCGCTGCACTCGACCGCGCCTTCCCCCCGCCGACACGCAAAGAGCCGCTGCATATTGAGTAAAAAATGACAACCCGCATAGCAAAACACCCCGATGGTATAATACAGCCATCGGGGTGTTTTGCTATGTGTGGGCTACGCCTGTGGACGCCAAGGAGCGAGGGAGAAACTTACACTCTCCTCAACACGGTCGATGGCGCGATCGTCGATTGTGGATAGGAGACTGCGATGGCTTTCGAGGACGCGCTCAATACTCTGCGCGGCGTAGGAATCGGCCATCGAGCGTTGGAGATAGTCGATAAGACTCCGATAGATGGAGCGGATGACGTGGTTTTTACACGCATCTGCCATGATTTTATGGAAGTCCATATCATTCGCAAGCAGTGTCTCGCTGTCATAGTCCGTTGAGGCAAGTGCGGTGAGTTCGTTGAAATTCTCATGCAGGAGCACCCGCTCAGGGGCGTTGCGTTTGTAGTTGCGGATGATGAGCTCCATAACATCAACCTCAAGGATCTTGCGCAGCTCCTCGACCTCGTCCAACTCAGGATCCGCAAGACAGAGATTGTAGAAGAGAGTATCGCGAAACGCTTTGCCGCGGCCGTCTGATACGAACGTTCCGACACCGGGCTGCAGCTCGAGCAGACCCTGTGCGCGCAGCGTGCGGATTGCCTCGCGCAGGGAACTGCGGCCGACGCCAAAGACCTCGCACAGTTCTGTTTCGGGCGGCAGTCGGTCGCCCGCGCGCAGACGGCGGTCAATCAGCTGCTGTTTGATGCCGGTGACGACAAGCTCCGCAGCAGACATGGATTGGTGTTTGAAATCCGGTTGTAAATGCACGGCGGTGCCGTTTGCCTTCATAAGCATCGATAGATCCTTCCTGCGTCCATTCCCTGTTCTCCGCGCCCCATTATAGCAGAAGCGATATGAAAAGGCGAATAAATCATTTTACGTACAACAGTTTTTGATTTATCAGAGAAGTTGGTGAAGTTGTTCTATATCGAATCTGCGCAGTTTTTGCACAAAAACGATAAATATCCTTTACATTAAGATAATAATATGTTATATATAGAGCATAAGAATCAGACGTCTGATGTCTGATCATAGTTAGGATGGAGGAAGAGGATGCGGCCGCATCGGAAACAAAGTCTGCCGCATCTTCCCCAAGCAGAAGGAGGAAAACGTATGGAATCTGCGGAACTGAAAAAGATCGCAAAGAAGCTGCGGTTCGAGGCTGTTCGCATGATCTATGAGGGCAAGGACGGGCACCCAGGACCGGCGCTCTCGATCGCCGATATCATGGCGGCGCTTTACTTTGACATCATGCGCGTAGATCCTGATCGGCCGGACGACCCGGATCGTGATCGCTTCATCCTCTCGAAGGGGCATGCATGTCCTATCTTTTACGCGGCACTGAATGAGCGCGGCTTCGTAAAGCCGAAGGTGCAGGACTATCGTCTGCGTGCGCTGGACAGCATCTTCCAGGGACATCCGTCCATGCACAGCGGTGTCCCCGGGATCGACATGACGAGCGGCTCCCTCGGGAACGGCATTGCGATTGGAGCGGGGATGGCGATCGCAGCAAAGGTGCACAAGAGGGATTTTTACACTTACGTGATCTGTGGTGACGGTGAGCTGCAGGAGGGCGTCATTTGGGAAGGGGTGAATATCGCGACCGGACGGAAGCTCGATAACCTCATCGTCTTCATCGACAAGAACAACTGGCAGAGCTACAAGACGGTGGACTTCACTGTCGGCCTCAATAATGTTGCGGAGCGCTTCCGTGCATTCGGCTGGGACACGCAGGAGATCGACGGACATGATATGGATGCGATCAAAGCGGCTGTAGCAAAAGCCAAGACTGTTGCCGGCAAGCCGCACGCGATCGTTTGTGACTGCATCAAAGGCTGCGGCGTGAGCTATATGGCAGACAACAACGCGTGGCATAAGGGCGTTCCGACGGATGAAGAGTGGGCGATTGCGAAGAGCGAGCTGGGAGGCGAGTGAGATGGCAAAGTTTAAGGGAACACGCGAGGCCTTTGCGGCAGCAATGATGGATTTGGCGGATGAGGGCAAGGATGTCTACGGCGTTTATCCCGACGCACTCAAAGCAATGCGTGCAGTAGCGTTCGGTGACAAGTATCCGGAACGCTACATCGAGTGCGGCATCGCCGAACAGTGCGCGGTGGATGTTGCGGCGGGCATGGCGAGCGCGGGCTGCATTCCGTTTGTCGGCACCTACTGCGGCTTTATGACCATGCGTGCGGGCGAGCAGATGCGTACCTTTGTCGGCTATACAGATCTCAATGTAAAATGTGCGGGGTTCAACGCGGGCTGTCTCGGCGGCGAACGCGAGGGGGTCACGCATCAGTTCTACGAGGACTTGGCTTTTGTCAGTTCCCTGCCGAACTTCACGATCCTGACGCCGGCGGACGGCAATCAGATGTACAAGGCGGTGCGCTATGCGGCCGAGATCAAGGGTCCTGTCTACATTCGCGGCGGATCGGGCCGTGAGGCGGACGTCTTTACGCCGGAGGCACCGTTCTCCCTCGACGGGATCACAGTCCTGAAGGAATATGGGACGGATGCAGTGATCTTCTCGAATGGATTTGTCCTTGACCGTGTAATGGCGGCGGCAGAGGAGCTAAAGGCACGCGGCGTCAATGTCACAGTTGCGGACATCAATATCCTCTATGGCAAGAATCCGCAGAAGATTCTCGATGTCATGGCTAAGACCGACTGCGTTGTCACGGTTGAAGATCACAACATCAACGGTGGACTCGGCTCCTACATCAGCCGTTTGGCGACCGAACATAAGCCGGTGCGTGTGAAGCGGATTGCACTCACGGATTATGCGGAGTCCGGTGCGGCAAAGGAACTCGGAGACCGCTACGGATTCAGTCCTACGGGCATTGCGGAGGAGACGCTGAAAGCGCTTGGGAAATAATCTCTGAACACTTTGTTCAGAGCGGCAGAAAGGAGCCGAATCTATGAGCAAGATCAAGGTCGCAGTGATTGGTGCAGGCGGGAAGATGGGGACGCGCACCTCGAATAACCTCATCACGAAGTTCCCTGATAAATTTGATGTGAAACTGGTGGAGACTTATCCGCCTGCTGTCGAGCGCATTGAGAAGGAACGTGGCCTCTCGGTGACCCCCGTCAAGGAAGCCCTTGACTTCGCCGATGTCGTCATCTTCGCCGTGCCGGATACGATGATCCGGACACTTTCGGCAGAGTATGTGCCGCTCCTGCGCCCCGGTACGGTGTTTCTTATCCTCGATCCTGCGGCTGCAGTCGCCAAGGAGCTGACGCTGCGTGATGACTGCACTTTCGGGGTTGCCCATCCATGTCATCCATCTTATTTCAAGTGGCAGAAGGAAGAGGATGCATATCTTGACCGTTTTGGCGGCGAGGGCGGACATCAGGACATTGTCATGTCGAAAATATGCGGCGATGATGCAAAGTTCGATCTGGCACAGGAGACGGCACGCTGCATGTACCGTGCGGACAAGGCGTACATCATGACCTCCGAACAGATCGCGTTCCTCGAGCCGACACTCGTAGAGATCCTCGGCGCGAGCACGCTGTACGCGATGGCAGAGACGGTGGATGAGGCGGTGCGCCGCGGCATTGAACGAGAGGCAGCGGTCTCCTTCCTGACGGGACACATCTTCAATCTAAGTGCGAACTTCCTCGGCTATCTGCCGGGCAATCCGCCTGTCTCGGACGCCTGCAAGGTCGCCATTGGCATTGGCAATCGTCATGTGCTGCGCGACGACTGGAAGAAGATCTGGGAGGACGATATGCTTGAAAAGGCAATCGCCACGATGCTTCACCCTGAGAATCCCAAGCTTTGAGGCTTCTGGGCAGATGAGTTTTATTTTCTAAGAGAGAAAAGGAGAATCCAACATGTTGAAGCGACTGACACTCCTTGCCATGACGATGATTATGGCGCTCACAATGATTGGCTGCGGCGGCGGGGATAATGGTGCTGCGCCCAAAAATCAGCAGAAGGGCGATGAGGTGAAGCTCCTCGGCAGCGAAACGGCAAAGACACATCTCAAAGTCGGTACGACGACGGCGCCGGACGGACACTATGTCCTCGGTCTGATCGAGATGCAGAAGAAGCTCGAGGAGCTCTCGGGCGGCACGATGACGCTCGACATCTATCCGAACTCGGCGCTTGGCGGCGAGTCCGACATGCTCGACAATGTCTCTCTCGGCACGCAGGATATGGTGCTCTCCTCGACGGGTCCCATCCCGACGTTCTCGGATGCAACGACGAACTGGGGCACGCTCGACCTGCCGTACCTCTTCGAGTCGCGTGAGGAGGCATACAAGGTTCTGGACGGCGAAATTGGCAAGGAACTCCTAGGTGAATTCAAGGGCACGGGTGTCAAGGCGATCGGCTTCTGGGAGAACGGCTTCCGCGAGCTGACGAACAACAAGAAGGAGATCAAGACGCCGGCAGATCTCGCAGGCATGAAGATCCGCACGATGGAGAACCACGTCCATATGGAGAGCTACACGGATCTCGGAGCAACACCGACGGCAATGGCGTGGGGTGAGATTTTCTCCGCACTCCAGCAGGGCACCGTCGATGGGCAGGAGAATCCGCTTGCGATCATCCTGACGGCAAAGGTCTATGAGGTGCAGAAGTACATCTCGATGATCGATCTCTTCTACAGCCCCTGCGTACTCATGATCAATGAGGACACCTACAACAAGTTCACCGATGAGCAGAAGAAGTGGTTCGATGAGGCTGCGGAATACGGCAAGATGAAGGAGCGCGAGATCTCGAAGAATATCGACGATACGGCGCGTGAGCGTTTGACTGCACAGGGCATCGTATTCACAGATGTGAACAAGGCTGAGTGGATGAAGGCAACGGAGAGCGTCTATCAGGATTCCTCTCTCGGCATCGATCAGAATCTACTCTCCCGCATTCGCGCCATCACCGGCCGCTGAGCTGCTGCAGGGAATCGCCGAATCTGAGGTGGGCTTATGAAAAAATTGGTGAACGGTTTTGCGAAAGTCGTCGAAGCCTTTTTGGTTATCCTCATGGCGCTCATGGTTCTCGTCGTTTTTATGGCGACCGTTGGGCGGTACTCACAGCTCTTTGCCATCCCTTGGAGCGAGGAGTTTGCGCGCTACTGCATGATCGCCATCGTCTACCTCGGGTTGATGCTTGCATCCCTGCAGGAACGCCATTTCATTGTTGAGCTGGTACCGCTCATCTTTCGGAAATCGCCGCGTGTCATACTCGGGGTGAATGTCGTTGTTACGGTACTGCTCGATGCGTTTGCCATATTTATGGCAAGCTATGGTTGGGACATCGTATCGAAGATGCTTGCACAGGGGAAGCTCAGCCCCATGCTGAAACTCCCCCTCGGCGGTCTCTATGCGCTGATCCCTATCGGGATCGTGCTCATGGCGGTGTTCTATACCTATCGCACCGTGGAGAAGCTTCGCGCGGCATCCGCGGGGGCTGTGCCCGAGGATGAGAAGGAGGCGACGACCTGATGGAAATTGCAGGAATTCTCTTTGCAGTGCTCTTCCTCGTCCTCTTTTTGGGCGTTCCAATTGCGATCAGTCTCGGCATTGCTGCGGTCGTTACGATGCTTGTAACAAGCAATCCGCAGTATCTTGCCTCGGTGCCGACGCGTATGTTTACGCAGCTGGATAGTTTTACCCTTATGGCGGTACCGTTTTTCATCCTCGCAGGCAACATCATGGCGGTCGGCGGTATTTCGGATCGCCTGATCGGCTTTATCGAGCTGCTGCTGCGGCGTCTGCCCGGACGTCTCGCGTGTATCTCTGTTGTTGCGTCGGCATTCTTCGGTGCGATCTCGGGCTCCAACCCCGCGACGGTGGCTGCCATTGGCGGCATCACCTCACCGAAGATGCTAGAAAAGGGGTATCCGCGTGACGTGACGGCGGCAATCGCGGCCTCTTCGGGGACGCTCGGCGTTGTTATCCCGCCGTCCATCGGCATGGTCACCTATGCCGTGACGGCAGGTGTATCAGTTACGGCAATGTTCCTGGGCGGATGGATTCCGGGCATTATGCTCGCGGTTGGCCTCTGCGTCATGAATATGTTTAAGTGCCGCAAGTTTGATACACCGGATCGTACGCCGTACCCTGCAAAAGAATACGTCGTACGGTTTAAGGACGCGTTTCTCGCACTCCTGATGCCTGTGATCATCCTCGGCGGCATCTATACGGGCGTATTCACGCCGACTGAATCGGCTGCAGTTGCCTGCGTCTACGCACTGGTCGTTTCTGTCTTTGTCTTCCGCGAGGTGGATGCAAAGAAGCTGTACGATATCTTTGCAGAGAGCTGCGTCAGCTCGGCCATCGTCATGTTCATCATCAGTATGTCGGCACCGTTCAGTTGGTTTATGACGACGGAGAATATCCCGACGATCCTTTCGACTACGATTATGGCGGCGTTCAGCAGCAAGTATGTCATCCTTCTGATGATGAACTTCCTGCTGCTCTTCCTTGGCTGCTTCCTTGAAACGCAGTCCATCATCCTGCTTGTAACACCGATCCTGCTCCCGATTGCTGTGGCACTCGGCGTTGATCCAATTGTTCTGGGGCTGATCATTATCGTCAATACCTCAATCGGTATGATTACTCCGCCGATGGCAGTCAACATATTTGTTGCAAGCAGTATTACCAAGGCGAGTATTGGTGCAATTTCGAAACGGGTCATGCCTTACCTGATCCTCGAATTTGCCATATTGCTCTTCTATATGTACGTGCAGGTCGTCTTTGACATCTCCTTCGCCCCGTGATAGAATTTTCTCACAGGGACAAGGACGTACATTAAAAAGGAGGAAATGCGATGAAGATTGTTGTACTCGACGGATATACGGAGAATCCGGGGGATATCAGCTGGGCGCCGCTGGAGGCGCTTGGCGCTGTGACGGTCTATGACCGCACGGCATACGAGGAGTCGCCGCTGATCGCGGAGCGCATCGGCGATGCGGAGGTCATCGTTATCAACAAGACCCCGATCTCGAAGGCGACAATGGACAAATGCCCGAATCTGAAGGCAATTGCGGTCCTTGCGACGGGCTATAATGTTGTGGACTACGAATACGCGCGCACGAAGAATATCCCTGTCATGAATGTGCCTGTGTATGGCACGGACAATGTCAGTCAGTTCGCGATCGGGCTTCTGCTTGAGGCGTGCTCGCACATCGGCGATCATGACCGCTCCGTCCATGCGGGTGAATGGGCATCGAATCCGGACTGGTGCTACTGGCACCATCCGATGATCGAGGTCAGCGGAAAGACGGCGGGGATCATCGGGCTTGGACGTATTGGCGTCAATACGGCGAAGGTGCTGCGTGCACTCAACGTACGCGTGATCGCGTGTGATGCACACGAGTCGGACGCAGGGCGTGCAGTTGCCGAATACGTCAGTCTCGATGAACTCCTCGCACAGTCGGACTTCATCTTCCTGCACTGCCCGCTCTTCCCGGCGACGGAGGGTATCATCAATGCGGCGAATATCGCGAAGATGAAGGATGGTGTCATTCTCATCAACAACAGCCGCGGTCCTCTCGTGGTGGAGGCGGATCTCGCGGCGGCGCTGAACAGCGGCAAGGTCGCGTGCGCAGCGCTTGATGTGGTGTCGACGGAGCCGATCAAGGCGGACAATGTCCTGCTCACGGCGAAGAACTGCATCATTACACCGCATATCTCATGGGCGACGAAGGAGGCGCGCGAGCGCATCATGCAGACCACGGCGGACAACGTGAAATCGTTCATTGCCGGGAAGCCCGAGAATGTTGTGAACTGAGGACGTTCCGATATCATAAAAGCCTGTTTGGAGGAATACGCTCCAAACAGGCTTTTTTCGGAAACTATGTTTGACTTTCAGGCGGGATGTGCCATATAATAAGCGTGGAACGTCCCAGGCCTTGTGGCGGTATCTTTCCCCCGAAAGGGGGTGAGTGAGATGACGGAAGCTGACGCAATCGCATTGCTTGTTGTAGCGACCGGGTACATTCTTGCGACAACCCAAAAGAAATAACCGCCCATTCTGACCAATGAGCGGTTGTTGTAAAACAATGAACGATTATCGGAAAGATGCCGTCATAGGACGTTTCTTTCTACGCCTATTATAACAGGCAACCACGCTTTTGACAAGCATGAATACGCTATGATGGGGAAAATGATGTAGAAAAGGAGTGATCATCATGAATCTGCGCAGCGATGCAGACGCAATTATCAAGGAGTGTCTCGCGGCGGTTCTGCCCGACGCGGCTGTGAAAAAGGCGCTTGCGGGGCACGTATTCGCGTCGGGGCGCATTGTGCTCGTCGCGGTGGGCAAGGCGGCGTGGCAGATGGCGCGCGCAGCGGCGGATGTGCTTGGGGAGCGCATCGACACGGGGGTTGTGATCACAAAATACGATCATGTCATGGGCGAGATCCCGCGCGTTTCGTGCATGGAGGCGGGGCATCCCGTGCCGGATGAGAACTCGTTTGCGGCGACGCGTGCGGCGCTGCGTCTCACGGAGAACCTTACGGCGGACGATACGGTGCTCTTCCTCCTCTCGGGCGGCGGGAGCGCACTCTTCGAGCAGCCGCTGATCCCCGCCGGGGAGCTGGCGGAGCTGACGCATGCGCTCCTCGCATCGGGTGCGGACATCGTTGAGATGAATACCCTCCGCAAGCGCATGAGCGCGGTCAAGGGCGGCCGGTTCGCGGAGCACTGTGCGCCCGCACATGTATTCTCGATCGTTCTCAGCGACATCCTCGGCGACCCGCTCGACATGATCGCCTCAGGCCCCGCGCATCCCGATGCCTCGACCGCAGAGGATGCGCACCGCGTCGTGGAGAAATACCATCTCAGCCTCTCGGCAGAGGCTGCGGCACTCCTCGACAGTCCCCTGCCGACGGCGCTGCCGAATGTCACGACGCAGATCACGGGCAGCGTGCGCGAGCTCTGCACGGCGGCGGCACGGGCAGCAGAGCAGCGCGGCTACACGCCCGTCCTCCTCACCGATCAGCTGAACTCTGAGGCACGCGAGGCGGGACGCTTCCTCGCCGCGATTGCACGCACACACGCGGACGATGGATCATTCGCATACATCGCAGGCGGTGAGACCGTGGTGCAGCTCAAAGGGAAGGGACGCGGCGGACGCAATCAGGAGCTCGCCCTTGCCGCAGCGGAAGGCATTGCAGGGCTCGATAACGTCGCCGTATTCAGCGTCGGGAGCGACGGCACTGACGGCCCCACAGATGCGGCGGGCGGCTATGTCGACGGCGGCACACAGGCGGCACTCGCACGCGAGGGACGGAGCGCGGCAGCGGCACTCGCGGAGAATGATGCCTACCCCACGCTCAACGCCGTCGGCGGACTCATCATGACGGGGCCCACGGGCACGAATGTGAACGATGTTGCGGTACTGCTCGTGCGCGGGTAATCCGGTCGAAAATTGAGGAAAGACCTCGTCGGCGATTGTGCGGGCGGGGTCTTTGTGTTCGACGGACAAAAGCCGGGGCGTGCGATTGACCGCAGCGCGCGGAGACCTTATAATTGAGAAAGGAAAAGGAGGGACACATGGCAGCTTTCGAGGAGATCCTGACGCAGCGTGCCGCAGAGGCGGGACTGTTGCTGACGGATGCACAGATCGCGCAGTTCGCCGTCTACCATGAGATGCTCATCGACTGGAACACGCGGATGAATCTGACGGCGCTGACATCACCCGAGGATGTGGCGGTGAAGCATATCATCGACAGCCTGACGGCGTACGATGCCGCGCTGTTCGATGGGGCAAAGACGCTCATTGACGTAGGGACGGGCGCGGGGCTGCCGGGCATTCCCCTCGCGGTCGCGGCGCCGCACATCTGCGTGACGCTGATGGATGCGCTCCAGAAACGCGTGCGCTTCCTCACGGAGGTGACGCGTGCGATGGGGCTCACGAATACGGCCTGCATACACGCGCGTGCGGAGGAGGCGGCGCGTCAGCCCGCGCATCGTGAGCACTACGACATCGCGGTGAGCCGTGCGGTGGCGCGCATGCCGGTGCTGCTCTCGTACACGCTGCCGCTGGTGCGTGTGGGCGGGACGCTGCTCGCCCTGAAGGGGCGCGCGTACGCCGAGGAGGCGGCAGAGGGCGCAGCGGCGGCGAGGACGCTCGGCGGCGGCGCGATCACTGCGCGGCCCGTGCGTCTGCCGGGGCTGGACGATGTGCGCGCGATTCTCTCGGTGCGCAAGGAGCGCCCGACACCGAAGGGATATCCGCGGCGGCAGGTGAAATAGGAGGCGTACACAACGCAAATAATTTCTTTAACAAAGGATTTATCTTCTTTGTGTCGAATAGATAAAAACGAGTATGCGTGTATTTGCTGCGCCGATTTTCGGCGCGGCAGGTGAATAGGAACACGAGTCGATAAGGGGATGACGTGATGAAACGATGGAGAGGTCTGGCACTCGGTACGCTGACCGCCGTCCTGCTGTCCGCACCGTTCGCGGAGGCTGCGGAGGATACGGCAAAGGAGCCGGCAGCTGTGCAGGAGCCGGCGGGTGAACCGCAGGTGACGTCGCTCGCTGACCGTATGGAATCGCTGCACGCAGCGGAGCGCAGTGATAAGGCAGCGGCAGCAGAGGAGAAGGCTGCCGCGAAGGCAGAGAAGAAAGCTCAGAAGGCGGCTGCCCGCGCGGAGAAAAAGGCGGCGAAGGAAGCGGCGAAGCGCGAAAAGGCTGCACGCTACAAGACCCTGTTTGAGGACAACGGGTTTACCTACTACATGGATTCGCAGAATACGCGGTGGATTCCGCGTCCGTACCGCCCGACGGAGCAGATCCTCGATGTGTGGGTCCGTCTGGTCGAGAACCATGAGGGAGAGCCGGTGGCGGAGGATGGGAAGATCCGTCCGGCAAAGTATTTCCTCGAGCACTACTACATCAGTCCGTCGCAGCGTGAGATCATGTTCATCTCGGAGCTGGAGGTCACGGGACGTCCCGAGAACGCAGTGAAGGAGCGGCCCTATGATCCGAACAACTGGGAACACCTCGTGCCCGGCTCGATTGAGGATTCACTCTTCGAGGCGATCACGGCGCGGGTGAAGCAGCCCGGCAAGCGGGGCGGCATTCTCAGCGGGACAAGCGGCATGAGCGCGCGCGACATGGTAGAGGAGTACGCCCGTATTTCGCTCTAAGGAAAACCTGATAAATTCAGCTTTCGTCTCTTGATGCATCGTTTGTCCGCACTTCTGCGGAAAACCCTATGCAGACGGCTGCGCTGCGTTCGGTTTTTCGCCTTGTTCGGGCGCAACAATCTACACATCGACAGGCTTCATTTTATCGGTACTTCCCTAAATGAACTCAGTAAGTGGAAAGGGAGGGGCTCATTTGGCGGAACAATACGGGGAACGTGACCTGTGTCAGGTGACGGGGCTTCTCAATATGATGCAGTTTATGCGCCTCGCGTCCGTGCACCTGCAGGACCCGTTGGCGGAGCCGCTGACGTTCCTATATTTCGACATCGAGAATTTCAAGAGCTTCAATCAGCGCTACGGCTTCCAGCAGGGCAATCGGCTCCTGCGGTACGTGGCGGATCTCCTGCGCGAGATCTTTGAGGGGGACCTCGTCGCGCGGCTTAACGACGACCACTTTGCGGTGGCAACGCAGAGCGGGAATGCCGGCGACTGCATCCAGTTCATCCATGAGCGTGTGCGCGTCTATGATATGGGACTGCCGATGGAGGTAAAGGCGGGGATATACTGTCCGCCGCAGGGCGTAACGGATGTCGCGCTCATCATGGACCGCGCGAAGATCGCGTGCAACAGCATCAAGAATACGTACGATCTGACGTGGGCGGAGTTCGACCCCGCGATGGAGGAGGAAATCAATTTCCGCAGTCACATCATCCGCTCGTTCCAAGAGGCGATGATCGATGGCTGCATCGAGGTCTACTATCAGCCGGAGATCCGTGTGATGACACGTGAGATCTGTGGGTTCGAGGCGCTCGCGCGGTGGCGCGACCCTGTGCATGGGATGATCTCGCCGGGGGTGTTCGTGCCCGTGCTCGAGGACGCGCATCTCTCGCCGCAGCTCGACCTCTACATCATCGAGCGTGTCTGTCAGGACATGGTGCAGATCCGCCGCGATATCCCGGACTGGGAACTGCTGCGCGTGTCGGTGAATCTCTCACGCGCGGATTTTCGCCTGATGGATATGGTGCAGGCGGTCGAGGATGTCCGTCTGCGCTACAACGTGGCGCGGTCGATGCTCAACATCGAGGTGACGGAGGGCGCACAGAGCGATGATGAGAAGTTCCTGCAGGGGGAGATCGCACGGTTCCGCGCGGCAGGCTACGAGGTCTGGATGGACGACTTCGGCAGCGGTTACTCCTCGCTGAACAATCTCAAGGACTATGTCTTTGACGTGCTGAAGATCGACATGAATTTCCTGCGCTCATTCGAGACGAATCCGAAGGCTGCGATCGTCATTCGCACGATTGTCAATACGGCAAAGGAGCTTGGGATGCACACGCTCGCAGAGGGCGTGGAGACGGAGGAACAGTTTGCGTTCCTCCGTGAGATCGGCTGCGAAAAGGTGCAGGGGTATCTGTTCAGTCCGCCGATGCCGTTCGACAAGGCGGCTGCCTACTGCCATGGGGAGACAGCACAGGTAAAGGTGGAGCCGCTGCGCCTCGGCAGCTACTATACGGAGATCGGTGCGATCAACGTGCTCTCAAGTGCGCCGCTTGAACGGCGCGGTTCGCCCGAGATCGGGGATGCGCTCTCTCTTGCGCTGCTGGAGGAATGCGATGGGGAGTTTCGCTATCTCTATCAAAGCAAGATGTTCAAGATGTTCCTCCAGAGCATCGAGTTGGATGAGGACAGTGCACATACACCGCATTACGAGCGGCGCAAGCGGCAGAATGAGCGCATGATCATGCGCATGATGGAGGAGGCCGACCGCACGGGGCGTGAGGTCTATACGGACTTTATCACGCGCAACTCGTTCAACTCGGTGCGGCTGCGTCTCGTGACGCGCGATGTGGACGATACGCGCGCCGTGTTCCTGATGGCGACGGTGAATATCTCGCGCTTTTCTCCCGAGGCGGGCTCGATGCAGGAGGCGCTGAACCAGATCGTGGCGCTCTATGACCGTGTGGATCTCTTCGATCTCGCCTCGCGCAAGGTGATGCAGCTCTACCGCGATGTCTATGAGCCGAACTATACGCAGGCATATGGGCATTTCGAGGAGATTATCGCGCTCTATGCCGAGGAGAAGATTTTCCCGCCCGAGCAAAAGCTGTTCAAGAAATTCTACAGCGAGAAGCATCTGTGCGCCGTTCTTGAGGATAAGACGGGGCGCGAGGAGGTTGCGGTACTGTTTCACAAGCAGCTGCCGGAGGACGGGCGTGCACTGCGGCTGCACCATCTCGTGCCGTTCCGGCTCGGGCAGCGTGACTATGTGATCTCGTGCGTGCAGACGATCAATGAGAATATCATCACCGCGGTGACGGCGGCGCTTGCGGAGGATGAGGAGTAGGGGATATCAGCCTTCCCTCACCGCAGCGAGCCGCCTGAGGCGTCATGAATGCCTGTGCAAAACCTAGCAAACGCTGATAAAACAGAACCCCCAATGAGCACTTGAGCGATCGAGTGCTCTTTTTGTATCCATCCGTGTGATACGCATTTTGCATCATATGTTTCTTTTTGTTATACTTCTTTTGACGAAACAAATGTTTGAAGGAGGCGTACAACATGAAGGAACGAACGAAAGAGATGCCGGTGTGCGGCCGCGGAGAGTACGCGCCGCTCACGAAGGCGGAGGAGGATGTGCTGATCGCGCGTGCGGTGCGCGGAGAAGCGAGTGCGGCGGCGGAGATGCACGCGCGGTATCGGGGGCTGATCGTCAGCGAGTCACGTGCCTCGTATCTCCGAAATGCGGCACTCGCGGCAGATGCGGAGAATATCGCGGTACTCGCGTTCATCGAGGCGCTGCATGACTACGACCCGAAGCACGGCGCACCGTTTGCGGGCTTTGTGAAGGGACGTGTTCACCACGCGCTCTATACGGAGTTTCGCCGCGAGCGGCGGCTCTGGGAGCGGACGTGTCACCCCGAGCAGAGTGCAGAGGGGCGCGATGTGTGGGAGCGCTGCGGCGGTGTGGAGGATGCGGCGGAGCGCTGCGATCTGCGGCTCTTCGTGCGCGGACTCCTGCGGGATGTGATGCATCGCCTGACGGAGCGCGAGAAGGAGATCCTCACACTGCACTACTTCCGCGATCTGACGCTGCGGCGGATTGCAGCACAGCTCGGCACATCGGCGAGCGCCGTCTCCAAGAGCAAGGCGAATCTGCTGCGCAAGCTGCGTGCGGCTGCGGGGGTTGCAACTCCGTGCGAAATATGCTATTCTTAGTAAAGGTAATGGATTCGTAAAGGAGATGTCCTACATGGCACAGACCAGCATTAGCATTCGCATGGACGCTGAACTGAAGAAGAGCTTTGAGAACTTCTGCGGCGCAGTCGGCATGAATATGTCCACGGCGATCAATATGTTCGCGATCGCCTGCGTGCGTGAGCAGCGTGTTCCGTTTGAGATCTCGGCGCAGCGTGCACTGCCGGGCGAGTCGCTCACGCTGTTCACGGATACGGCGTGGAGCGAAGAGGAAAACTGAACCGCAGAAGGGGGCGATGCCCCCTTATTTAGTACGATAAAAGTGTAAGTGTTGGAGAGTAATTACCTCTGACATTTGCACTTATTTTTTTGCGATTTTTTAGAGGGGATGTGACTTTTGCAACAGAGTTGGGAAGAATTCTCATCTATACTGAACACATTACTGATAGATGTTTTCAATCATATAGATGGGAGGCCTTTCCATGGCAGAAGAGAAGAAGAATGAACCGGGACATGAGTTCCTTGCACGTTTGGGCAAGACGCGGCTGCGTCCGGGTGGGCGCGAGGCGACGGAGTGGCTGCTCGGCCACGTTGACTTTACCGCAGATACGCGCGTACTCGAGGTCGCGTGCAACATGGGAACGACGATGGTCGCCCTTGCGGAGACGCACGGCTGCCGCATCACGGGGCTCGACATGAACCCGAAGGCACTGGAGAAGGCGCGTGCGAACATCGCGGCGCACGGGCTGAACGATGTGATCGACGTGGTGGAGGGAAATGCGCTCGCGCTGCCCTTCCCCGACGCGACGTTTGATGTCGTCATCAACGAGGCGATGCTCACGATGCTGCCGCGTGAGAACAAGGCAAAGGCGATTGCCGAGTACTTCCGCGTGCTGAAGCCGGGCGGCGTGCTCCTCACGCACGATGTCGCGCTGCGCGTGACGGATGAGGCGGAGGCGGCGGAGCTGCGTGCGGGCATCTCCCGTGCGATCAATGTGAACGTCGATCCGCTCCCGCATGCACTCTGGGAGAAGCTCTTCCGCGACGCGGGCTTTGCCATCGAGGTGCAGACGGGCGATATGACGCTGCTCGACCCTGCGGGGCTCGTGCGAGACGAGGGATTCGACGGTGCGATGAAGATCATCCGCAACGGGCTGCGGACGGAGAACCTCGACCGCTTCCGCAAGATGTTCAACTTCTTCTTTGACCACAACAAGGAGTTCTCGTACATCGTCGTCGTCAGCAAAAAATAGGTGGATCAGGAGAGCGAACGAAGGCGTCTATGTGTCGGACAGATGAGGAGGAATCGTATGCGAATGACAAAGCAGAGGGCTCTTGCGGCGGCGGTCGCGCTCACACTTTCGGGCACGGCACACGCCGTCTATGCAGAGGATACGCAGGCGCAGAAAGAGGGCTATGAGACAGCTCCCGTTGTGGTGACGGCATCGGGCTTTGAGGAGGATGTGCGCTTTGCGCCCGCGAGTATCTCGGTCATCAAGGCGGATGAGATCGCGCGGCGCGGCTATACAGATCTCCGTCAGGTGCTTGATATGGTGGAGGGGGTCGACACGTTCGGCGCGACGGGGCGGTTCGATACGCCTGCGGTCTCGATTCGCGGGATGGACGACGGCTATACGCTCATCCTCGTGGATGGGGTGGCGCAGGTGGGACCGGGCATCGCAGGCGGGATGATGCGCAGCTTCAACCAGCTCGCGAACACGAGCCTGCCCGCACCGAGCCAGATCGAGCGCATCGAGGTGGTGCGCGGCCCAATGTCGACGCTCTACGGCTCGGATGCGATGGGCGGTGTCATCAACATCATCACAAAGAAGGTGACGGACGAGTTCCACGGCTCTGTCTCCGTCGGCAGCATCCTTGAGACGACGGACGACAAGTCGAACACGATGAAATACAACTTCAACGTGGCGGGGCCCATTACGCGCGACAAGGTCGGGATGCAGATGCGCGGCAGCTATCTGAAACGCGGCCCGTCGGCATTCGGTGTGGACAAGGAGAAGCGCGACTACGACAACTGGAATCTCGGGACACGCGTGACCTATACGCCCGCCGCAGGGCACAGTTACTATCTCGACATCGACCGCGGGCAGAACATGCGCGACGGTGATTTTGCCCAGCGCGGCAAAATGAAGCCGCCCTCCCCGCCTGCGCCGCCGAACGCACATGTGGAGACGAAGCTCGACGGCGATGTGGCGCAGCGGTTCGACCGCATGAAGATCGTGCTCGGCGCGGAGAACAAGGTCGGCAAGGAGGGAACGTGGACGAATACCCTGTCCTTCCTGCGCAACGAGATGCACCTCGATGCAGATATGACGGGGACGGCAAAGCCGAATATCCTGCCGCTGCGCATTCCGATCCGCTCACAGATCCGCAACAACGTAAAGAATGACTTTGTGACGTTCGATACGAAGTATGTCACGCCGCTCGGCGACGATCACACACTCGCGGTGGGGGCACGCTGGCAGCGCGAGGGCGTGGACTACCATCTGAAGCGGACGATTGCGCCGACGGGCTGGGCTCCGCCGATGTTTGCCAATATGATGCGTCAGCGCAGCTCAAACGACAACGGCAGTCTCTCGCGTTCGAGCTGGGCACTCTACGGCGAGGATACGTGGGCGCTCACGAAGAAGCTCGTCTTTACCTATGGTCTGCGCTACGATCATCCCGAGGACTACGACGACAATCTCAGCCCGCGCGGCTACCTCATCTATATGCCGAACCGCAATTTCACGGTGAAGGGCGGCATTGCGACGGGCTACAAGGCTCCGACGATGCTCCAGTCTGCGCCCGTGGACATCCACCTCAATATCACGGGCGAGATCTATCGCGGCAATACGGGACTGAAGCCGGAGAAGTCGACGACGGAGGAAATCGGGTTCTACTACCACAACGAGCACGATACGGATGCCCACGTGACGTTCTTCCACACGGATTTCAAGAACAAGATCGACCTCAGTGATGCGGTGAATGTCGCGGGCATCGGTGCCGTCCGCACCTACGAGAACGTAGGCAAGGCACGCATCCACGGCATAGAAGTCGGGACGAAGTTCGCGATCGCGCCAAAGGTGACGGCGGGGCTGAACTGGACGCTGCTCACCAGTCAGATAAAGAGCGGCAAGAATGTCGGTCAGCCGCTGCGCTCCACACCGAAGCAGGCGGTCAACCTCAAACTTGACTGGATGCCGACGGATGCAACGGATGTCTGGCTCAGTGCGCAGTACCGCAGCGGGATGTACCGCTCGAAGCAGGCAGCGGGGATCGCCTCGCACTATCGTCCGTTCACCGTCCTCAACATGGGTGTGACGCACAAGCTGCGTGACGGGCTCTCCGTACAGTTTGCCGTCAACAATCTGCTGAACCGCAACTTTGATCAGACATCGATGGCGGCGGACGGCACGAAGTACGGTGACTACTATGACGAGATCGACGCAGACGGCATCGCGGGCGGCTCCTATATCTCCCGCCGCAGCTACTGGCTTGGTCTGACATACGATTTCTGATGATCGAATAAAAAAGAAGCTGCCTCCACCGAAAATAAATCGGCGGAGGCAGCTTCTTTATATTAATAAAATAAATAACGATAAATATATATAAATACATATAAAAAGAAAACAATTAGGAAAAATAGTTTAAGCCGTGTACGCTATTTCGTGCATGACGCTCTGCAATCCATGCCTTGAGGCGGGCGGGATCGCTGTTCAGCACGAGTTCCTCTGGGAACTCGATGTCCTCCAGAATGGCGTGCGTATGGCTGTGCTCGCCGACATCAATGTCGATGTGTGCGTCGCTGCCGATGAGGATGTGTGCGCCGTGACGGCGGCAGGCGGCGAGAAGATCCCGTGCGAGGAGTTCCGAGCCCTTGCGCGGGCCGTCCGGGTTGTGCGAGGCGTTGTTTGCCTCGATGAGGACGTGCTCTGCGGCGGCTGCACGGGCAAGCGCATCGAAGTCCACGGGATAGGCGGGGTTGTCGGGGTGTCCGATGACCGTGACGTAGGGATTTGCCATCGCACCGAGGAGGGCGCGCGTATTCTCCTCCTGCGTGCCGGGTGCAATCACGATGTCATGCAGGCTCGCGATGGCGTAGTGCATCTTTTGCAGGACACGTTCGGGCAGATCGACGCGGCCATCGTAGTCCATGACGTTCAGCTCCGCGCCCATGATGATGTCGATGCCGTAGGCGGCGGGGCGGATGACCTTGAAGTTGCGAAAGTACATCTCGTGGAAGGTGCCGGGCAGTGCGGGCGCATGGTCGGAGATGCCGACGAGGGCGAGCCCCTTCTCCTTTGCCATCATCGCGATCTCACGGATCGTGCTGTAGGCGTGCATACTGGCGATGCTGTGCGTGTGGATATCGATGATGTCGGTCATGAAAATTCCTTTCTAAAAACGCCCCGCAGCACAGGCTGCGGGGCGTTTCTGTATGCGCTTAGAGTTTGAACTTGTTCGTAGTGTTCTGGAGGTCGGTCGCGAGCATGGCAAGCGACTGGGATGCCGAGGCGATCTCCTCGCTCGATGCGGACTGCG
This sequence comes from Selenomonas sp. oral taxon 920, assembly GCF_001717585.1. Lineage (NCBI taxonomy): Bacteria > Bacillati > Bacillota > Negativicutes > Selenomonadales > Selenomonadaceae > Selenomonas > Selenomonas sp. oral taxon 920. Next base: position 123,374 of record NZ_CP017042.1, read on the forward strand.
ACTGGGACGAGGAGGAGATGTTCTGCATGTGATCTGCTGTTTTCTCCGTGATCTCGTTGACCATGGTCGCGGACTGGACGATCTGCTGTGTGCCGCTTGTGACGGTCTGCATGGAGCTGTTGATGTCTGCTATCTGCTCCTTGATCTCCCCGACCATGTGCATGATGCTCTCGAACTGTGTACCGACCTCGCGGATGGCAGCCGTACCCGCCTGCACTTCGCTCGTACCGCTCTGCATGGCGGTGACTGCCTGTGCCGTGTCGCTCTGGACGCCCGCGATGCGCTCCTTGATCTGATCTGCTGCCTCGCGGGACTGCTCGGCGAGCTTTCGGACCTCCTCGGCGACGACGGCGAAGCCGCGCCCCGTCTCCCCTGCACGCGCTGCCTCGATGGCGGCGTTGAGGGCGAGGAGGTTGGTCTGCTCGGCGATGGCGGAGATGGTCTCGACGATCTCGCCGATCTGCTTGGAACTCTCGCCGAGCTTCTCGACGACCTCAGCAGAGCACAGAACGCTCTGCTCGATGCCGTTCATCTTTGCCATGGCGTCGTTCATGAGGCTCTCGCCTTTCGCCGCAGCGTCTGCCGTACGGACGGAGCCGTCCGCAACACGCCCTGCCTTGGAGGTGACGTTCTCGATGTCACCCGAGACGATGCCGATGTTCTTCTTTGCCTCAGCGAGGCTCTCAAGCTGTGCATCCGTGCCCTCGGCGACGTTTGCGACCGTCCCCGCGATCTCGGTGGCGGACTCTGCCATCTGATGTGCGCCTGCGGTGAGCTGTTCGGAGGCGGCGGCAAGCTGTTCTGCCGTACCCGCGACCTGTCGGATGACATCGCGGATGTTTTTCATCATCGTGTTGAAGTTCGCGGCGAGCTGTCCGAGCTCATCCCTGGAGGTGACAGGGAGATCCGACTGACTGAGGTCGCCCCGTGCGAGTGCGTCGACATGATGCATGAGGCGCTCGGTCGCACCCGTGATGGTCGCGGCGAAGCGAAGGAGGGCAAAGATGATGCCCGCAACGAGCAGGATGCCGAGGGCCGTCAACCCTGCGTAGGTCACTTTGAGACTTGCAAGCTGTGCAAAGGCGATGCGCTCGGGGACGGCGATGGCGACGATCCAGCCTGTGGACGGGACAGTTGCGTAGGCGATGATCTGCTCCTCGCCGTCCTTCTCCATGGCGAAGTAGCCCTGCTTTTTCTGCAGCATTTCAGAGAAATGTGCTTTGAGCACGGGATTCTCCTCGACCTTGTGCATTGCCATGCCTTCGGTGGAGGCGATGATGAGACCGTCCTGCTCGACAACAATGCCCGCGCCCTCACCGTGGAATTTCACTTCCTTGACACGGTCAGAAAGCGCATCGAGTGCGATATCGGAGACAACGACACCGCGGAATGCGCCGTCCGCACCCTGATATGGGGCCGCGATGGAGACAACGGTCTTCTTGGAGATGGCATCCTGATAGACAGGGGTAATGATGGTCTTGCCCGCCGCTTTGGCATCCCGATACCACGGGCGGTCGAGCGGGTTGAACTCGCCCGTGAGGTTGCCGTCCGAGTAGCTGATGAAGCGCGCGTCTTCCGCACCGTAAGCAAGGTCGATCAGTTCCTTGTCCCCTGCGGCAAGGCTCATGATCGACGGGTTCATCTCGATGGGATTACCGTCGAGTGCGGACACCAGATTTGCAGCACTCTCTGTACGCTGCACCTTGCGCGACATCCATGCGTCCATCTTCTCTGACTCGACGTGCAGCGCGGCGTTGATCTCTCCTGATACGCTCTCCTCAAGTGCGGTCTGTGCCTTGTAGTAGCCGATGCCGCAGATCGCTGCAACGAGCAGCGCCATGAGCGTTCCCATCAGGAGCAGCTTTTGTTTAATACCCAAATTCCGATCTTCCTTTCATAGTTTTTTTTGTTAACTATAATATTATACTTTTTTAAGATAGGAATCAAGGAATTTTGTTGCGCGATATCAAAAATATAAAGAAACCTGCCTATAATAAAGAAAATTTTGAAAAACTATGATTGCATCGCGTGGGAAGATGTGGTAGGATGGGGCGGTATTTGCAGAGGAACAGTGCGCTGGTGCGGCGGTTCCGATGATGCCGCGGAGAATCATTGACCTCCGACGGTGAAAATGGTATAGGAGGTTCATCATGCAGGATGAAAGCAAGGCGGCGGACGCCATCGCCCGTGAGGCGAGGCGTACCGCTGCGGCAGGTGTTCTCTTCGCCGTGCTTTGGACGGCGCTTGGCTTCGGGCTCGCAGAGGTCGATGTGACGATCGCGGGCTTCCCGCTCTGGGCAGTCACGTCGACGGTCGGCGTACTGATCGTGGGGGCGGTGCTCGCCGTGTACCTCGCGTGCACGGCGGAGGACGTTCCCCTCGATGAACGCGGAGAGGGGGCGGCGCGATGAGCGGCAATCTCATGGTGCTCTTGCCGCTTCTCGGCTTCATGGCGGCGATGCTGGCACTCGGTGTCTATGTGCGGCGGCAGAGCCACGCGGGCGGATTCCTCGCGGGGTACTTCGTCGGCGGGCAGTCGCTCGGCGCATTCGTGCTCGCAATGACAATGGTTGCGACGTACAGTTCCGTCAGTTCCTTTGTCGGCGGGCCCGGCATGGCGTACGAGATCGGCTTCGGCTGGATCTATATGGCAGTCATTCAGACCATGACGATCTTCCTCGTGCTCGGCATCTTCGGCAAGAAGGTTGCTCGGCTCGCGCGGCGCATTCACGCCGTCACGATTGTCGATATCATCCGCTGCCGCTATCGCTCGGACGCGCTCGCAGCGCTCGCGGCATTTGCCATTGTGATTTTCTTTGCCGCGTCGATGGTCGCGCAGTTTGTCGGCGGGGCACAGCTCTTTGCCGCCGTCACGGGCTACAGCTATGAACTCGGACTGGTGCTCTTCGGAATCGTAGTTGTTGTTTATACGTCGATAGGCGGATTTCGTGCTGTTGCATTGACGGATACCTGCTGTGCGATTGTCATGATGCTCGGCATCGTCCTGCTCTTTTACTACGTGCTCGAGGCGGGGGGAGGGCTCGCGGCGATCCTCACTGAACTGCGCAGTGTACATCCCGAGATGCTGACACCGACGGCGGCGGGGCGCATGCCCGTCTCGCTCTACATCTCGCAGTGGCTGCTTGTGGGCGCGCTCACGATTGCGCTGCCGCAGTCGGTGGTGCGCGGGATCAGCTACCGGAGCAGCCGCGATATGCACCGCGCCATGATCATTGGCACGGTTGTCATTGCCTTTATGAATATTGCCGTGAATCTCGTGGGGGTGCTCGGGCGCGGCGTGCTCGGCGTGGATGCGAAGACGCTCGGGGGCGTGGACAGCGTCATTCCGCAGCTGATGGCGCAGGTGATGCCGCCCGAACTGCTCGGATTTGCGATCATCGGCCCGCTCGCGGCGTCGATCTCGACGATCTCCGGCGTGCTCATTGTCGCCTCGTCGGCGGTGGTAAAGGATGTCTACCTCCACCATCAGCAGCAGCGCGGCAGATTCGTTCCCGAGCAGACGCTGCGCCGTCTCTCCATGGGCGTGACCGCCGCACTCGGCATCATCGTGTTCGTCCTTGCGATTGCGCCGCCGTCGCTCATCTGGCTCATCAATATGTTCGCGTTCGGGGGGCTCGAGACGGCATTCTTCTGGGTCCTTGTCTTTGGTCTCTTCACCACATGGGCGCGGCGCACGGGCGCACTCGCCGCGATGGGCGGCGGCACGCTCATCTACTGCACGGCGATGGCGGCGGGATTTAAGCCCCTCGGGCTGCATCCGATCGCTGTCGGCATCACCGCCTCCTTGGTCCTCTTCCTCGCGGGGTGTTGGTGGGAGCGGCGCAGAGAGGCTTGACAAGGTTTTTCAGTGTGAGTATAATAAAGACACGAAAGAGTGACTGACGAGTGGGTACGTCGGTCTCTCCCTAGAATTGAAATATTCTTGAAGAAGGAGCCGACGTGAACCGCGGACGGTTCTTTTTTCTGCCTACAATTGAAGCAGATTGAAAATGATGCTGGTTAGGAGTGTCAACACTGCAACCAGAAGCGACAGCTTTTCATAAAGTGTCACACGCATCACCTCCCACGAGGGAGGCCGAACCTCATCAGTCACCTATTGTTAGTATAGCACAAAGTTTCGAAAGACGGAAGAGACGCACAGCCTTTTTCGTCTTTTTGTTCGTCTATGACTCCTCAACCACAAGCGGCAGAAAGTACGCCTCCGTGCCCGCGATCTCGGCGGGGGAGAAGCGTGCGCCGACAGCGGAGGGCGTGTCAAAGAGCATGAAGCACGAGAGCGTCAGAAAGCCCTCGATTGTACCCGAGTCGACCGTATGGACGAAGCGGGGCTGACGGACGAAGTCCTGATACATCGCAGCGCGGCTTGTGCGGCAGATGATCTCGTCCGCGTTGTCGGGCCGCTTCTCATGCACTGTCGCCGCGCGTTCCCCGCACTTCTCAACCAGGCGGACATTCTTCCCCTCGCGCCCCCAGATCTCCTTGCGGATGTATGTGCCGTCACGGAGCGCATCGAAATCCTCCTCGAAGTACGATGGCACGAGATAGCCCTCCACGAGTGCACACTCAGCGGGTGTAAAGAACTGTCCCGTCCGCGCGAGCGCATAGACGAGCGCCATGAAGGACTTGTTCTGCAGGAGGATCGCCTCGGGCGGATTCATCAGCGCGAATTTCCCTGCCTTATACAGATCCAGAAACATTGTTCCGAGCGGTTCCCCGTCTGCCGTTCGCTCGTCGATCAGAATCTCCATCGGGTGCAGTCGATAGAGCGCAGATGTATATAAATTGTCTGCAAGCGGAATGCCGTGCGCGTCAAGCTCCATCTCATAGAACGAGAGGAAGCGGATATCGCCGTGCGGCGTGCCTTCCTGCATCAGATGCAGGAGAAACAGCGTCGTTGCCAGATCCTCGGGGTAGTCGTCAAAGCAGCTGAACACGAAGGGACGGTGCGTGAGTGTACGGCAGCCGAGATTGGCGACGGGGGCGGCGAGACGGCTGTGGATGCGCGCGAGGAAATCCCGCAGCTGTGCCTGCATCCCTGCGTTCGGGTTGCGCCGGCCGTGATACTCTGCCGCGACGCCGTTTGCATAGAACGATTCCACAATAAAACAGGGCGTATCCGCATTGATCTCGACCATGCGGATACGCCCTTTCGCATCGAGGACAAAGTCGAAGCGCGAGAGCCATGTCGGAAGCCCGAACGCATTCGGTACGCGCAGATAGGGGACCAGCTCACGCGGCAGATCCATCGCGCGCGCGAAATCGTCGGGCGCATTTTGCAGCACCTGCGCGGCCTTGCAGAAGACGCGGAACAGGCCTGTCGATGCCGCGCGCATCTCGTCGTAGAACTCCTGCGGAAATGTCTGCACGGTATGCGTCGGGTAGCGGTCGGCATAGTCACCGTATTGGATGTAGGTGAAGATCGTCGGATCAAGTGCGTCGATGTAGCTTTCTTTGGTCATGCGATTCACCGTTATGATCCTCCCGAGGAGCGGATGCCCGCCTGCCCAAAGCCGGATCTGCGGCTCACTTCGCCCGACTTCCCGCTTTTCTTTTCGTTGTATCTGCGCCCCGCATAGCCGTGATTTACCACATGTGTATGTGCGCCTGTGCCGGATACGGTATATTTTTCGGGAAGCGGCGAGAGCGGCGTGTTTGCGCGGTAGGTCATGTGCGCGAGGTCCATCGTGCCGCCCGCGTAGGAAAATCCGTGAAATGCGAAATAGTTCGGTGCGAGGGGCGCGAGGAGGCTCGCCGTGCCGAAGAGCCAGACGAGATCGCCCGCGCCGTTGTGACGGAAGGTGACGGCGGTGCTGTCATCGTAGAGCGCCGTCTCCGTCCCGTCACCGTTGTTGAGCAGGGTATAGCGGCGGTCACAGGAATCGGCAAGCCGCGCCTCGCCTGCATTCCACTCGGGATGTACAGCCTCGGCGATGGAAAATGCAATGTCGTGACGATAGACATACGCTGCACCGAGTGCTCCGACCGAGGCAAATGCAGCGGCGAGGATGGCGGCCTTGCGCCCCATGTTTTCCATGCAGAGCCTCCTCAGTGCACCGCGCCGCTGATGACAAGCGACAGTCCGACGAAGATGCCGAACACGAAGATGCCTGCCGCCGTATTGCCGCGCCGGATCTCGGCGGCAAGCTTATATTTGCGGTGCCAGGCGTTGATGACAAAGAAGCCGATGATAAAGAAGAGGATGCCGGCAGCAGCGTAGACGACGCTCGCGACAACGCCCTGCACAAAGTCCAATGCCATTGCATCGGACGCGGGGGATATGATGACGGCGCGCAGGATCTCGCCGATGCCGATGAACGAGCCTGCAGAGAGCCACGCGACCGCGCGGTTGCCTCGCCGAATCTCCTCGGCGAAGTCGCCGGGGATGAAGAAGTCAATCACGATGTTGGCGAGGATCATAAGCAGGATGCCGAATGCGGCGTAGAATACGGTGAGCATGAGATCGGGCAGGTAGATCATGAGTGTTCTCCTATCGTCAGTTGGCAAGATGAAGATTGCGGCGCAGCGCACCATCCGTCGCGTGCGGCACGCTCTCTGTAGGCGCTGGGGTCACGGGTGCAGCAGTTGGGGTAGGCGTGGGAATGGGCGACGCCGCCTCATCCTCTGCCACCACTGCCGTCCGCCCACGCTCATTGCCTGAGCGAACCAGCGCGGCGTAGCGGAGCAGCACTGCATCCCGGTCACGGTAGGTCTCTGCGGGCGGCGGAATGGGGATAGGCGCGGAAGGGGCGCGCACATCGCTCAGAACGATGCGTGTCGTGCCATCGGGCGCGGGCACAATATGCGCGATCTCCATCCGTGCGCGCAGGACAAGTGCGACCTCTGCGTCCACAGTATCGAGCGTCACATCCTGTACCTCACCGTCGAGTCCCTCGATGAGGTCGAGGGCGATCGTGCCCGCATCCATCTGCGCCGTATAGATGCGTGCAGCGCCCTCATCCTGCTCCTCTGTATAGTAGGGCGCATCCGAGAGGCGCTCATGCAGGGCGTAGGGCACGCCGACGAAGCTGCGGAAATTGTGCCAGCTGCGCGCATCGAGGTCGGTTACACCGTCGAAGAGGCTGAGGACACAGAAGACCCCAAAAACGATAGCGACATATCCAGCGGCTTTGGAAAGCACCTGTTTCATGGAAAACGTAAGATTGCGCAGACGTGCGACGGTGCTCGTCTCATCGGCAGCGATGTCAGTAGCGGCTATCTTTCGCCCCGCAGAGCAGCTTTTCGTGCCGCTCCAGTTCTCGACAAAGAATGTTGCAGTCCCGTCCGCGCTTTCGTACTGTTCGTACTTCGCCTCATCGCCGACCGAGGCATCCGTATCACCCCACACGCCCGTCACAACCTGCGTGCCGGAGTCGTGCAGATAGTAGCCGCGCGGCGGCTTGCTCCCCACAGCAGCGGTGGAGAGACTGCACGACAGTCCGCCGTCCGAGATACTCAGCCATGTGCGGGCATTGCTCTCCGTCGTGATAAGACCGTACTCCGTCCATACATCGTCGGATGTTTTCTCCTTGTAGTGGATCTTCTCTGCGACGATATAGGATTTCCCCTCGATTCGCAGCCCCGTCCAACAGTCGAAATCCATGCACGCACCTCCCTTTATTATTTTACTATAGCTTAGTTTTTTTACAAGAAGATAAGGAAATGCGGGCGAAAAAGATTGTGGGACTAAATTCACAAGCGTTTCTTTAAAAAACATTAAAGAAATGCTTGTGATGTGCGTGCAATTCATGGTAAAATAGTTCGGAAAAAGCGCTTCCATACAAAGGAGGAATTGTATGTTTCGGAAAATCGCGCTCATCTGCGCACTCGTCCTCGGCATGGGCATGAGCCCCGTCTGCCACGCGGGGCTGCACGATCATCCCGTGGTCGCCGTCATGTCGTTCAAGAACAAGGCCCCGGATGTCGGTTGGGACAGCTTCGGTGACTACTCGGGGAAAGCGATGGAGGACTTGGTCAAGACGCTCAGCTCGCGCTACGATGTATTCACCGTTGTTGACCGCGAGTATCTGCAGGATCTCCTCGATGAGCAGAGCATGGGACTCGCCGGCGTGACGGAGGATGCTCCCGGCGTCGGTCAGCTGAAGGGGGCGGAATACAAGATCTACGGGAGCGTCACGGGGCTGACGACGAAGGAGAATCATATCGCCGCTGTCTCCTACGAGCATGACGCTCAGGTGCGCAACGATCAGCACCGCGTCTTTGCCCATGTCTCGCTCAAGATGGTCGAAGTGGCGACGGGGCGCATCGTTCTTGCCGCGCAGGGGGACGGTGCCTCCACGAGCACGAACACAGCCGTTGGTACGCATCAGGGCTTCATCTCTCTCGGTACGGCATTTGTCAGCCCTGAGCAGGCGTATAATGCCATCGAAAAGGCAATCCAGGATGCCGTCTACGGAAAGGACGGGCTTCTCACGCAGCTCGGCTACGGAGAGAACAAGGGAGGAAGAAAATGAACGCAAGCAAGATTCTCGCGCTCGTGGGATGCGCGGCGCTGCTGACCCTGCCCGCTCCGGCAGAGGTGTATGCAGCTGCGGCCCCTGCGGCTGCGGGCGAGAGCGTCGTGGGTGCAGGGGAGCAGGCAGCCGCGGCGGAGATCCGTACGCGGCTCGCCTCGGGCACGTTCTGCGTGGCCTATGTCCGCGACGGCGAGCCGCAGCGCCTCATCGCGCAGGCCGGCAGCCGTCTCGCACAGACGGGACGCGAGGGCGGCAAGAAGGCAAACGCCATTCAATACAAGGCGATGTATAAGGACGGCAGCTACTACCAGTTCGACTACGATGGCAGCAAGCCCTTTGCACGTGTCCTGCCGGCAGATATGCTCACGAGTCCTGCACTGAACCCCGAGGAGAACTGGCTGGACGTGCCGGACGATCTCGCGCTTCCGGAGGAGCTGCGCATCTTCTTTGCCGACGAGCAATTTGCCCGCCGTGCGCCGAGCGTGACGGCCCCCGCGTACGAGACCTCAAAGGAGCTCACCGTCGGCGGAAAGACCTACACCGCCGATGTCTACAAGAGCTCGATTCGCACACAGGCGGGCACGCCTGCAGGATACCTTGTCTATCATGCGCTCTACAGCGGCGGACAGCTCGCACGCATTCAGAAGCTTCTCGTCATGGAGAAGAACGGCACGGCAGAGACCACCGAACTCAGCAGCATCGAGATCGAGGGCATCAGCGGGCAGATTCCCGTCGATGTCTTTGCGCCGAAATTTGAGATTCCTGTCTACGCCGCAGGGACGGGCGGGATGAATGACCTGCTCGGCAGCCCTGCGCGCGTTGCTACGATTGGAGGCAAGGCAGATGCAAAGTAAGATCATCGCAGCACTCCTCATGGGGGCGGCACTGACCGTCGCCTCGATTTCGCCTGCGGCAGCCGCGAAGCTTGACGCCTACCGCACAATGATGGAGAACCGCAGCTGTACCATCCTCTACGAGAACCTCACGCCGCCCGAGCGACTGCACAACAGCGACAAGATCACGCTCTCCATGTGGGCGAAGGAAGACATGGCAGCCGCACCCGAGTACGTCAGCCGCGCCTATCGCGGCGTGCTCGTCCTCAGCGGCGCGGACAAATACGAGGAGCGTTCCTACGACGACTATGCTAAGAGTCTCCTCACGAAGGACGGCAGGGAGTTCCTCTTTACGCGCGATCTCGAGAAGAAAAAGCCCGTCTACTACGGCAACTACGGCAAGGGCAAAGTACAGGGCAAGCGTGAGGCGGTCGAGGATCGCCTCATCTACGGCGAGCGCTTCGGCGATGCGGATGTCACGCGCCTCCTCTCCATTCTCCTGCCGCCCGAGCGGAAGCCGCAGGGCGCACCGCGCTACGAGGCGGTCGGTGCGGGCACACTCACTGGCGGCACGAGTTATGAGGACTACCGTCGGCAGGATGCGGACGAGCTCGAGGCGGTGCGGTTCTACTTCGACGGTACGCGCCTCTCGCGCATTGCCTCCATCACCTACCGCACAGAGGGCGGCAAGGTGCACGCACGCAAGTGCATCCTGCGCATTGACCGCTTTGATGCCGTGCCCGATGCCGCGTATCTGAGTCTGCCCCAGGGCTTGAAAGAGGTGAAATAAATGCGTCGTCTGCATCTGAAAAAAAGTCTGCTTGCCGCATTGATTGCTGCGGGCGCACTCACGGGACACTGCTTTGCCGCCGAGTCGCCCGCAGCCGCCGTGACTGCGACAAAGCCGACCTGCGTCCTGATGGAGTTCACGGACAACACGCGTTTCGCAGGTCTTGATACGAGCCAGCGCCTCTCGGAGAATCTCATGGTGAAGCTCCTCGAGAGCGGGCGGTTCAACCTGCGCGAGACGAACTATGTCAGCGGCAATCTCGAACAGCTCATGGCGGACGATAACTACCCCGCCGTGCTCGCGGGCAAGGCGGCAATCGAGGGCGGCGACTACAACGCCGTCTTTGAGAGCCCCTCCTTTGGTGACGGAGCCGCGCAGGATCTCGCGACCGCACAGGTCGGGCAGATCCTCACGCCCGCAGTCACTGCACGCATCGGCAAGGAGCAGGGCGCGGACTACCTCATCCAGTGTACCGTCCAGAGCATCGGTGTCGGACAGTGGGAGGATCTGAATTTCCAGACCACCATGAACATCGCCGGGAACCTTCTGAGCCTCGCGGGGCCGTTCGGCAGCCTCCTCGGCTCTGCGATCAGCAACGCCTCCAACAAGACCGACGGCGGCTTTGGGCTCCTCACCGACGTGCGCGTAATCAAGGCGGCGACGGGCGAGGTCGTCTGGTCGCAGCGCGTCTTTGAGAAGGCGACCACGTCCAAGCTCTGGCTCGCGGGCATCCACTCCGGCACAGACAACCCGAGTGCAAAGACCTACGAAAAGGTCATCGAGAAGTCCTCAACCAAGATCTGTCAGGCAATGCTCGCGGATATGGACGCGGGCAAACTCTTCCGATGAGGACGTGCAGCGCAGTGCTGCGCCTTCTCCTCCTCGCCCTCTGCATCCTCCTGCCGACATCGGCGGCGAGTGCGCTTGCGAAGATCCCGGCGGGGGCAAAGGTGGCAGTCATGCCCATCGGCGCGTATGGGGATGCCAGCGTCTACGATGCAGGCAGGGCAGCGAGCGAGTATGTTACGGCGGTGCTGCGGAAGGAGAGCAGCTACACACTCTACGACTGCGACCCTGAGATCGTTGCCGACCGTCTTGCTGAGCTGGGGCTGTCGCTTGCGGGCCTCACAGAGAACGAAGCTGCGATGGAGACGGCAAAACTCTTTGATGCGGACTACGTCGTGCGCGGCAATATTCTCAGCCTCGGCGATTCGCACCGCAGCAGCGGCTTCCTCCTGATCGGGCAGGAGCAGCACACGATGACTGCGCACATCAGCCTGCGCATCGTGGATGTCCGTACGGGCGCCATCGTCATGGCGGCAAAGGGCGAGGGGGACTCCACCACCACCGTCAATGAGATCGACCTGCAGAGTGCGAGCGCCATCGCATCGTACGCGAGCGGCGGCGTGCAGAGCGTGGGCCTTGGCTTTGACAACGTCATGTGGGGCGGAGAGAATGTCTCCACCGAGAATCTCGACAAGGCGCTCCGCGCGGCGGCGAGCGATGCCGTTCGGCGGCTCCTCACGAACATCGACGGTAAGGATCGGACCAAATAGGGCATACTTTCCCACAAAAAAGTTCGGGTGCAGCAGCATCCGAACTTTTTATATGGGCAAGAAAACATTTACAGCGAAAATACGATCTCCTCCACGATCAGCACAATGACGCTTGCGCCTGCCGCGCAGCGGAAGAGGCTTGCGCCGTGCCACGCGAGGTAGAGGGCAAAGACAAACGCGGCTGCGCCCGCGAGCGGGGTGCGCGTTGCCAGGGCGATGGCGGGGAAGGTCATGACAGCGAGGGTCACATAGGGGACGTAGAAGAGGAAGGAGCGGACAAAGCGGTTCTTGATGGCGCTTCGCAGGAGGAGCGCAGGTGTGAGGCGGATCGTGACCGTTACCGCACTCATGACGGCAATGTAGAGCCAGATATCAGTCATGAGCCCCCTCCTGTTCCTCATCGACGGGGAAGAGCGCCGCACCGATTCCCGCAACCAGGAGCGTGAGGAGGATCGTGCGCGTTCCGCCGGAGAGCTCACCCGTCACGGGCGCGTACGTCGCAATGAGCGAGAGCACGCAGCTCGCGAGCACCATGCCGCCGATCGGGCGGCTCTTCTTCGCAGCGGGGAGGACGACCCAGACGAACATCCCGTAGAGCGCGACCGAGAGCGCCGAGACGACGGCGGCGGGGAGAATGCCGCCTGCGAGGATGCCCGCCGATGTACCCGCCGCCCACGCGGGCACGGAGATCGCCATCGCACCGTAATTGTAGTACGGGTTCAGCATGCCGCCGCGTGCGACCGTGATGCCGAAGATCTCGTCCGTCACACCGAAACTCACGGCAAGGCGGTGCAGGAGCGGCGTCTCGGGTGCAAACCGCTGCGTGAGTGCCGCCGCCATGAGGAAGTAGCGTGCGTTCGCGACAAGCGTCAGCACGGCGATCTCGAGATAGGGCGCCTGCGCTGCGATCACCGTAAACCCTGCATACTCGCCCGCCGAGGCGATGTTGACCGCGCTTGTTACGAAACCCTGCCACGGGGTCAGCCCCGCCGTCTTGGCGAGAATCCCCAGCGTGAACGCCACCACGAAATACCCGAGCGCAATCGGCACACCGTCGTGCATACCCTCTATGAACACCGCGCGCCGTGATGTGCCGAGCTGTTCTTCGATCATACGAACCACCTCACAAATATGATTTTCTTATTGTAGGATAAATCTGTCATTTTGTAAATCAAATATGTGCGGTATACTTTGCAGCAGCCCATACAAAAACTCCCATGCGGATGTTCAACATGGGAGCATTCGTGTCGGACAGATCAGTTTGGCGAGGCGGAGAGCACGACGGTGCTTTTCGTGCCATCCAGAACCGTGCGCGATGTAATCATGCGCTGTGCGGCAGAGCAGTAGATGCTGTCGGTAAAGGTGTTGCCCTCCTGCACGCTCTCCATATCAATGATCGCATCGATTTCGGACTCACTCATGTCGCATGCGATGTAGGTCGCTACACTCAGACTTGAGACATCGTGGACTGCGTCGTCATTGTCCTCGTTGAACGTGATGTTCAGATAGGAAATGTTCTCTCCCTCTGCATGCAGCTGCACAATGGTGCCATTTTGCGTGCGTGACGTATAGACATCGTGACCTGCGAGACGGGATGCACCCGAATCATATGTCGGGGCACCCATAAAGGTCGGGTTTTCCAAAAACGTATTGACAAATTCTACATATTCGGCAGGGCTTACGTTGTCAATGAGCGGCATCGCGGCAAATGCCTGCGCTGTGCGTCCGCCGCAGAGGGCGAGGAGCATGGCACAGATGAGGGGGAGGAGAAGTTTTTTCATCGGAGACACACCTTTCTGTATTCTTTCAAAAAATTATTATCATTTGGTATATTCGACGCACCGAGAGATTTTCCTGTTTTTGCCGCAAATAAACGGTCATGCAGGAGCGTTCCCGCATGACCGTTTTCCTATGTTCGGAGTCTCAGCTAAGTTCGTAACCCGCATCATCGAGAACAGCGGCGAGCTCATTGTTTGGAATCTCGCGCGCGGCGCTGAAGGTCGCTGTACCCGCTTCGAGGTCGACGACGACATCCGAGACGCCGTCCATGCCGCTGAGGGCTTTCGTGACGTGCTTGACGCAGTGGGGGCAGGTCATGCCCTTGACGTGAATGGTCTTTTCCATGGTAAAATCTTCCTTTCTCTGTGCGGCGGCAGTGTCCGCCGTTTCTTCATGTATGTCATCCATCGCGGGTGCGATGGGGCTTACCGTTATCTCATGGCGCGTGTGCTCCGTTTCCGCCGCAGGCTCGTGCACGATGGTGAACAGGCGCAGACGCAGGGCGTTCAGCACGACGCAGACGCTCGACAGGCTCATCGCCGCCGCACCGATCATGGGCGAGAGCTTGATGCCAAAGGCGGGATAGAGCACACCCGCCGCGAGCGGGATGCCGATGACATTGTAGAAAAATGCCCAAAAGAGGTTTTGCTTGATGTTCCGCATGACACTGCGCGACAGACGGATGGCACTCACGGCATCGAGGAGATCGCTCCGCACGAGCACCGCGTCTGCGCTGTCGATGGCGACATCCGTGCCCGCGCCGATGGCGATGCCGAGATCCGCCTGCACAAGTGCGGGCGCGTCGTTCACGCCGTCACCGATCATGGCAACGCGGTGTCCCTCGCGCTGCAGACGCTCCACATGGGCGCGTTTGTCCGCAGGGAGAACGCCCGCAATCACCTCCGTGATGCCGAGTCGTGCGGCAATCGCCCGTGCCGTGCGCTCGTCGTCACCCGTCAGCATGACGGGTGTGAGGTTCATCGCCTTCATCTGCGCGACCGCCGCCGCACTCGTCGGCTTCTCCGCATCGCGCACACCGAGAAGGCCGACGACGCGCCCCGCACGCACGACAATGAGTGCCGTCTCTCCGCGCTCTGCCATCTCCGCCCGCGCCGTCTCAACCGCGTCCGTGAGCGGGATGCCGAGCTCTGCGAGGAGAGCCGCATTGCCCGCCGCACAGTCCACGCCCGCCACACGCGCACGCACACCCTTGCCGAACACCGCCGCGAAATCCGCAGCGGCGGGGACGGTCAGCCCCTTTTCCGCAGCATAGGCCGTAATCGCCGCTGCAATCGGGTGCTCGCTGCCCTGCTCAAGCGCGGCCGCCAGTGCGGCAAGCGCGTCGGCATCCATCCCGACGGGACGGATGCTGACGAGCTGCGGGCGACCCTCGGTGAGCGTGCCCGTCTTGTCCATCAGCACCGCGCTGATGTTCCCCGCCGTCTCCAATGCCTCGCCCGACTTGATAAGGATGCCGTGCGCCGCGCCGCGCCCCGTACCGACCATGATCGCAACGGGGGTTGCAAGCCCGAGTGCACAGGGGCAGGAGATGACGAGAATCGAGATCGTGATGGAAAATGCGAACTCCACCGTCGCACCCATCATGAGCCAGATCGCGCCCGCCGTGAGGGCAATCACAATCACGACGGGGACAAAGACCGCCGAGACGCGGTCGGCAAGGCGTGCGATCGGTGCCTTTGACCCGCTCGCATCGTCCACCAGACGGATGAGCTGACGGATCGTCGTATCCTCACCGACGCGCGTTGCGGTGAAGCGAATCGTCCCCTCGACGTTCAGCGTGCCCGATGTCACGGTGTCGCCCGCCGTTTTCGGAACGGGCATGGATTCGCCCGTCACGGCGGATTCGTCGATGCTCGTCGCACCGTCCGTCACCGTTCCGTCCACGGGGATACGTGCGCCGGGACGCACGATGACCGTATCGCCGAGGACGAGCGTCGCCACAGGCACGACCTGCTCCACGCCGCCGCGCACGACCGTCGCTTCCTCGGGCGCAAGCTGCATAAGGGCGCGGAGTGCGCCCGTCGTCTGCCCCTTTGCCCGCGCTTCGAGGTATTTACCGACCGTAATAAGCGTCACGATCATACCCGCCGACTCGAAATAGAGGTTCGTACTGTACTCCGCCGCGAGCGCGAGATCGCCGTGCCCCAACCCCCAGCTCATGCGGAACATCGCGAACACACCGAACAGCGCGGATGCCATCGAGCCGATCCCGACGAGCGTATCCATATTCGGCGCACCGTGCAGGAGATTGCGGAATCCATTGACATAGTATAGACGATTCACATACATGATCGGCAGGATGAGGATAAACTGTGCGAGGGCGAACGTCAGTGCATTCTCCGCGCCCCAGAAAATTTCCTTGAATCCTGCCGCGTAGGGAACGCCCCACATTGAAAGCATCGGGCTCATCGCGATATACATCGTCGGCAGGAGGAAGAGAATGGAGATGAGGAGACGGCGGCGCATGGCACGCGTTTCCTTCTCTGCTGCATCCGTGCCTGTGGGCACTTCGGCCGCCCCGCGTTCCGCAGTGCCCTGCGCGGCGAGCGCGCCCTTCACGCTCGCGCCGTACCCCGCGTCCTCGACCACGGCGATGATCGCGGCGGGGCTTGTGACGGCTGCGTCGTAGGCAAGTGTCATGGTATTCGTGAGGAGATTGACGGAGACAGCCGCCGTTCCCTCCATCTTCTTTACGGCGCGTTCCACCCGCGCCGAACACGCCGAGCAGGTCATGCCCGTTACGTTGAATGTTTCTTTTTGCATAGAGATTCCTTCTATATATGGAAGCCTTTTTGTTACAGTATAACATTTCTGTCAAGTATAAATCATAATGAGAAAAAAATTCAAAAATCATTGCATGAAATCATGAGAAATGCTATCATTTGTTTATCATATAAACGTAGTCCAAAGGAGGATTTTGACATGGCAAAGATTGCTGTTGTGTTTTGGAGTGGATCGGGGAATACGGAGGCAATGGCGAATGCGGTCATGGAAGGGGTCACGAAGGGCAGTGCAGAGGGCGAACTCATCCGTGTCGGCGATTTCTCTGCCGATCGGATCGCGGATTACGATGGCATCCTGATGGGCTGCCCTGCCTGTGGCGTGGAGGAGCTCGATGAGGGCGAGTTTGAGCCGTTCTTCGCCGAGGCGGAGAGCCAGCTGAAGGGCGTGAAGGTCGGACTGTTCGGCTCGTACGGCTGGGGCGGCGGTGCGTTTATGGAGACGTGGACGAACCGCACGAAGGATGCAGGGGCAACGATGGTCGCGGACGGTGTGACCTGTGAGAACGAACCCGATGATGATGCGCTCGCTGCATGCACGACACTCGGTGAGGCGATGGCAAAGGCGGTCGGCTGAAAAGAATAAACGCTGAAAAAACGAGACTGCTGCACGGTTATGCAGTAGTCTCGTTTTTTGTCGAATGGATTCCGCTCAGTCTGCAAGCACGTCGGTGTATTCCTCCTTGCCGCGCATCATCTTCTCCGCGTAGGAGCAGACGGGAACGATCTTTGCCCCGCTGCTGCGTGCCGCCTCAATGAGCGCCTCGATTAGTTTGCGTGCGATCCCCTGACCGCCGTAGACGGGATCGACCTCTGTATGGGTGATTCTCCAACGTCCGTCCTGCACGTCGAATTCCGCAACGCCGACGCGTGTTTCGCCGTCATAGGCCGCGCTGCGGAAATGTTCGGGTTCAAATACGATCTGCATGGTGATTCCTCCTTTGTCCCGTATTGTAACGCATGAGGAATGTGCCTGTCCAGTATGCGGCAGCAGATTATAAATTGTGCACAGCAGGAAATCGGAGGGCTTTTCTCGAATACCGAATGCAGGTAAATTTTGTCAGCGAAAGGAGAAAATATGGACAAGAAAGGGTATGCTCTGCTGAGCGATCCGTTCCAAAACAAGGGGACGGCGTTCAGTGCCGACGAGCGCGTACAGTTTGGACTTACGGGCCTCCTGCCGCCGCATGTTGACACGATTGCGGAGCAGGCGCAGCGCATCTATCAGCAGATGGAACGCAAGAGCTCGGGGATCGAGAAGCGCCGCTTCCTGATGGATGTGTTCAACCGCAACCGCCGTCTGTTCTACTATGTGTTCCGTCAGCATATCGCAGAGCTCATGCCGATCGTCTACGATCCCGTGATCGCTGAGAGCATCGAGCAGTACAGCGAGCAGTTTATCAATCCGCAGGAGACGGCGTATCTCTCGATCGATCATCCGGAGGAGGTCGAGACGACGCTGCGGCAGGCGGCGGGCGACCGGGAGATCCGTCTCATCGTTGCAACGGACGCAGAGGGCATTCTCGGCATCGGCGACTGGGGGACGAACGGTGCCGATATCGCCGTCGGGAAGCTGATGGTCTATACCGCGGCGGCGGGGATTGATCCCGCGTCGGTACTGCCGGTCATGCTCGACTGCGGGACGAACCGCGCGAGCCTCCTGCAGGATCCGCTCTACCTCGGCAATCGCCACGAACGCGTGCGGGGCAAGGCATACGACGACTTCATCGATGCCTTTGTGCAGACGGCAGAGCGGCTTTTCCCCCGTCTCTATCTCCACTTCGAGGACTTTGGACGCTCGAACGCGGCACCGATCCTGCGCCGGTACCAAAAGACCTATCCCGTCTTCAACGACGACTGCCAGGGGACGGGCATCATCACGCTCGCAGGGCTCCTTGGCGCGATGAAGATCACGGGGCAGAGGCTCACAGAGCAGAGATACATGTGCTTCGGCGCGGGCACGGCGGGTGCGGGCATCACAAGCCGCATCTGCCGCGAGATGGCCGAGCAGGGCCTCAGCGAGGAGGAGGCGCGCGGGCATTTCTACCTCGTGGACAAGCAGGGACTCCTCTTTGACGACATGGGCGACCTGACGCCGGAGCAAAAGCCGTTCGCGCGAAAACGCAGCGAGTTCGACCATGCGGATTCCCTCACGACGCTTACGGCTGCCGTGATGGCGGTAAAGCCGACCATCCTTGTCGGAACGTCGACAATGCCGGGCGCGTTCACAGAGACGATTGTGCGAGCGATGGCATCGTGGTGTGATCGTCCGATCATCTTCCCACTGAGCAATCCGACGGAGCTTGCCGAGGCGACGGCGGAGGACCTCATCCGCTGGTCGGATGGGCGTGCGATGGTTGCGACCGGCGTTCCGCGTGATCCGGTCTCCTACCGGGGCACGACCTACGAGATCGGGCAGGCGAACAACGCACTGATCTATCCGGGACTCGGCCTCGGCAGCATGGCGGTCGACGCGAAGCTCGTGACCGATGAGATGATCTCGGCTGCGGCGCATTCACTCGGCGCATTCCTTACGCCTGAGAAAAAGGGCGCTGCCGTCATCCCGCCCGTCACGCGTCTCACCGAGTTCTCTGCCGCTGTCGCTGTCGCCGTCGCGGAGTGTGCCGTGAAGCAGGGACTGAACCGACGCGCGGTCGCGGATGTAAAGGCCGCTGTCGAGGAAATGGTCTGGAAGGCGGAATACTGACGCATTGAGAAATCCCCCTGCATCCCAAATATGGATGCAGGGGGATTTTGCCGTTCCGATGCCGTAAAGATCAGAAGAAGAACTCAACGCGGCCGAAGAATTTGTTCATGCCGGTCTTGCCCTCGGGTTCTGCCGAGAAGATCTGCTTGCCGTGGAAGTAAATGAGAGAGCCGACGATATTCTTCCGCAGGGTGTACTGACCGCCGAACTCCCAGCCCTTCGTATTCCACATCGCACCGTCGAAGGTCGGTGCAAACGTTCCTGCGCCGCCGACGTAGCGATAGGCGGCGTAGATGCCGAATGAGCCGGGGTCTGCCTCATCTGCCCCTTTGTAGCCAAGCTCAATGTTGTAGGACTTCAGGTGCTCCTTCTTGATCTCTGCCGTTTCGTTGCTGTTGTTCTTCCAGTAGCCGCCCGAAAGGTAGACTGTCTGCGTGGGACGGTAGGTGATGCCTGCGCCATACATCGAGAGCGGGTTCTTCATCCCGATGACGTCATGAATGAGCGCCTTGTTGCCTGCGCGCATATAGTCCAAACCGAGGTGGAATTTTTCCGAGGGATCCCAGTTCAGAGTCGCGCCCTGAATGCTGGCGGCTGTAGCCCCTTTGTAGCCGCTTTTGACAGCGTCTTCGACTTCGTCGCCCCATGCGGCATTGAGGAGGTTGTAGCGTCCTGCGTAGATCGTGCCCGAGACCTGCTTGTCCTTGCCGAATGTCAGGGCTGCACCCGAGATATTGTCATCGAACAGCATCCCTTGCTCCGTAAAGATAGGGAACTTACCGAGCTGGATCACAGTCGAACCGTACTTGCCCTCTGCATAGGCGCGTTTAAGGGTTACCCTGTCGCTGTCATCCTCGCCTGCATCTTTGTCCATCTTGGTCTTGGCATCCAGACGTGCCTTGACCGACCAGTGATCGTTCACCTCTGCTGTCGGCTCGAGACGGAAGAGCAGCTCGTTGTTTGTCTTTGTGCCGCCCATGTACTTGTTCATGAACTCGCCGCTCGTGCGCTCGTAGGTGTACTGGAGTTTTCCGTTCCACTTCACCATATCCGCGTGCTTCTCGAGATTCGACACGCGTACGCCGAGGTTGTTGAGCTCATCCGCGAACTCCGCAGCCAGACGGTCGACGAGTGCGCGATCCGAGGCGGACATATCGCCCTTTGCCATTGCCTTTGCCGTCATCTGCGCCATCTCATAGCGCGTGATGTTCCGATCACCGCGATACGTGCCGTCGCCGTAGCCCTCGATGATGCCGTCACTGGCGAGCTGCGACACCGCATCGTATGCCCAGTGGTCGCGTGGGACATCGCTGAACGGGTTCGCCGCCGCGAATGTCGTCGATGCCGCACCGATGACGAGTGCCGCACTGAGCGCGGATACCAGAGTTTTCTTCATGAGAATGCCTCCTTCTGAACGCGCGGAGTAACTCCGTGCCTTCTTACACCTGCGGGAGGGAGCGGGTTGCCTGTGTTTCCAATGGGGTATTGTGTCTGCGGCCATCGTGCGCCCTATTCCCGCAAAACAATGAGATTGCTTCTTATTATATAAGTATATGAGAAAATTTGTCAAGCAGAAATTTCAGAAAAATGGGAAGAAAATAGACAGGAATATCATTTGTTGTTCTTACAAGCGGAGATGAACTGTGCTATAATGAAGGAAATCAACGGACGACCATGGTAAATTGAGAGGAAGGGTAATATGAACGAAAGTATCAAGGCTGTGCATCTCGCGCATACGGACGGCGAACTCTCGGATGTCTCCGCGTTTGGTTCGGGTGCGACGGCACGCGCGGCAACGTTTCATCGGAGTCTGCCGACGTATGAGCCGACACCGCTCGCCGATCTCCGGCGCCTCTCGGCGGTGCTTGGCCTTTCGCGGCTCGCGGTGAAGGATGAGAGCGGGCGGTTCGGGCTGAATGCGTTCAAGGGGCTTGGGACAAGTTATGCGGTTGCACGTTATCTCGCGCAATATCTCGGGCTCGCAGAGAGCGAGATGACCTATGAGAACCTCACGAAGTCGGAGTACCGTGACCGGCTGCGCAAGGTCACACTCGTCACGGCGACGGACGGCAATCATGGGCGCGGAATCGCGTGGGCGGCGAAGCTGTTCGGGCTTTTTGCCCATGTCTTTATGCCCAAGGGGAGCTCGACGGAGCGCCTTGCAAATATCCGCGGACTCGGCGCGGAGGCATCGTTCACCACCTACAACTATGACGACACGGTGCGCCATGCGGCGAATCTTGCGAAGGAGAAGGGCTGGGTGCTCGTGCAGGACACGGCGTTCGAGGGCTACACCGAGCGTCCGCTCTGGATCATGCAGGGCTATACAACCCTCGCGCATGAGGCGGTGGAGCAGTACGATGAGGTGCCAACGCATATCTTTTTGCAGGCAGGCGTCGGCTCGCTGCCGGGGGCAATCGCAGGCTACTTTGCGGCGCATTACGGGGCGAAGCGTCCCGTCATCACCATTGTCGAGCCGAACCGTGCGGACTGTATCTATCGGACCGCTGCGGCAAACGATGGGAAGCCGCATATCGTGACGGGGGAGATTAGCTCGATCATGGCGGGTCTTTCCTGCGGCGAGCCGAACCCGATCGCATGGGAGATTCTGCGGGATCACGCCGATCACTTTGTCTCCGTCCCCGAGTGGGTCGCGGCGAAGGGCATGCGTATCCTCGGCAATCCATTGGACGACGACCCGCGCGTCGTTTCAGGCGAGAGCGGCGCGGTCACCACGGGGCTTGTCGCCGAGCTCATGCAGAACCGCAGCCTCGACTACCTGCGCGATGCCATCGGTCTCGGCAAGGACTCCCGCATCCTCTGCATCTCCACCGAGGGCGACACCGACCGCGCGAACTACCGCCGTGTGGTGTGGGACGGGCTGTATCCGAGCTATTGAGCGATGCCCGGCTGTCCGCTGCGGCAGTGCATGGAGAACCGCATTGCACCCCGAAGGGGCGCCATGATCGGAGGGATCCGAATGACGGAAAATGAACGCTATATTGCGGCACTGACTGTGAATGATGTGCCGTGGCACCGACTAACGACACCCTATGGGCGTGCAGCGGAGTTTCCTCGGTACTTTGCTGTGTTGGAGACCATGGACGACCTTGCTGCGGCGGAGGATGCCCTCTGCGAACTGACCATCAACACGGAGCATCAGGGCACGTTTTGGCACGCAACGCCGTTTGCGCTCGTCTTTCTCGTGCGGATCTTTCGGTGCGCACTTGCCGCGCAGACAGACAATGAAATCGCACGCAGGATTGCGGAGCGGCTCTTGGAGCACTTCCTGCTGATTGCCGAATGCATCCGTATGGGTGATTCGATAGAGCATGCCGCGTCCTTACCTCACTTCTCCGATCTGCTTCGGGAGGAATACCTCTGGTCGGAGGTCTACGACGAGGAGGAGGACGAACTGCGCTGGGAGGACGATGATGTTTTCCCCGCGGAACTCTTCTATAGCTTTTACTACTACTCTGCTCAGGTACTTGCTTCGTGCGAGGCTGAACTCAAACAAGAAACCTTGGACAGCGAGATGATGAATCGCATATAAAACGTGCAACCCCCTCTGTACGATAAACGTGCAGAGGGGGTTGTATAATGCTATAGTATTTTATCTTCCTGTTTTTTGCGCACACCAATATTTTCTCGCGACCAGAGACGAAGCGCGGATTCGGTGTATTAATCGCTTTGCTGAATAAGCTCGGAACAGCGCTGTATTTTTGAAGAATTTGCGTATCCTGCGTCGACAAAATACACTCGTTTGGAAGGTCGCTTATCCATGCGGAAAGCTCGGCTGTTCGCTTTAGAACCTCCCGTACCTTATCCAGAACGGCTATTTTATCCAGTGAAATTTTGGGCCGTAACTGCTGCCAAAAAGATGGGGCGAAATCAAACGGATAGTATGCACGGGCAGGGCATATCAGACTATTGGCATCGATGAGGTATTTTTGCTCAACTCAGACGCCTCCCATCCGCTCAAGTGCACCTCTGTAGGTTCTGCGATTTGTTGCTGTCAGCCGGTAGGCATCTGTATCCTGTGTGTTTCCTTGAATCACACTCCGTTCAAGGGCGGCGAGGAAACGATGATCAAGGTTTGAGAGCAGAGTGTTGTAGAAATCTCCGCCACTGCTTTTCTTTTTTTTGTGCCTTTGCACGCTCCCAACGCTCCTTTTGCAGAGCGAGCATACGCGCATATACATCTCGTGGTATTCTTTTCATCTCATAGGCGCGCCGCAGAATTACGGCTTCACTGCATCGGAAATGACGTGCGGCCCGTTCTATCATATCTTTAACAGGAATGGACGACTCCCATACTTCGGAAAAATCTGCTGCAGGGACGAGCAGTTCTGTTGCAACGGCATTGCACTTCTGTTCGAGCAGACTTACGTGTTCATCCGACCATTCGGGGTTGTTGAAGAGGCTGTTTTTGCCGAGCCATACATGAACGTTTCGTGTAGGAGAGAGAAGAGGCGTCCGTTTGCTGTGTCTGTTGTGTTTACAAAGATGAGCGGCGCATGGGTATCAATCAGGGTAAACGCACGAAATTCCTTCACATCGAGTGGACGATGTGTATTTGCTCCGATCTTTCCACCCGTAAAGATGAGAAACCCATGCTGTGCGAGTGTGTTACGGAGGCGATTGAAATTATCTTCTGCATTTTTTACTTCCTACGGTGCGGTATTCGGCAAGTGCGATATCCTCGTCAGGCGGTGTCTGTAGAAGGAAATAGCCGAATGGAATACGCGTCTTCCTGCTCATCGCTTCCAGCTGTTTCAGTGTCGGCTGCTTTTCTCCGGTCTTCCATGCGTTCAGCTGGTCGAGTACATCGGGAGCGACCTGATCTTCATGGACATTCTGCATGATCCAGTCGATCACGGGCGCATGAATCGGTACCGTGACGGTTGCCATTCGAACCACCTCCTTCTGGCTGTTTCTTTCATGATAGCATATTTATGGAGTGAGTTCTATAGAAAACAACCTACCGGCTGCCGAAATGCAGAGTTTATCAGGCCTGTATTTCCGTTTTTGTTGAAAAACGGAAATACAAAAGGTATAATGGGCATAGAAATTTCCGTTTGTATGGGAGGGGAGCGGTATGAACACGCGTGCAGGATACGAGCGACAGAATCTGACAGGAGAGTTTGCCTATTCTTCCTTTGTTCCAAGTTCCTTGCCGCCCAACCCGTCCGTCGTGCTTGATGCGGAGGGGGTGGAACTCCTGGTTGCGGCGCATCGTCAGCTCGCATTGCTTGAGGGGCTTGCGGCGCGTATTCCAAATATGGAGCTGTTTGTCTCCATGTACGTTCGTAAGGAAGCACTGCTCTCCTCCCAGATTGAGGGGACACAGGCGACACTTGAGGATGTGCTCGACCCGCTCGTGGATGTAAATGTCAATCGGGATGTTGCGGATGTCGTGAACTACATCCGAGCAACGGAGTTCGCACTGCGCCGCCGCAGAGAGCTGCCGCTCTGCAGTCGTCTGATTCGTGAGATGCATGGTGTTCTGATGGAGGGAGTGCGCGGGCAGGAGAAATATCCCGGCGAGTTTCGGCGCACACAGAACTGGATCGGCGGGGCGGGCAGCACGC
Source organism: Selenomonas sp. oral taxon 920 (assembly GCF_001717585.1). NCBI lineage: Bacteria > Bacillati > Bacillota > Negativicutes > Selenomonadales > Selenomonadaceae > Selenomonas > Selenomonas sp. oral taxon 920. Next base: position 147,926 of record NZ_CP017042.1, read on the forward strand.
TGAAGAACGCACGCTATATTCCGCCGAATGTAGAGGATATGAATGCGGCGATGTCCGCACTTGAGACGTATATGAACGCAGAGGACACACTCGATCCACTGATTCGTACGGCACTCGTTCACTATCAGTTCGAGACGATTCACCCCTTTCTTGATGGGAATGGACGCATCGGACGGCTGTTGATTACGCTATTCCTGATGGAGCAAAATCTCCTGAGCACGCCTGCACTCTACATCTCCTATTTCCTGAAGCAAAACCGTATCGAATACTATGATCGTATGACGGAGGTGCGGCGCACTGGGAATTATGAGCAGTGGATCCTGTTCTTTCTGCGTGCGGTTGCGGTGTCAGCAGCGGATGCTGTAGCGGCGATCGACTGCCTGCACGCGCTTCATGAAAAGAATGTGGGCGTGCTCACGGATGGGACGAATAAAAAGCAGCGTACCACCCTGACGAAACTCTTTTCCTACCTCGAAGCACATCCCATGATCGAAGTGAAAAAGACCGCCGAGGCACTGGGAACATCCTATAACGCCGTCTCACGTGCCGTTGCGGTACTGATCGAAAAGGGGATCTTGGAGCAGCAGGCGCAGGTCGGCAAAACACGGATTTATTCGTATGCAGAGTACTTGGAGATTTTGCGGGGGGATACGTGATCTGTCAGCGCGATTCGATCAGCTTAAACGGTGTGAAGAGGCATACACTTCTGTCATGGTTTTTATGATACATCAAAGCAATGATATGCAGGATTTTTGGTAACGGACGAGAATATTTATTTATGCCATACATCCCCTTTTTGGATGTTTCAAATGGTATCAAAAGCACGGATAAATTCAGCACCGCCATCATGGCGCATTTTTTCGCCCTGTCTGCGTCAATAAATCCTTCACAGAGCCCCGCTATGCGACCGATTTAATTCCCTGACAGGACAAAAATTTGCACAAATCATCGGCGACTCCTATGAGGGTGCATGAAACGGAGAACATATCAATGGCTGAGAAGAAAGTTATCGTCATCCCCGATGGGAAAATCTGTGACTACATTGACGGGAAACAACGCAACGATACGCCCGAAGAATATGTCCGACAGACAATCGAAAAACGTCTTGTGAACGAACATAAGTACAGACCGGGGCAAATCAAAATCGAATACACCTTACACGTCGGCGCAAACAAGCCACGTGCAGATATTGTCATCTGGGAAAAGGAGGATGACGAAAAGACGCAGGCAAATGTGAAACTGATTATCGAGTGTAAAAAAGAAACCGTCGATGCGCGAAATACGAAAGATGGCATAGCACAGCTCCAGTCGTACATGTCCGTGTGCCCCAACTGCGATTGGGGCATGTGGACCAACAGTGTCCAAAAGTATGTCTTTCGCAAAGTCGTTGATGAGGCAGGGAACATCTCCTTTATGGAATACAATGACATTCCTGCGGCGGACGGCAATTTGGACGAGGTCAATCGTCCGAGTCGGACAGGGCTGAAGAATGCCTATGACGACAACCTCCTTTTTGTTTTCAAGACCTGCCACAACCACATATATGTCAACGATGGATTCCAGAAACAACCGGCATTTTTTGAGCTGCTCAAAGTCATATTCTGCAAAATAGAGGATGAGCGGAACATCCCGAGCCCCTTGGAGTTTTACACGACCTCCGAGGAGCGTTCCAATCCGGACGGACAGCTGACCGTACAGAAGCGCATTCGTAAAATATTTGAGCGTGTGAAGAAACGGCATGGGAAGATATTCGATGTGAACGACGAGGTAAAACTCAGTCCGCGCAGCCTCGCCTATATCGTCAGTGAACTCCAGCGGTACAGCCTACTCAATACCCAAATTGACATCAAGGGAAAAGCCTACGAAGAGATCGTGGGAGCCAATCTGCGCGGTGATCGCGGCGAGTTTTTCACGCCACGCAACGTCATGAAGATGACCGTTGAAATGATTCACCCACAAATCGGCGAACGTGTCCTCGACAGCTCCTGCGGTACGGGTGGCTTTCTCGTCACCGCGATGACGCACGTCATAGCGCAGTTGGAACAGCAGATGGAGTTGTCATTAAAGACCAAGCGCTCCCAATGGGACATGGATACCGTTCGGGCATACCAGGATAAAATTGCCGAAATGGCAGCGAGTGACTACTTTGGTTTCGACCTGAATCCGGATCTCGTCAAAGCCACAAAGATGAATATGGTCATGAACAACGACGGCAGCGGAAATATCCTGCAAACGAACTCACTCCTTCCGCCGCATGAATGGACGGCAGACTTCCGTGCGCGGCTCGCCGTCGCACTCGGCATTGACAAGAATGCGCTCCGCAATCATGACACCATAGCATACTTCAATGTGATTGTTACGAACCCGCCCTTCGGGATCAAACTCCCGATCAAGGATAAACACATCCTCGAACAGTTTGACCTTGCCCACGTTTGGGTGTGTGACAAAGAAACCGGCGGATGGGAGAAAACAGAACGTCTCCAATCCTCCGTGCCGCCGGAGATTCTCTTCATCGAACGCTGCACACAGTTCCTCGTTCCGGGCGGACGCATGGGCATCGTGCTTCCCGACTCCATCCTTGGCGCACCGGGTCTTGGCTATATCCGTGAATGGCTCATCCAAAATCATCGCATTATCGCAAGCGTTGATCTCCATGCGGACACCTTCCAGCCGAAGAACGGAACGCAGACATCTGTCCTCATCCTGCAAAAGAAGAAGCAGGAGGAGAAGGACAAAGAGGAAAAGAGCGGTATCATCGCCGACTACAACATATTTATGACCATGGTGGAAAAGGTCGGACATGACAAACGCGGCAATCCTCTGTTTGTGAGAGATAAGGACGGGAACGAAATCCTCATCCCGGATACGAACAGCGTGCTTGTCCATGCAACAACGAGCACGGGAGAGCATACGGTTTCGCATGAGCAAAGAGTAAAAGTGCGGGACGATCAGACTGTGCTTGTTCCTGCAATTTTTGCGCGGTGGAAGCAGGAGGAGGGAATCGGATGGTAACCTCGAATCTCGCCCACAGGATAGAGGAACATGACGAGGAGAAAATCGTTGCCCATGAAAGCCCCGTCAAGTATAGCTCCGTTGCTCTAAGCGATGTCATTGCGCGGGGGAATCGGCTTGAGGCAAGCGTATTCGATGTGGAAGCAATGCAGGCACGGATGTATGTCTTAAACGGGAAATATGGTGCCGGCATACTTGGTGGTGATTTCGGTCTTATTAAATCTGCATATTATCCAGGAAGATTTAAGCGTGTTTACTGCGATCGAACCAATGGGAAGGCCTTCTTTCTTCCATCCCAAATGACGGATGTCTATCCAAAAGCTGAAAAATATATTTCGGCTATCACAAAATGTGATATAAAAGAATTGGAACTAAAGCCGAATACACTTCTTCTTACTCGCTCCGGAACGATTGGAACGGTTTCTTTGGTGTCAAAAACAACACAGGGAAAAGTATATTCTGATGATGTCATACGGGTGCAGTTCAAAGAACGTTATGACCTGGGATTTGTTTATGCTTTTTTTAAGACAAGTGTTGGAAATAAAATTCTAACGAGGAATGGCTACGGTGCGGTCATTACGCATATTGAGCCCGAACATCTCGCTACCATCCCCATCCCGGATGCACCTGCGATGCTGAAGAACACGATTCACCATCTCATTGAGCAGTCGTATGCACTACGGGATGCCTCCAACGATTTGATCGATGAGGCGACCGCCCTGCTGGTGAAGGCGTTGAACCTTCCTCCCATGGATGACATTGCGCCGAGTTTCTACGAAAAGGCTACAGAAGTCGATACGTTCAGCGTGCCGCTGAGTAGACTGGCAGGTCGTCTGGAAGCTTCCTATCATGTGCCTGTCGTGGATGCCGTCATGGAGTATCTGAGGCAAAACGCCGCCGAAGTCACGACGATCGGCGATCCCCGCATCAGTCGGGAGGTCATCCTGCCGGGCAGATTCAAGCGCGTATATGTTGATGAGAGGCATGGGCGCGTGTTGATCGGAGGGAAACAGCTCTATGAGCTTGACCCTGCGGCAAAGAAATATATATCCGGCAGAAAGCATGAACAAATTCTCAAAAAACTTGAAGTACATGAGAATACCATTCTCTTGACGCGTAGTGGCACAATCGGCAAGGTTTCTCTTGTCCCAAGACATTGGGAACATTATATTCCCTCGGATCATATTATCCGTATTGTCCCAGTGGGGCGCGATATGGCAGGATATCTGTATATTTTCCTCGCCTCAGATTACGCCCAACCGCTCATCCGGCGATTCACCTATGGCTCTGTTGTCGATGAGGTTGACGATCATCATGTCCGCAGCATTGCAGTTCCACTGCTAAAAGATTGTGCAGCGCAGAAGAAGATCAATGATCTCGCGCTTGCAGCCAACGAGAAACGATACGAAGCATATTGTCTGGAACAAGACGCGCTGAAGATGTTAAATGAGCAAATTATCTTTGCAAAATAGGAAAGATGAACAGGGCTGTAGAGATCGTTGCCTAACACAAAAACCCCGAGGATTTGTCCCTCGGGGGTTTTTGGTTATTCTTTGTATCGCTTGCCGCTGTTAGCGCACAAACACGACGGAGCCGTTCATGAGCATCTGGCTCTGCGCATTCGCCGCGAGGATGCGGTCACCGTCGTCAACGGAGACGACGACGTTGACGGGGTTCGTGGAGTTATTGCCGCCGCGCACCTGCACCGCCTTCACGACGAGCGGGCTGCGTCCGGCACGCGGGAGTGCCTGTGCGGAGGAGACGCTGCTGGAGTAGCCGACCATACCCTGCGAGATCGCCTGATCGTAGTTGATGTTGCTGACACCGTAGATGGCTCTGCCGTTCGTGTCATAGATGACGGGCGAGAAGCTGGGCTTGAGGCCCATGCCGCCCGCATCCACGATGACGCCCGTATAGCCGACGCCTCTCGTCTGGACCTGCGTCGTAATCTCAGCCGTAATGGTGGCGGAGATGACCGGCGGAGGCGGCGTGGGCGGCGTGTTGTCACGGATGGCGGGCATGATCGCGGAGGCAAGACCCTGCGTACCGTACATCGGCATGGACATGACGACGCGGTACGCACCGTCCGGCATCATCTGCTCCTCGACGACGACGGCACCCTTGATGAGCGCGCTGACCTTGGTCTTTACGAGGTCGCTGCTGATGACGTAGTTCTCAACGGTCGTCTCGGCATCAACCTGTACGCCGCTCACCTGCTCGGCGAGGTTGCGCTGTGCGTCAACGATGGCGGCACGGCGTGCCATGATGCTTGCCTTGGAGCCGTAGGTACCCATCGGCGGTGTGCCGAAGCCCTCTGCCGTGATCGTGCCCTGTTCCCACTGTGCGGCTGCCTCGGCTGCCTGCATTAGGGTCAGCGTGGGGATGTCGGAATTCGGCGCCATATAGAAGCCGCCTCCGAACGCAAATACGCCTGCGAGGGCGCTGATGAGAGCTTTTTTCTTCAGATTCTTCATAGTCGTCTCTCCTTTGGAGCGGAAAGCACTGATATCTTCAGCGATTCCGTTGCTTTCTTACTTTTTCTTGCCCTTGTTGTTGACACCCATCTTCGTAAAGATGCCCTCTTTTCCGTTCACGGCATCCTTGGTCGCCTTTACGACGGCGTTGAACGCCATCTCTTCGGTGACGCTCGCGGAACCGAGCATGAACGCACCGCCCTCTGCGGACATGCCGCCCGATACGCGGTTCGAGCTGCCCTTGCCCTGTCCGACGAGGACGATGCGTCCTGTCGAGACCTCAACGACGCGGATCGTGACATTTGCCACGACACTTGCCTGGCTGCCGACCAGTCCGCCCGTGAGGCCGGCGAGCCCGAAGGAGTCCTCCTTCGCCGAGAGATTTGTGAGTGCACCGAAGATCTTGTACTCTGCACCGCTGAGGTTGCCGGCCTCGACTGCGGTGTCAGCACTCACGAGACCGGTCATGCCGAGACTCTGCTCGTCCACGAGCCCCTGGAGCTCGATACGCTCGACGACTTGGAACACATCGGGGCGATCACAGATGAGGGCAGTGAGCGCTTCGTTTGCGATGCCTGCGCGGTCCCCGAAGCCCTCCCATTTGTCGGGCACCTTGTTCTGGAAGGGCATGATTGCGACCGTGGGGTTGTCGTACAGACCTGCCTGACAGACGGAACCCATCATCAACCCTCCGAGAAGGACAAGTACGCCCATCATTTTTCTAAACATAGAATTCCTCCTTACGTCTGATCTCATGCTCCTTGCGCGCACCGCACGGGCGGGCGAATGGTGGGGACTATGCAGAAAACACGAATGGAGCCCGCCGCGGGTGCATGAGTGCTGACATATTTGATGTCGCTTGTTATTTTATCACAAATTAAAAGAGATGAAAACTGTAGTATATGACAGGTGAAAAAGTCCTATTTCCTGAATAGTTTGGCGTAATTGCACGTATGACAAGGATGTTTCAGTTCTGTGGGATGAATGTGCTGAAAAATTTTTGAAAAATAATGAACAAACTGCCGCGCGAAAATGAACTCGTGCGGCAGTTCGTTGGTGCGTGATTAGCGGATGGTGATGTTGATCTCGTTGGCGCTGGTACTCTCGATGAAGATGGAGAGATTGGTGCTGCGCTGGAGCATTTGGAGGATGGTGAACGGCTGCTGTGAGGAGGCGATGTCGATGGTCGTCTTGCCTGCATTCGTGCCGCGCACGTAGACGTCCTGCACGCCGCGCAGTTCTTTCAGCTCCCGTACGAGCTGCTCAACGAGGGAGAAGTCATTCGCACGGACGGTGAGCTGGATGCCTGAGAAGGCGCTTGCCGCAGCCTTCAGGAACTGCTGCTCGAGCTTCTCCGCTGCCTTGACGGCTGCCGTCTGACGCGACTTGCGGCGTGCGAGGTTTTCACTGTTCTCGACGCCCTGACCGTCGACGGAGTAGGTGCCGATGATGGTGCCCGTGCCGAAGGAGATGATCTTGAGGTCGAGATGGGTACGCGCCGAGGACATGGGCGACGTGATGTAGCCGCCATGGTTGTTCGGGAGCTTGATATCGTAGCCCTCTGCGTGGCTGCGGCCGATGACGAGGTAGTCAATCGGGCGTGCGGAGGCATCACCGCTGTATGGGAGGCCGCTGTCACCGCGGTAGACGGCATTCAGAACCGCAGAGTCCTGCAGCTGCGAGACGAGGTTCACGTCGACGACGTGCTTGAAGCCGACCTCGAGCAGACGCTCGTTAAGTGCGGTCTCGAGGATCGTGTCATGACCGGGGAGACCGTTGTAGTTGTTGTCGAGATCCGAATCGTCGGAGAGGATGACGACGCCGATGCGCGGATCCTGGAGGCGCATGACGGCATCAAGCCGCTTCATGAACGCGGAGTTCGGGTCGGTGTTCACGTCGACGCTCGCGCGGATGCGGTACTCGCCGCCGTTCATGGACTCGTTGATGACCTGAATGTTCTGGACGTAGCCCTGCGCATGGGAGAGGATCTCGTCCATCTCCACGGAGGTGTTCGACACCACTGTGTTGGAGTTGATATACATGCCGGCAACCTGCTCGACTGCCATGCGTGCCGCGTCACGCATCGCTGCATCGCGGTCAACGCCGACACCGTCGACGGTGACGGTCTGGGCAAATGCGGTCTGAACCATTGCCAGAGCAAGGCAGAGCGCGATGAATAACTTCTTCATAACGTGTGAATCTCCTTTCGTTTGTCAAAGGAATGCACGTGTTTTCTGCATTTTTATCATACCATAAATTTCTGTGCACGTATAGGGGGCTATTGCGGATGAACTATAAAAAGTGCCGCAGCACGGAGCTGCGGCACTTTTGTTCGATGAGGACGGTCTGTTATTTCTTCTTGTCGAGCTCGCCGAGATCGAGGTTCTGGGAGGAGCGAACGACGCTGTTGAAGTTGTCGATGACATCGTTGGGATCCTCCGTACCGGCGACGTAGCTGCGGAACGAGCCGATGAAACGGTTGAGATTCGGCTTGTAGGAAGCGAGAGCGGGGATATCCGGCAGCTTTGCCGCGAGTTCGTTGATTTCGGTGATCTTCGCCTCGGCGGCAGCCTTGTCGATGTTCTCATTGTCGAGCATATCCGCGAGATCGCGCGTCTTGATCGAGAGCTCGAGGAAGTTGGCAGCGTTCGTGCGGCCCTCTTTTCGCATATCCTCGAGCTGGGCGAGGCGCACTTCCTTGAAGCGTGCCGTGACAACGGCGTCGAACTTGTCATAGGCGGGCTCGAACTTGTCATAGAGCGGGAGGTACTGTGCAGTCATCTGCGCAGCGGCGGCATAGTCGTCCGTCAGGTAGCCCTTCGAGGAGTAGTAGCTCTCCATCTTTTCCGCGAGCGGTGCGAGGTCATTCAGGATCTTCAGTACTTCATCCGCCTCCGCGTCGATGTCCTGGAAGACGCCCGCCGACTTCGGGTTGGCGCGCGCTTCCTCAAGATCCTTTTTCAGAGCGGCGAAATGCGGGAGAGAGATGCTCGTCTGCCGTTCACCGCTGCGCATCTTTTCGAGCGAGGGGGAGATCGCGAAATCGAACGTGACAATGACGTGATTGTAGTTGTTGGTCGCGTCGAGGTAGGGCGAGATGGCATCAATCTTGTCCTCGGTCGTGTTGCCGGCGAGTATGCTCGTGACAGCCGAAGCGGCATCCTCCCCCTTCATGTCGCTGCCGCCAAAGCAGCCAGACAGGAGCGCGGCAGGCGCGCAGAGAAGTCCGCCGACCACGAGGACGGAGAGTGCACGGCGCATAGGTTGGTACATGAAAATCCTCCTTTGATAGCAGGGCCGGATGTGATATATGCCACTCCGGCACAATGAACGGGAATGTATATCGTAACTGCAGTCCGCCGCCAGAACATGGGCAGTGGACATACAGCAGTTAGCCAATGCCGACGAGAGCGCCCGCGACACTGAGCACGCCGTTCACAATGCCGCCGAGAAACGAGCCGATGCCGCCGCGCTTCTTTCCAACACGCTCTTCGGCGCGCTCAAGCTGCTCCGCAAGCTGCTTGTCTGTCTTGTCCGATGCCTCCCACGCGAGGCGAAAGAACTTTGCGGCCTCCTTCCAGCGTTTCTGTCGTTCACAGATGAGCGCGTAGTACTGATCGCCGCGCCAGAGCGGATAGAGCTCGTTCGAGCGCGAGATCTCATCCGCGCTGCGCAGGTTCTGGATGGCGGTCTTGTCCTCGCCCATCTCGTAGTAGGCGATGCCGCGCAGACAGTAGGCATAGGCGAGCGCATCGCCTGTGACGCGCGGGTCGCCGATGAGGCGTGTGACCTCGAGTGCTCCTTCCCTTGCCTGTCCGCTTCGGATGAGGCGCAGTGTCTCGTCAAAGATCGCCGTATAGGGGAGGGCGTCCGCGAGCCGCGTGCCGCGTGCCGCCTCGGCTGCCTTTTGCCGCTGCACATCGCGCAGACGCAGGGCGTTGTTCTGCGCCTCCAGCGTGTCGCGCTCCTTTTGAAGGCGTGCAATCTCTGCCTTTTTCTCCGCGAGGGCAGCGACATCAACTTCGGAGGTGTCTACCTCGCATGTGAGACGGACGCGGTACCGCCATGTTCCGTTGACAACCTCGGGAATTGCCTCCTCCTTGATGATGTGGAGGATGGAGCCCGCAATCGTGCGCACCTCGTCCTTCGTCAGGGTGAAGTCCTGCGTTTCGGCAGAACTTTCGACGTAGACCCCCGCCTGCTCCGTTGCCGCACGCATCGCCTCGCGCCGCGCGGCTGCACGCACGTCCTTCGGCATGTCGCTCTCGCCCATGATGGCGACGCCCTCGGCAGTGATGATCTGTGGGGCGGCATTTGCTGTCTGTCCAAAAAGCGGAAGGACGAGCAGCGCGGCAAGGAGTGCTGTATAGACTCGTATGTGCATCGTGTGTCCTCCCCGCATCTATGGGACGATGACAACGCCCCAGCTCCGCGCACCGCCGTCACCGCGCACGGCATGGCGGCGCTCCTGCTCCGCCTTTCGTTCGGCGCGGCGCAGCCGCATCCAGAGGTCGTTGTCCGTCTTGTCCGAGGCGTCCCACGCACTCATGAGATCGTTCACCGCGTCCTCGTAGTCTCCTGCAGCGTAGTGGATCATGCCGCGGTACTCGTAGAGACGCCAGATGGGATAGGTACTGTTCGTGTGCGGTGTGCGCTCCGCCGCCGTGAAGTCCGCGAGGGCGAGCGCACTGCTGTGCTGATCGTAGTAAGCGCGGCCGCGCAGCACGTACGCGTAGGCGCGTACATCACCCGTGACGCTCGGGTCTTGGAGGAGCAGCGAGAGATCGGCAATGGCGTGGTCGGTCTCGCCGCGCAGGATCATTGCCGCCGTATCGTCGAAGATGGCATTCTGCTTGTATGTCTCTGCAAGCTGTGCGCCGATCGCAGATTTCTCCGCAGCATCTGCCCGCTCATAGCGTGCGAGGAGGGCATCGTTTTGCTGCTTCAGCTCGTCGCGCTCCTTCTGGAGACGCGCGATCTCAGCCTTGTTCTGGGCGAGCGCTCTGAGGTCGATCCCCTCCGCATCCACCGCGCAGACGAGGTGAACCCGGTAGCGCCATGCACCCCCAACGAGCTCGGGCGTTACCTCCTCGTGCAGGACGCGCAGGATGGCGGCGGCGACCGTGCGGATCTCATCGCGCGTCAGTGCCCAGCCCTGCACCTCGCTCGTACTCTCGATGTAGACACCTGCCTGCTCCGTCGCCGCACGCATTGCTTCGTTTCGTGCCGCATCACGGGCACTTTTCGGCGTGTCGTTGTCGCCCATCATATAGACGCCGTCCGCCTCGATGATCTCGGGCGCGGCATATGCACCGCCGGGGACGACGGCGAGCATCAGCGCGCAGAGAGCTGCGCGCAGGATTTGTTTTAACATTGCATTCACTCCCGTCCGTATTGTTCCAAAATGTGATTAAAGTACAGTGAAAAAAGGATTAGGCAGACGTTGAATTTATAGAGAAGAAAGAAGGAGTTTGCGAATGAAAATAGAATTGTTAAAAGAGTGAGAGAGTTTGTGGAGGTGTATATAATGAAACGGATTGCAGTACTGCTCCTCGGGCTGTTCGTGTTCGCGGCGTCATCGGTCGCGTTTGCGAACTATCCAACGTATTTGAACGGAAACCGCGACCTCATCCTCTGTGACGGGCACATGGGGATGGGCTACTACGTTGACCGTACGTCGCTCGTGGTGCAGAAGTATGAGCCGCCTCAGTACATCATTGCGGTGAATGTCGTCACGGCGGTCAGTGCGATTGGAGACGAGCGCGACTTCTATGCGGGCGGCAGGGGGACGATCACGAATGTGCGCACGATGCGGTTCTTCTACAACTGGGATTTGCGCCAGATGTATGTGGGCCCTGTGGAAAACGACAACTGGCGCTTTATCCCGCCGACCGGCTCGTGGGCGGAAAACGGTGTCTCTATGCCGGCGGGCGAGATCGCATTCTACCTTGCCTATCATATGAAGTTTTATGGCAGCAAGCCCTTTTACAACCAGTTTCTGAAGCGCGATGAGATGGTCTACAAGGACGATTTCTATACGCGGATTCCGTGAGTGCGCTGTGCTCTGTCATCATGCGGAGATCGGGCTTTCCATATGAAAAAATATTTTTAATGGGGTTGACAGGAACGCCGCCCTCGGGTATAATTCCACTATCGCTTATGAGGCGGTATGCTGATTTAGCTCAGTTGGTAGAGCAGCTCATTCGTAATGAGCAGGTCGTAGGTTCAAGTCCTATAATCAGCTCCATTTGAAATAAAAGACTTCCGAGTGTTCGGAAGTCTTTTCTGTATCTGTGTGCAGGAAACAGGCGCGTGCAGGGATGTAGGAGGCAGAGGTCAAGCGGAGTCGGCGGACGGAGGAGTTTTGCAATGCAGGGGCAGGGACGTGTCTATTTCTATGCGGTCAGTGCGGTCGTGATCTGGTCGACAACGGCGGCGCTGGTAAAGAGTCTCCTCTCGACGATTCCAACGTATGAGGCGCTCTTTCTGAGCAGTTTCGCCGCAAGCTTGTTCCTGGTCGGGATGCAGCTGGTGCGCGACGGTGGGCGCGTGTTTCGCACCTATGACATACGCAGCTATGCGGCGATGGTGGGGCTGGGCTTCCTCGGGCTTTTCCTCTATTCGGGGCTTTACTACTATGGTCTGACGCAGCTGACCTCGCAGGAGGCCTGCATTCTCAACTTCCTCTGGCCGATGATGATCGTCATCTTTGCGGCACTCCTTCTCGGGGAGCGGATCACGGTGCGCATCGCCGCTGCGCTGCTCCTCTCGTTCTCCGGCGTGGTGGTACTCACCCTCGGCGGGGAGGGCATTGCCGAGGGGAATGGGCTGTTCGGTGCCGCCGCCTGCATCCTGGCGGCGCTTTGTTACGGTCTTTTCTGCGTGCTGAACAAGCGGCGGAACATCGACCAGACGGTGATGATGATTATGGCATGGGGAACGACGGCGTTTTGCTCCCTGCCCGTGACACTTCTCACGGAGGTGTGGGTCACGCTCTCGTGGACACAGTGGCTTGGTCTCTTGTGGCTCGGCGTATTCATTGATGCCGTGGGCTATCTCTGGTGGGCGATGGCATTACAGGGGGCGCGGAACTCGGCTATGGTCGCCAACCTCGCCTACTTCGTGCCACTCCTCTCGCTCGTCGTCTCTGCCATAACGCTTGGTGAGGAGATGAGCAGCGCGGCGTTCCTCGCCCTCGTGCTCATCATGGGCGGGATTCTGCTGCAGAATGTGCGGCGGAGGTAGGGGGTTCTTTTATGTCGGTGCTGATTTTTGCAGAGGCTAGGAGGTCATCTCCGTGATCGGCAATCGTATTGTCGTGCGCGTCATAGACCAACTGGACGAGCCAGATATTGTCTTTATCAGAGAGAAAAAGTCCGTCTGCGATTACGTCCCGTCCGTTTTTCCGCATATACATGCTGAACCGATGTGCCGGATTGCCGCTTTGTATCAGTGATTCGTTACGGCGCACCTCCCAGACACGCGCCTTTTCCGGAGCTGTCACACTGTCCCTAAAGCCTGCAATTGTCGCGTTAAATCGCTGTTCGATGGTGGATTCCCGTTCTGCAGAAGACGGCAGGAAATGGGAGACCGTTACAACGAGCGGCAGAGGAGCACCGTCATTTTGAAAGGAAGGGTTGATAAAAGTAGTGGGGCTTGTGTAGCTGGGATGGTAGGAGAATGGCTGCGTGTATTGCGGAAGATTCATCGTCAGGACAGCGTCGTTGTGGTGAAATTTTGTTTCTTTTACACGGAGCAGAGAACGCAACGCAGCACCATCTTCTGCTGATGTTGCTAATAATATGGAGTCCGTATCCTGCTCTATCCGTAATCCTGCTGTATCAATATCGGGCTTCATTTCTGCCGAGACGGTCGGCATGAACAGGAGTACGGCGCAGATGGTCAGTGCATAGATTGTTTTGATGGACATAACAGGCTTCCTTTCGTGTGCCCCGGGAACCACGGCTGAAATGAAGGCGGTTGATTGGCGCAGACTTTTTCGTCCAAATGAGGTGGGCAACTGGACACGTGCTTCCCTTTCGGTGATCCATGTATCTGTCTTGCCGCGGATGAGCAGGATCTCAGTGATGATGTTTTGGCCATGATGGAGAGCCCGCACGGTCAGCCGCCGTGCAGGACAGCCGCTTTGATGTTGGAATTCGTCGCGGAGAATTTTTCTCGCTTCCCTGCGGGGAGGTCAGAATGCCATGGATCAGCACGGCGGCATGAGCGCTGAGACTGCGGCGGTGGAAGCTCCTGTTTACTTCGATGTGCGCGGTGCGCTGAAGATAGAGACCCTCCCGGGCGAAGCGGATGTGAGGATGGTGTCGATGCTCTCACCGAGTTCTTTCTCGCTCGGCGCGGATGTGTAGACGGCCTCGATGTTCCACTCACCGCGGTCCGTGAGGATGATCAGCGTGTCGTAGATCGTCTGCGATGCATCGCCTTCGGTGTGGACTTGCGTCAGACGTCTTGCCAGGCGGCCGTCGATGGTGAGTGCCTCGTCGCGTGTGGCCTGCGTGCCTGTGGGACGCGCATGCTCCTTGGTGTAGCGGGCAGCGCTCTTTTTCAGCTGTTTGGGGCTCGTCGAATCATACTGAGCGGTGCCGGTCGGGTTGGCGAAGGGAATGTGCGTGACCCGCAGCGTCAGGGTGCGATCTTTGTATGCACCTTGGAAGCGCTCGCAGGAAAAGACCTGCTGACCGGTCTCCTTCCGCTCCGATTTGAACTCGCCGGGCGGGAGCACGAGCTCCAGTGCATCACCGAGGTCCGTGAACGTTGACGTGCGCAGCTCGAGCAGCAGCGGATTGAGCGCGACCTCTGCGTGTGCCGTTCCGGCAAGCAGAAAGAGCATGAGGATCAGAATGTGTACAAGAAATTTTCGGCTGAACATGGGAACGACCTCCTTTGCATATGCGTACTGCCTCCGATAGGAACAGCACGCGGATGTGGATATTATTTTTCTTCGCTTTTGCTGATCGTTACGGTAGATAGAAGACTGTCTGCGTGGTAGGGGATGATCGGATCACTGGTGTCGTACATCAGCTGGATGCTCCATATGTCGTCTTTGAAGGAAAGAAACAGGGTGTCTGTGATGATTTCCCGTCCGTTTACCAATGATCGTATCGTTAGTCGTCGTACCGGAGAACCGTTTTGCTGCAGGGATTCATTGCGCTGTAGTTCCTTCTCTTGCAGCTTTGCAGATGTCATGATGCTGTCGAGAAATCCCGCAGCTATTTCGTCCAAGCATTGGTCCGCCGTTTTTGAGGCCGCGTCGCACGCAGGAAAGAAGTGGGTGAGTAACATGGCCAACGCCAGAGGCGTTTTGTAGTAGTTCGCGAATTGATTGTTGATAAAGACGGTGTCGCCGTTGCGAAGATGCTGTTGGACGAACGGTGTATTCGTCGAGGGGATGTCCATCGTTAGGACAGAGCCGCGGTCGTGGAATTCGCCGATTTTGACGGACATAACGGGGATGGTCGGTGCAGGGAGATGACGTACCTCCTCCGATGTCGGCTCTGCACTGGCGTATGACTGGATTTCCGCATGCACCGGTGCGCAGACAAAAAAACATAGGAACGCAAGACATAGCAGCATTATTTGTCGGAACATTTACGATTCCTTTCTCTAACGAAACGCAGCTGAAATGGCGTCGGTTGATTGGCACAGACGTTTTCGTCCGAATGAGGTGGAAAAAGGGACGCACAGCAAGGGCTGTGTGGAGAATTTTCCGTCGAATCATGGAAAAACGTGTCAAGGGCGGCTGCCTAAATGTATTTGTGATTTTCTTGGCAGGTTCCTATGCGCCGATTTTTATGGAGGATAAGAGAACGGGGACAAGCTCCGCCAGGACCGTGTCCTCTGCATAAAAGGTCAGCTCTGCGATCCATGTATCTGTCTTGCCGCGGATGAGCAGGATCTCGGTGATGATGTTTTGACCTTGATAGTGCGCCTGCACAGTCAGCTGCCGTGCAGGGCAGCCGTTTTGGGATTGGACGTCGTCGCGGAGGATCTTTTTCTCGCTTCCCTGCGGGGAGGTCAGGATGCCTTGGGTCAGCAGCGTCGTTTGTTCGTTCAGGCGCTCCTCCATGGATCCGCTCGTTTGCTCTGCGTCCGTATCGGGCGTATGGATCAGCACGGCGGACAGGGCAAGAGGCGTGTCATCGTGTGAGAAGCGGTTGCTGGTGAAGAATGTGCCCTCCGTGCGCGAGGTGTCGACGGAAAACGGCACCCCAGAGCTTGGCAGCTGCATTGTGAGAGTGCTGCCGCGGTCGCGGAGTGTTGTCGTACTGAGCGCGGGGGAAGATACATCGCCGTTCTCAGCGGCTCTCTTTGTGAACTCGACGGGCTGTATGCCGTCCATGTGAACGCGAGGCACTGTCGCCTCGGCAGAGCTGAGTTTGACAGAGGTCAGTATTGTGTCGATACGCCTTTCCTGCTGTGCGCTCGGGGCGTGGCACAATATACTGATGCGCCAGATCCTCCCCTCGTCGGCAATGAAGAGAAAGTCACGCCGCGCAGCACCCCCGTTATAGGAGAGGCTGATCATCCATGCAGGATGTTTGTCCTGTGGGAGCAAATATTCACGGATGATGCGGGGGGCGGAATTGGACGCGGGGATGGTGGAAATAAAATTATGCGCATAGTCGGAGAGCTGATTTATCGTATCGCCGTCCTTGGAAAAGGCGGAATTTGCTTCGCAGGAGATTCCAATGTAGAGGGCATCACGGGCATCCCCTGACGAGAATGTGTTTCCGACAAATCCAAAATCGTTTCCCTCCGATTTCGTCGAAAAACGTCCCAGCTGGCAGTATTCGAGCGGCGGCAGCTCGATTGTGAGGCATGTGCCGAATCCCTCCAGTGTCGTTGCCTGCAGAGATGCTGCCCCCGGGGTGGTCTCTGTCTTTTCCTGTGCCGAGACCGTTGCCGCAGCGAGGAGAAGAGCGCAGACGGTCACTGCGAGAATCTTTCTGATGGACATGGAAACCACCTTGTTTTGTGTCTGATGATGCTGTGCGCGCGCCGTACGCTTGGTGTTCGAATCAGTGTACCTCCGGCAGCGCCGCATGCAGCACATCACCGATCGGCTCGCGGATGACGAGCTCGGCACGGCTGTCTGCACGCGTCTCGCTCTTGTTGATGAGGATGAGATGTTCGCCGCGGAAGTAGTCGATCAGCCCCGCTGCGGGATAGACAATGAGGGACGTGCCGCCGATGATGAGCGTGTCCGCCGCGCGGATCGCCGTGACCGCGCCCTCGATGGTGTCATTGTCGAGACTCTCCTCGTATAAGACCACATCGGGACGAACCATGCCCCCGCAGCTGCAGTGCGGGATGGGGCGATGGTGGAGGATGTAGTCGAGCTCGTAATGTGCTCCGCAGTCCATGCAGTGAGCACGGCGGATCGAGCCGTGCAGCTCGTAGACCGTCTGTGAGCCCGCCGCCTGATGGAGTCCGTCGATGTTCTGTGTCACCACCGCCGCGAGAATGCCGCGCCGCTCCAACTCAGCGAGCGCATAGTGCCCCGGATTCGGATCCGCTGCGAGGTAGACAAAGCGCCGCCGGTAGAAGTCGAAGAACTCCTCCGGATGCGCCATGAGAAAGCTGTGCGACGCCATCTGCTCGGGACTGAACTCCTGATGCAGCGTCTCGCTGTATATTCCGCCCGCGCTGCGAAAGTCGGGAATGCCCGACTCGGTTGACATGCCCGCCCCGCCGAAAAAGACCGCGTGGCGGCTGTTCTCTAGGATTTCTTTGAGTCTTGCGATCTTGTCCATGGGAGGCCTCCTTTTATTTTGCAGAATTATGGTTCAAAATCCTTGATGGGATGAAATCCCTCAAAGCGCATGGCGGCTTTTTCATCCGATGCGCGCGGGGGGCGATGGGCGAATTATTCCTCGAAAGATTTTGTCGGCTGGAATCCGTCGAAGTGGATCACGGGCTCTGTTGCATTTGAACGATCAATTTTTATGGAGGAGAATATCGTATCGATACGTGTACTCTGTTGTGGTTCCAGGATATAATAGAGGATGTCAATGCGCCACTCCCTGTTGTCGGCAGCAACAAAGAGAAGGTCGCGTCGAATGGCTTCGTTTTCATGTGTGATTCGAATCAGTCGTGCAGGGTGTCCGTCCTGTGACAGGGATATATCTTGGGAGATATGAGAGGATTTTGATTTGAGCATAGGCATGTTGGCAATAAAGCGGTCCACATTTTCATTGAGACGGTCGACGGCAGTTTTATGTGCAGACGATGCTGGGAAATTCTCGCTTGTGATGCCGAGGTAGAGTTCTCTTGTGCTGTCTGAGGCGGGGAATGTGTTCCCGATAAATCCAAACCCGTCACCGGGGGACGGCGAAAATACGCCAATGCGATAGGCTTCGATCGGCGGCAGTAATATTGTGAATCGTGTGCCGAACCCTTCAAGTATTGCCGCCTCCAGCGGTGCTGTCCAGGGCTCTGTGTTCTCTTTGTTTTCTGCCGATGCTGTCGATACCAGAAGGGAAACCGTGCATATGGCTGACATGAGAATCTTTTTGATGGACATGAAATCCTCCTCTGATACACTTCCATGTGTGTTATTTTCCTGCACCCTTACCATATACATTCTACCGAAAGTAGGGGCGAAATGCAATGCGCTCATGCAGCAGAATCAAAAACGGCGCATCTCCACGATGAGACACGCTGTTCCTACGAGCATTATTGCCGCAATCAAAAGTGACAGCCTTTCAAAAAGCGTCACGTGCATCACCTCCCTAAAGGGAGCCCCCCCAACATTCATCAGCCGCTGGGTAATATTATAGTACATACTTTTGCTGCTTGGAAGCACAAAAGAAGAGCAGACAGATTTTGTCTGCTCTTCTTTTATTGCTGCGTATGGTTAGAAGTTATACGTCCCGCCGAGGATGAAGTGGCGACTCGGTGCCGCATAGCCGCCCAGGGGCGACCAAATAGACGGTGTTGCACCCATGGATTCATACGATTCATCGGTGAGGTTGACGCCCTTCAAGTAGATCTTGAAATCCTTCGTCACATGATAATTTACGCCGAGATCAAGCGTCAGATAGCGAGAGTCGGTATAGTGTACCGTGCTGCGTCCTGTCACATAGTTGAGGTCGAGATCCGCATCCCATTTTCCCTGCGTGTAGGAGACACCGAGATTGTAGCCGTTCGGGCGTGTATTCGTCCGAAGGAAGTCCTTGGCGGGATCGGTGGAATCGACATGCGCATAGCTGTATGCCGTGCGGATTGTCCAGTGATCGTCGGCGCGATAGCGCGTGCTGAGTTCGAGTCCGCGGCGGTATTCCGTATCGACGTTCTCGTAGTGACCCGGATTACCGCCCGTTCCGTTCACCCAGTTGAGCGCATTCTTTAGCTTGCTCCAGTAGATGCTGGCAGAGACGTTCCACTTGCGCGTGATTTGACTGTCCGCGCCAATGGTGAAGGTGTGGGATTTCTCCTGTTTGAGATCAGGATTCCCAATCCAGAAGGGCGTTCTTGCATAGCGCATCTTGAGGGACGGATTGTTGACCGCCTGCCCCCATGAGATATAGGCGTGCGTTTTGCGGTCGAACTTCTTGTTGAGGCTGATGTGCGAGGTGACATCCGTGCCGAAGTCGTTGTGATGTTCGAGGCGCGAGCCGAGCTTCAGCGAGTAACCGCGCCCGAGCTGCCAGTCATCTTCGAGAAAGAGCGCCTTTGTGACGGCGGATACATCCATCGGGACATTGCCGCTCATCTCATGAATTTTCTCCTGCGACCAGAGGAAGCCGCCGATGAGCATATTTTTATCGTTCAGCATCCACAGCTTTTGCCCCTCAAAGGCGTTGCGGCGCAGGTGGTGATCGTACTGCGAATTGAATCCGCCGATCGCAGTTGCTTCATTTCGATAGAAACGCAGGAAGGTGCCCTCGCCCTCCTTCTCCGAGCCGAACATATAAGTGATGCCGTAGCCCGTATCGACGATGTCTGTGCGTCCTTGATACATGGATGCACCGGTTCGCGGATTGCTCAAAAGAACGCCGTAGCCGTCGTCCGCCTCGTGGCGGCTGAACTCGAGGCGCAGGCGGTCATTGCCAAGGATGCGGTCAAATCCGACGTTGTAGTCCGTGCGGTTGATGTCACTGTTCTCAAAGGTGCGCTTTTCGCCATAGGCGTTCTTATATTGGAAGTCCCTGCGGCGCTCATGCGCGATGCCGACCTTGATGGTGTTCTTTTCATCGCCGCCGCTGACGTTCACCCCCGCACGCTTTTCGCCCCACGAGCCAAGCTGCATGTTGAAACTGCCGGACGGTTTCCCTGCCGTCGGACGCTTCGTGATGATGTTGATGACGCCCGAGACGGCGCGCTCACCGTATAGAGAGGAGTTCGGCCCGCGCACGATCTCGATGCGCTCCACATCGCCGATAGCGATCTGATCGACGTTGACGGCGTTCGTGTCACCGCTGACGACGAGATGATCCCAGTTGACCTTCTTGCCGTCTACCATGACGAGGACGCGTGAGTCACCGTTGATCACGGGATAGGCGGCAAAGCCCTTCTGCACGACGTTGATATTCGCGCCCTTCAGTGCATCGGAGACGCTCTTGTAGTTGCCGCGCTCGATCTGCTCCTCCGAGATTAGCGTGACATCCGCCGGCACATCGCTGATCGCGGTATCGCTGCGGCTTGCCGTGACCACGATCGCCTCGGTCTCATAGGTCTGCGTGCTGTCGTCTGCTGCCTCTGCGGCATGTGCGGGATAGCCCATCCCAACGGTGAGCGCCCCTGCAATGAGACCGCTCAATACACTTTTCTTCATCCTTTTTGTCCTTTCTATTCATCCCTGAGGGCATCCAGCCCCGCGGATATATCCTCAAGCGCCGTGATACAGCGCCCGTTCCCGTTGTTGACGTCGGAAAAATTCACGATGATGATGCGGTTTTCCCGTACGGCTTTCATATTTTGGAGGTTTGGGTCGCCGCGCAGCTCTGCGCGTGCCTCCTCCTCCGTGCGATCCTTCGCATTCACATAGATGATGACCTCGGGCGCAAAGCCAAGGACGCGCTCGGGACCGACCGAACGCATCTGACGGTCGATGATGTTGTCCGCGCCCGCCTTGCGCGCGATGTCGTCGATGATGTAGGCGGGGCCGTACATACTGTAGAGACTGCTGCCATGCGACTGCAATATCATGGCAGAGTATCGTCGTTTGCGTGCGGTCGACCGTTTTTCCACGGCGGCAACGCGCTCTTGTAAACCTCTTGTATATTCGGCTGCGCGCTCCTCCGTGCCGAAGAGATGTCCCATATCGGCGATAAACGGATAGACGGTTTCCTCCAATGTCGGACGCCCCTTGCGCACGGTGGCGGGTACGATGTACGCACCCACGCTGCGGTCAAAGTATGAATACACATCGCCAAGTGCCTCGGGGGTAAAGTGGTGCGACCACCCGATGATGAGATCGGGACGGAGTGCCACGACCTCTTCGCGGCTCGGCACATAGGGCGCGGCTAGAATGGGGAGCGCAGTGTAGGCGTCCGCATACGAGGGCGGCTCCGCGCCGTAGGGCGCGATCGTGCCGATAATGCGGCTCTCAAGACTGAGGTCGATCAGCAGCTCCGTCGCGCCGGGATAGGAGATAAGCACGCGCTCCGGCGGATGGGCGAGCGTGAACGTGGCGGGGCGTCCCTCGCTGTCCGCGGTCGTGTAGGTGATGCCGTCCACGGGCTGCTCCGATGGTGCGTGTGAGCCGCGACCGTCCGTCGCGGAGAGCAAGAGGATGAGGGCGGAGAGTGCGAGCAGGGGGAGGAGACTCAGCATATGAGAGATGCGGCGAAGCATTCTGCCCTTTGTCTGCGTGCCCTTCATAGCGTCTGCTCCGTGCGGTAGTCGACGAGCGGCAGTCCCGCCGCATCATAGCTGACATTTGCGCGCACGCCGTAGATCGCAGCGAGCATCTCCTCCGTGATGATCTCGCGCGGCGTTCCGATGCGCTCGATGCGTCCCGCCTTCATCACGACGAGGAGATCGGCGTACATTGCAGCGAGGTTCAGATCGTGGAGGGCGGCAATGACGCCGATGCCGAGTCCCTTGACCAGTTCAAGTATATGCAGCTGATATTTGATGTCGAGATGATTCGTCGGCTCGTCGAGGATGAGCAGCTGCGGCTCCTGTACGAGACAGCGCGCGAGCATGACGCGCTGCTGCTCGCCGCCCGAGAGCTCGTTGAAGCTGCGCTGTGCCGCGTCCGCCATGCCGACGCGTTCCAGTGCCGCGCGGACAAGCGCGAGATCCTCCTCTGTGTCCTCCTCGAAGCTCTCCTTGTACGGAGCACGCCCCATGAGGGCAATCTCCTCGACCGTGAAGTCGAAGTCAACGGCGTGGAACTGCCCCATGACGCCGATCTCCTGTGCCGCGGCACGCAGGGGAATCTCTGCGATCGGCGTGCCGTCCATTGTGACCTGCCCCTCCTGTACGCGATGGACGCGGTAGAGATGCTTGAGCAGGGTGGACTTTCCGCAGCCGTTCGGCCCGAGCAGGGCGACGAAGCGGTCGGCGGGGAGATCGGCGGTAATGCCGTGCAGGATCTCCTTTGCACCGATGCGGAATTTCAGATGTTCGATATGGATGTTTTTCATTTCCCGCCTCCGAAATTTCCGCCGCTGCCAAAGAGCAGCTTCATGAAGAGCGGTGCACCGATGAGTGCCGTGATGATGCCGATGGGCAGATCGCCCGCAGGGAGCAGCGTGCGCGCGAGGAGATCCGCGACGACGAGGAAGATCGCACCGACGAGAAGGGCGGCGGGCAGCAGCCGTCGATGGGATGCGCCCGTAAACGCGCGTACGAGATGTGGGACGACAAGACCGACGAAGCCGATGATGCCGCAGGTCGCGACAAGGACACCCGTCAGCAGTGCGAGGAGTCCCATGTAGAGGCGGCGCTTTGCACTTGCGTCGATGCCGAGCGTTACGGCAAGCTCCTCACCGAGGAGCAGCACGTCGAGCGTGCGCAGCTGGGAGAGAAAGTAGACGGCGAGCGCGGTGACAATGAGGACGGGCAGGAAAAGGCTGTGCCACTTCGCGTCGGCAAGGCTGCCCATCGTCCAGAACGCGGCGGACTGCATGCCCTCCGCATCCGCCGCCATGTAGACGATGAAGTTCGTCGCCGCGACGCACAGAGCGCTGATCGCTGCGCCCGCGAGCACAAGCTTTACCGTTGAGACGCGCCGATGAATCCCCGCGAGCATGAGCACGGCGAGTGTCGCGAGAATCGCGCCGAGGAAGGCGCAGCCGGGCACGCCGAACGGGATCGCTGCCGACCCAATGAGAATGGCAAGCGTTGCGCCGACGGACGCGCCCGAGGCGATGCCGAGGATGAACGGCTCCGCGAGCGGGTTCTGTACGCTCGCCTGCATGACGACACCTGCAAGCGCAAGTCCCGCCCCTGCGGTCATCGCGAGCAGGACGCGCGGCACGCGCAGCGACCAGATGATGTCTGTGACGGCGGGATCGACGGCGGGGACATTGCCCGTCAGTTTCGCCGTGATGATGGCAAGCGTATCGCCCGCAGGGACCGAGACGCTGCCCGCCGATACCGCACAGACAGCGATGAGGGCGAGCAGGATGGAGAGTGCGAACGGCGATGCGAGCAAAGTTTTGATGCGCAAGGAAAATCCTTTCTGTGAATACGCCGATATGTTCTTAAACGCGAATAATATTCATGTTGAGAATACGGTATTTTATGGTTACTGTCAATGAAAATCTGTCGCAGTTTATAGAATAGATATATTCACGCAGATTAGGGAGAAGGATGGCATAAGAAAACGACACATCTCATCGAGCGGGATGTGCCGTGCTTGACATTTGTAGAATATTTTTCTATAATAACAGCATAAAAGGACGACCGGTGTGTGGTAGCGCCGGTCTCTCCACAGAATTTTATGTTCTTGAAGAAGGAGCCGACGTGAACCGCGCGTACGGTTCTTTTTTCTGTTTACCTAGTAATCAGAAATATGATGTTGAATGCGAGCGTTGCCGCCGCAATCAGGAGCGATAGCTTTTCGTAAAGCGTCACGCACATCACCCCCACAAAGGGAGTAAACCGACATTCACCGGTCGCTTGCTGTGAGTATAGCATATAATTCCTGCGATAGAAAGCACGAAGATAAGCGGATGGGAGTTTTGTGCATGGAGCCGTTGTTTTTTATCCGCCGGCCGAATGAAATTCTGGGTCTATGGGGGCATAAGCCCACGACATTGTCCCTTTATGCGCAAAAGAAGCTATCCTTATACAAACAAAATGACATGCCCTATGTTTCCGATGCGCTACAGCGGCTTACAGGCTGTCAAATCTCGGCAGAGGCTCTGTTTTTCAGCGACAACGGACAGGAACTCTATATGGAGTTCCCTGAACTCGCGGAACAGTATATAGCGATTGCCGATGATGGTCAGGGGGATCTTTGGCTGATGAACCTGCAAAATGGGGAGATGTGCTTCTTTGACCATGGAGAATGGGAACATCCTCTGACAGAGCTGCACATTGATTTTAAGAAATTCGTTCAACTCGCAGATTTGATTGCCCAATGGGAGTGCTTTTTGAATACGGATGCACAGGATACGTCAAGGCAGGAGGAGCTCATATGGGACGAGATGAGAAAATTGGATAAAGAGCTTCCGGAGAAGTATCCGTTTTCCCTGAAATAAATCATCTGAACAACGGTCCTGCAGACGAACGCACATGAGGGATATATGTTCGCAAACATGCGCCGTGCTTGACATTTGTAGAATATTTTTCTATAATAACAGCATAAAAGGACGACCGGTGTGTGGTTACGTCGGTCACTCCTGCGAAATTAGATTTCTTGAAAGAGGAGCCGACGTGAGCCGCACGTACGGCTCTTCTTTCTGCCTACTTAGAGATCAGAAATATGATGTTGAATGCGAGCGTTGCCGCCGCAATCAGGAGCGATAGCTTTTCGGAAAGCGTCACGCACATCCCCCCCACAAAGGGAGTAAACCGACATTCACCGGTCGCCGAATTTATTATAGCACATCGTTTTTTTCCGGGGAAGTGCCAAAAGGAGCAGACAAACGTGTCTGCTCCTTTTGGCACTTTCCTGTATTTCACTTGCGAGTTTCGCGCGTGCGTCGTATAATTGAGAAAAAACAGACACGCAAGGAGGACGATACCATGCAGTCGATTCATATGCTGATTGGCGGCAGGCGCGTCGCGGGCGAGGAGACGATGCCCGTCCATAACAAGGCGACGGGCGAGATGATTGCCGAGATTTGGACGGCAGATGAAAAGCAGGTGCGCGCGGCGGTGGACGCGGCAGAGCGCGCCTTTCGTGAAGTGCAGCTCAGCCCCTACGAGCGCTACGAGATCATCATGCGTGCGGCGAACCTTATGCACGAGCGGCGCGAGGAGTTTGCAACGGCACTGTCTGCCGAGGCGGGAAAACCCATACGCGATGCGCGCGGCGAGATTGACCGCGCCTACCAGACGCTGATCCTCTCGGCAGAGGAGGCGAAGCGCCTGCGCGGAGATACGGTACCACTCGCGGGTGCACCGGGCTGCGCGGGGCACATGGCGTTCACCATCCGCCGTCCGCTCGGTGTTGTCTGCGCGATCACGCCGTTCAACTTCCCCGTGAATCTCGCTGCGCACAAGATCGGTCCTGCGCTTGCGGCGGGCAATACCGTCGTCTACAAGCCCGCCTCTGCAACGCCGCTCACAGCGTCCCTGCTGTGCGAAGTCTTTCAGGAGGCGGGACTTCCTGCGGGCTGTCTCAACCTCGTCTACGGCGCGGGCAGCAAGATCGGGCGTCTGCTCACGGCGGATGAGCGCATTCGGATGTTCTCGTTTACAGGCAGCGTTCCCGTCGGCAAGGCACTCCACGAGGCAGTGGGCTTTCGCCGCATCTCCTTGGAGCTTGGCTCGAACTCTGCGAATATCGTGCACGAGGATGTGGATGATGTCACATGGGTCGCCGAGCACTGCGCGCGCCATGCGTTTGTGAATGCGGGGCAGGTCTGCATCTCCTGTCAGCGTGTCTACGTATCGCGCAGCATCTATGAGGAATTCTGTCAGGCGGCAGTGGAGGCAGCGCGGAATTTCCAAAGCGGTGATCTCATGGATGTGCACACGCAGATCGGACCGATGATCTCCGAGCGTGAGGCGGAGCGCATCGAGGAGTGGGTGGATGAGGCAGAGGATGAGGGCGCACGTGTCCTCACGGGCGGAAATCGTACGGGTGCATTCTACGAGCCGACCGTGCTCACGGATGTCACGCCTGCGATGAAGGTCGTCTCGGCGGAGACCTTTGCGCCCGTATTCAGCATCATCCCCTATGATACCATCGAGGAAGCAGTCGCGGCGGTCAACGATACGCGATACGGACTGCAGGCCGGTGTCTTCACGCACTCCCTCGCCGTCGCGAACTACTGCGCCGAGAATCTGGAAGTAGGCGGCGTGATCATCGGCGACGGCGCGACCTTCCGCATGGACAATATGCCCTATGGCGGCGTCAAGGACAGCGGCATCGGCCGCGAGGGGCCCGCCTACGCCATCCGCGAGCTCACCGAGGAGAAGCTGATCGTGCTGAATGTTAAGGGCTGAGGGAACGGATAAATTTTATCAAGTGATTACCGCAGCAGCGCAGGGAAACCCTGAGAAAAGAATCCCCCGTCTGAGTCCCTGAACTCAGGCGGGGGATTCTTTTGCATTCATGGCGGCGAGAATGAACAGCGCCGGCAGAACAAACATGTATGCGCGTTTATCGCTTCTCTGCGAGGACGCGCCCCTCTTTGCCAGTCATGTGTGCGATGCTCATCTCGAGCATACAGAAGCGATCCCATTGGCGTTCGATCTCGTCTGTGTGGCGCTGCTCGGTATTGTTGGGCGCGTAGCGGACAGCAAGCTTTCGGATCGAGGCGAGTTTCTCCTCCTCGTCCTCGATGATGCGGACGCTGCCAAAGACGATGACGCTGCGGTAGGCACTCGTGTATTTCTCGGGAATGACCTCGTCCTGATCGATGACGGCGAAGGAGGCGTTCGGGTTTTGACGGATCGCGTCGATCTTATGCCCCGTGAGCGCGCTGTGGAAATAGATGTGCTCGCCGTCGTAGACGTAGCTGAGGGGAACGGCGTAGGGGAACGCCTTGTCGCCTGCAAGCGCCAGGATGCCCGACGTTCCGCGCAGAAGCACGGCCTCGGTCTCCTCGAATGAAAGTTCCTGTGCCTTGCGGCGCATCTTGTAGAACATCATGTACCTCCATATCAAAAACGGAGGAGATCCGAATGGATTCCTCCGCGAAAGATCAAGATGGTGGAGACGAAGAGGATTGAACTCTCGACCCCCAGATTGCGAACCTGGTGCTCTCCCAGCTGAGCTACGTCCCCGTGACTGACATGGGACATTATAACGCGCCGATGAGAAAAATGCAAGCGGTTTTTTCACCGCATCTCCCGCAGTACATCTGCCGCGATCTGAGGCGCGGTGAGGTGATACGTGCGTGCAAGCTCATCGGGTTTGTAACGGTTGAAGAACTGTTTCGGCAGCCCGTAGTTCATGACGCGTACGCCTCCCTTCTCTCCATAGAAGGACGACACCTTCTGACCAAAACCGCCCTCTACAATCCCGTCCTCGAGGGTGAGGATGAGGCTGTGGTTCTTGGCGAGGGAGTTGAGCAGCGCCGTGTCCAGTCCCGAGAGGTAGAGAGGGTTCACGACGGTCGCGCGGATTCCCTTGCGTGCGAGTTCGTCTGCCGCCTCGGATGCGAGTACGGCGAAGTTGCCGACGCCGATGAGAAGGACGTCCGCCCCCTCGCGCACAACGATGGACTTGTTCAGATCGCCGTAGTCCGTACGTACGGGATAGGGGTTTTCTGTGCAGCCTGAGAAGGGCATGCGAATCATGACAGGGTGCTCGGTTTGCTCCACCGCCCACCGCAGGACGGCGATGTGCTCCTCCACGCTCGTCGGCGCAAGGTAGACGAGATTCGGGATGTTTGAGAAGATTGAGATATCGTAGAAGCCGAGGTGCGTCACGTCGGTCGAGCGGTAGAGCGACGTGCCCGTTGCGAGAAAGACGGCGGGGCTGCGGTTGACACAGACATCCTGCGCCATCTGGTCATAGGTGCGCTGAAAGAAGCTGCTGTACGTGCCGAAGATCGGCCGCGCACCGCCGCGCGCCAGTCCCGATGCCATCGCGACGGCGTGTTCCTCGGCGATGCCTACGTCGACGTACTGCCTGCCGAGCGCGGTACGGTCGGCAGGCGAGAGGTTGATGCCGCCGACAATGCCCGCCGAGAGATAGACGAAGTTCGGATTCTTCCGCGCGGTTTCGAGCACAAAGTCAACCGTTGCGGCAGCATACGGATCGGGTACAGTGGCCTTCTTGGCGATGCCGCTCTCGATATGAAAGGGGGCGTGACGGTGCCAGCCCTCAGGATCGTCCTCGGCGAAGGAGAGCCCCTTTCCCTTGTGCGTGACGATATGAACGACAACGGGCTTTGTCGTATCCTTGACCTCGGAGAACGCGGCGATCAGTGCCTCCGTGTCATTGCCGTCTGCGACGTAGCGGTAGGAGAGACCCATTGCGCGAAAGAGATTGTCGGGGGCTGTCCCGCCCGTCTCGCGCAGCTCTCTGAATTTACGGTACATCCCGCCGTGGTTCTCGGAGATGGACTGGTCGTTGTCGTTGAACACGATGATAAAGTTCGTCCCAAGCTCGCCGACGGTATTCAGCCCCTCGAGTGCCTCGCCGCCCGACATGGAGCCGTCGCCGATCAGGGCGACGATATTTTCTGAGCCGCCCGCAAGATCGCGTGCCTTCGCAAGTCCGGAGGCGAGGCTGATCGCGGTCGATGTGTGCCCGATGTTGAAGATGTCGTGTGTGCTTTCGTCTGTATTTGTAAAGCCGGAGACATCGCTGTACTGCGCCTCGTCTATGTACGCATGGGCGCGTCCTGTGAGCATTTTGTGCGGGTAGCACTGGTGGGACACATCGAAGACGATCTTGTCGCGCGGGGAATCAAAGACCGTGTGGAGTGCGATGGTCGCCTCGATGATGCCGAGGTTCGGACCGATGTGCCCGCCGATACAGCTCGTGCGCCGGATGAGCGCATCGCGCATCTCGCGGGCGAGGGCGCGGCGCTGCTCCGCCGTGTAGCCTCGCATGTCCGCAGGTTCGTGGATCGTTTCAAGATACAAGGGGAAAGCCCTCCATTGACATATGATAATACTCGGGTCTCATTATAACATAAATTCTAACAAAACGCCGATAAAATTCAAAACGTTCCGCACATAGGCAGACAAAAACCTCGGAGCGCGTGGCTCCGAGGTCTGTGAAACAGCGAAACTACATCAGGGAGGCAATCTTTTCCGCGAGGCGTTTTGCATGCGCGTGCGACACGGCTGTCATATCGGCGGCGCGCGCGGGATCGGTGCGGTCGGCGTAGGAGACACCGCCCGTGTAGACATAGCCCTCGTAGATCATGCCCGTGAGCCCTGCCGTCTGAACAAAGCGTCCCGTCAGCGCATCCACGGGGAATGCCGCGTCATATGCGCTCTCAGGTGCGCCCGTGGTAAAGGACAGCACGAGTTTCTTGCCCACGAGTGCCTTGCCCTGCGAGCCGTGCGAGAAGCCGCGCACGAAGACATCCTCCATCCACTTTGCGAGCAGTGCCGGCATGCTGTACCAGAAGATCGGGAACTGCAGAACGATGATGTCCGCATTCCGGAGTTTGTCCTGCTCCGCCGGAACGTCGATGCGGTAGTCCGGATAGAGCGCACTGAGGTCGTCGATGACGGCGCTTGGCAGCTGCTTCGCCAGATCGGCGAGGATGATCTTGTTCGCGAATGAGTCGCTTGCGAGGTCGGGATGTCCTGAGACGATGAGAACGTTTTTCATAGATTATCCTTTCAATGCAAAGAGCGTATCCGCTGCGATCTGTTCGGCAGTGAGGTGATACTCCCGTGCGAGTTCGGATGCACTGTAGCGGTCGTGGAACTCCTTTGAGAGCCCGCAGCAGCGTACCCGGATATGTGCGTTCATGCCGTAGTACGCGGCGATCTTCTGCCCGAAGCCGCCGTCGAGGATGCCGTCCTCGAGTGTGAGGATGAGGCGGTGCTTTTCCTTGAGACGGTCAAGGAGGATGGTGTCGAGACCCGAGAGAAAGATCGGATTGACGACGGTCGCGTGAATGCCCTCCGCCTCGAGCTGTACGGCGGCAGCGCTTGCAAGAGCTGCAAAATTGCCGGCCCCGATCAGTGCGACCTCCGCGCCCTCCTGTACGACCTGATACTTGTTGAGGTCGCTGTAGTCTGTGCGCACGGCATAGGGGCTCTCCTCATACCCGCCGACCGGCATGCGGATCATAACGGGATGCGCCGTCTGCGTGACCGACCAGCGCAGTACCTCCTTGTACTCGTCGAGGCTCGCGGGTGCGAGGAAGACGAGGTTCGGGATGTTCGCAAAGATGGGGATGTCGAAGAAGCCGAGGTGCGTCACATCGTTCATATAGTAGAGCGACGCGCCGACGGAGAGGAAGACAGCGGGGCTGTTGTTGATCGCGACATCCTGCGCCATCTGATCGTAGACGCGCTGAAAGAATGTGCTGTACGTGCCGAAGATCGGGCGTGCGCCGCCGCGTGCGAGCCCAGATGCCATTGCGACCGCGTGCTCCTCGGCGATGCCCACATCGACATAGTGACTGCCGAGCTCCGCGCGATCCTTGGGTGAGAGTCCGATGCCGCCCATCGTGCCGGCCGCGAGAAAGACGAAGTTCGGATTCGTCTTTGCCTGCTCTTTGAGGAAGTCCTTGGTCGCCTCCTGATACGGGTCGGTGTACGGATGCTTCAGCGCACCCGTCTCAATGTCGAATGCGGACCGATAGTGCCACGTCTCTGGGTCTTCCTCGGCGAACTTGTAACCCTTGCCCTTCTGCGTTACGATGTGGACGACAACGGGCTTCGCCGTATCCTTGACCTCAGAGAATGCCGCGATCAGTGCCTCGCAGTCGTTGCCGTCTGCGACGCAGCGGTAGTCGAGGCCCATCGCGCGGAAGAGGTTGTCGCCCTCCTTGCCGCCGCTCTCGCGCAGCTCTTTGAACGCGCGATACATCCCACCGTGGTTCTCCGCAATCGATCGATCGTTGTCGTTGAACACGATGATGAAGTTCGTGCCCATCTCGCCGACGACGTTCAGTCCCTCGAGCGCCTCACCGCCCGAGAGGGAGCCGTCGCCGATGAGCGCAATGATATTCTCCCTGCGTCCCGCGAGGTCGCGTGCCTTGGCGAGTCCCGAGGCAAGGCTGATCGAGGTGGACGTGTGCCCGACGTTGAAGAAGTCGTGCGGGCTCTCCTCTGGATTCGTGTAGCCCGACACCTCGCCGTATTTGTCCTCGTCGATGTATGCCTCCACGCGCCCCGTCAGCATCTTGTGCGGGTAGCACTGGTGCGACACATCGTAGACGATCTTGTCCGTGGGCGAGTCAAAGACCGTATGCAGCGCGATGATCGTCTCGACGATGCCGAAGTCCGGGCCGAAGTGCCCGCCGTGAACGCTCGCGCGTTTGAGGAGTGCGCCGCGCATCTCCTCGGCGAGCGCCTTGCGCTCCGCTGCGCCGTACCCCTTGATATCGGCGGGTGATGTGATTTTTTCCAGATACATAGAGATCCCCCTTTGCCGTATGCTTTCCATTTCCCTAAGCGAATTATATCACCGAAATATATGTGAATGTCAAGGAGCGTAGCAAATGCAACGGATTATTTTCAGCAAAGCGTGGTAGAGTAGGTGCTCCGATAAAAAACATTTTGATGGGGGATATATAATGAAGGAATGCAAGATGAAGGACAGCCGCATCGTCATCAGTGAGGTCATGATGCCGAGTCAGGCGAACCCGAACGGGAACGTGCACGGCGGCGAGATTATGAAGCTGATGGACTCAGCGGCGTACGCGGCGGCGCGGCGCTATGCGCGCTCGAACGTCGTCACAGCGCGCGTGGACGAGCTCGAGTTCCACCTGCCGATCCGCATCGGCGACCTTGTCGTTGTGACGGCAGACATTGTCTATGTCGGACACAGCTCGATGGAGGTCGCCGTCAACGTCATCGTCGAGGATCTGGACGACGGCGGCGATCCGCAGCTCGGCCTCTCGGCGTACTTCACCATGGTCGCGCTGGACCGCAACGCACGGCCGAAGTCCGTGCCGCCGCTCACGCTCAATACCGAGGAGGCACGCGCCGCGTTCGAGGAGGGCAAACGCCGCTACGAGGCGCACAAGGCACGCAAGCGCGGTACCGTTACGCCCACGGGCGGCTGCGTCTGTGATGCCATTGCGCAGCAGACAAAGGCGGCGCACACTGCACATACGGCAAAAGAAGTGAAGAAGTAGAAGCGTTCCTTGAAATAAGGGGGTGTTTATGCTACAATAAGTGCAAGACATGAACAGCAATGTGCGGAACAACGAAGGGATTCCCTATGGGGATCGTCGGCGTGCAATCGTGTCTTGCAAAAGATGCCAACAGCAATTTACCTGTCTCTTAAACAGCAGCGGGGTTCGACGACCCCGCAGGACGGGGCGGCGCGTCGCTTCCGTCCGCGGCATCTTGTCCGTATATGTTCGCGGCTTGCCGCGGTGAATGAATTTGTCCGACACAGTGCATCTGGGTCGGGCATTTTGCGCGAAGGAGGGAGAATGATGCTGGACGCGCTGAAAGAGGAGAGCAACCGAACCTATACGCGGACGGAGAACGATGCCGCGACGTATGCAAGCTCCGGTTCAGACACACTTGACTTCTTTGCGGCGGCAGGCGCGCTCCGGGAGGCAGGCGAGGCAGAGATCATCGTGCGCTTCACGCGCGCCTTTGCCGAGCATCCGACTTATGCGCTGCGCACACTCTTCTACGCGCGTGACGTGCGCGGGGGACTCGGCGAGCGGCGGCTCTTTCGCTTGCTGCTGCGCCATCTCGCCTTCGCTGCGCCCGCATCTCTCGAAAAGAATCTGAAATTCGTTCCGGGATACGGTCGCTGGGACGATCTGCTCGTCCTCCTCGATACGCCATTGGAGGCTGCCGCTGTTCGCCTCATTCGCGCGCAGCTTGAAAAAGACCTGCGTGCCGCATGGGAGGAAAAGCCGGTCTCCCTCCTCGCGAAGTGGCTGCCGTCCGTCAATACCTCCTCGCGTGCGGCGCGTGCACAGGCGCGGCGGCTCGCGGTCCTGTTCGGGATGAGGGAGGCGGACTACCGCAGGATGCTTGTCCGTCTGCGCCGCCGCATTGCACTCATCGAGAATGCCCTGCGCACGAGGGACTATACCTTTGACTACGCAAAGCAGCCGTCGAAGGCGATGTTCAAGTACCGCGCGGCGTTCTGGCGCAACGACGTGGAGCGGTACAAGGCGTTTCTGTCACGCGTGGAGCATGGTGAGGAGCATCTGCATACGGGAACGCTCTATCCCTATGAGATCATCCGTCCGCTCAGTGCAGCAGTGACACCGCAAATCTCGAAAGAGGAGGCGCGTACCCTTGATGTCACATGGAGTGCACTGTCCGACTATACGCATGGAGAGAATGCGCTCGTCGTGCTCGACGGCTCCGGCTCGATGTACTGGGGCGGGAACCCCCTGCCGAGCAGCGTCGCGCTCTCGCTTGCCATCTACTTCGCCGAGCGCAATACGGGCGCGTTTCATGGGCACTTTATCACATTTTCCCAGAACCCGCGGCTTGTCGAGATCAAGGGCGCGACGATTGTGGAGCGTGTGCACTACTGCAAAAGCTTTAACGAGGTGGCAAACACAAACCTCGAAGCTGTGTTCCGTCTCCTCCTGCGCGCAGCGGTGAAGAACCGTGTGCCGCAGGAGGAACTGCCCTCCGTGCTCTACATCATCACGGACATGGAGTTCGATGCCTGTACCGTAGACGCGGACGTGACGAATTTTGAGCGGGCAAAGGAACTGTTCGCGGAGGCGGGCTATGCGCTGCCGCGCATCGTGTTTTGGAACGTCCAGAGCCGCAGCCGTCAACAGCCCGTCACGATGAACGAGCAGGGCGTCATGCTCGTCTCTGGCTGCAGTCCGAGCATCTTCTCTATGGTCGTCGATGGGCGCATTACCCCGTACGAGTACATGAAGCAGGTGCTGTGCGGTGAACGGTATGCGGTGATTGAGGCATAGAGACGAAAGAAACGCAGTTCCGCGCGGGGCTGCGTTTTCTTGTGTGGGAAACTTATTCGATTACTCCTTCGAGCGCTAGCAAATACTCCTTTTTGTCCAGTCCGCCCGCATAGCCCGTGAGGCTGCCGTCCGCTCCGATGACGCGGTGGCAGGGGATGAGGATGGAGATCGGGTTGCGTCCGACTGCGCCGCCGACCGCCTGTGCAGACATGCGTTTCCCCGTGTCTTCTTCGAGGCGGTGTGCGATCGCGCCATAGGTCGTCGTCTCGCCGTACGGGATCGTCCGCAGGATCGCCCACACCGCCTGTTGGAACGCCGTGCCTGTAGGATTGAGCGCAGGGCTGAAGTCCGGCTCCCTGCCGGCGAAATACAAATCGAGCCAACGCATGGCCTCTCCAAATACGGGGAGGTCTTTTTTGCGTGCCGTCGAAAGATCGGGGAAATCCCTCTCCCCGTCGAAGTACAGCCCCGCGAGTGCCATGCCGTCACTCGCGAGCGTGATCCCGCCGAGCGGGGAGGCGTAGTGTGCTGTGTAGATCATGGGCGTTCTCCTGTCAGTTGATGTAGTTCTATTATAAAGGAAATCATTGTGCTGTGATAGTCCCCCGTGTGGTTTCAATCAAAATATGATATAGTTAAGGAGGCACTGATAAATTCGGCCGCACCATCTTAGCGTATCTTTTTTGCCTGCTTTTTGTCGGCAAATATGAGATCAGGAGCGATGGGCAGCGCGTGCCTATACGGGTGAGATACGATGAAAAACGTGCAGAAGAAGCCTGAAATCATCGTTTTTGCGGGACCAAACGGTTCGGGCAAGAGCACGTTTACATGGAACGCAGAGATTTGAATCATCGCGGGTAATTTGTGCTTTCACAGCAAGGCGTGGGCGTTTTGCCTGCGCTTTTTCAATGGTCGGCGACCATCAAGCATGAAAAAGCCACCCGCATTTGGGTGGCTTTTCGTGTGTACAAATACCCAAGGAAGCACTGGATAAATTCAGTCCCGTCGTCTTGGTGCATCTTTTCGATCTGCCATCGTCAATAAATCCTCCACAGAGCACCACTATGCATTCGGTTTATTTCCTTGGCAGAACAAAAAATCTGCGGCCAATCCGGAGAATTTCGTTTTATCAGAGATTCCTCAGATCTCAGTGCGGAAGTGGATTGCCTGGATGATGCCAGCGTCGTCGATGTCGAAGGTGAGTTCGGCGGCTTTGTCATCAAATGCGTATGTGCAGGCGGTGAGCCCGTCCTCGTTTGTCTTGGAGGAGGAGGGTTCGCCGTACATCTCTTCGATGTCCTCGTAGCTCTTTCCGACGCAGAGACCGCCGAGGGTGCGGACGCTCTTGCCCATGACATCGTAGCTCGTCACGGTCAGCGCATCGGCGTCGCGCGTGTCCTTCGCTCCTGTGACGGCGCGGAAGACGAAGGGTTCGGCACCGTTGAAGGTAAAGGTGACGAAGCGCATCCCGTCGCCTGTGAAGTCTTTCTTCTGGTAGTCGTCGGCAAGTCCTGCGCGGACGATAGCCCTGCGGGCATCAGCGAGTGTAGCTTTGCGCGGTTCCAGTCGATTCTGCTCGCCCGTAGCCGTATCATCCAGGACAAGTGTCGCTTCCCAATAGGTCATGCCGTGGGCCGATGCTGTCGCTGCGCCGAGGAGGATGCCTGCGGCAAACAGGGCGGTGCAGAGAAGACTGAGGAATCGTGTTTTCATGATAATCACTCCTTTAGTATTTTCCACCGCCGCCGCCGTGATCGCTGTCACTGCTGGAGGTGGTGATGTGAGAACCGGAGGACGAGGTTCTTTTCTCGTATTTTGCCCGCCGGGATTCTGAGGTGCGGATGTAGATGTCTTTGCTGTAGGTGAGATGGACACTGCTGTATGAGAGGTAGTCATCTGCCCCGGCAGCATCCCCGGTGGTCTCCATTCCCTCCTCGAGGTGAGAGGAGATGGCGTGGTGGACGACCGCTGCGAGGAGAAGAGCCGTGCCGAGAATCCCGACGATCGCCCACGGATCGAGGGGGATGTAGGGTTTGCCCTTCCTTTCGTAGTAGGTCAGCATCTCGTCCACGGTGACGGCAAATGCGGTGTATGCCTTGCCGTATTCATTGTCCTTGAGCTCGGGAACGAAGTTGTCTGCGAGGTGCTCGATGCCGTACTCATCGGTGATGCGCTGGCGCATCTTGTTGTCGGTGGAGATGTAGAAGTTGCGGTCTTTCGGCGTGAGGAGGAAGACGATCGTGCCGTTTGCACCGCCGTCCGCGATGCGGTCGACGACCGCATTGGCGATCTCGCCGAGCACCTGTCCGTGCGTGTCCTTGATGTTGCCGACGAGGATGCGCACGCCGTGTGCTTTCTCAAACGCGGCGATCCTGGCATCGAGTTCCTGCTCCTCGGCATCGGTGAGGAGATCCGCCTCGTCGATCACGCGTGCGTTTCCGATGTCAGAGGCATCCGCCGCCCTTGGTACGGTGAGGATGAAAAGGCTGAGGCAGAGGAGGAGCAGGACGAGAATGGGGCTGTATCGTGATTTTTTTTCGATTGTCATGTGCCGCACCTCCTACCAGTCCAAGATCAGCCAGCCGATGTAGCAGGTGATGAGAAAGACGAGGACGGCGGGCACGAGGGGGTAATAGCGTTCCTTGAACTCGTCCCGCGGCAGCGAGGAGCTGACGACTTTGCCGGTCTGTCCGTTCATCATGAAGGTGTAGGGCTTGCCTTTGTAATTCGTGGTGAGGATCCAGACGGGCAGCATCGCATAGCGGACATTCCCCTCTTCCTTGCGGATCAGCGGCGCGCCCTCGGGGGTGACGTTGCTGTAGTCTTTGACGCTGGTGGAGAGCACCCAGGAGGCACTCGCGGCGAGACGGCTGTCCGCACGCGGCAGGGATTCCTTCACGTCGACATCGTACTTGTCCGCGAGATGCCCTGTGAAATATGCGGCGGAGAAGGGAACGAGCTCCTTGTAGTCGAACGGCTCGATGCTGTCCATGAAGGAATCGTCCATGCGCTTGCTGGCATCGACGGGGATTCCGTCGAATGTCATCTCGCCGCTGCGCTCGCAGCGGTAGTGGGATGTTTCGGTGACGGTCTCATTCGTTGTTTCGCGGGTGCTCCTGCGCTCCGCATTGAAATTTGCATCGACGCTCACATGTGCGTCGAACAGCCAGAAGGGGACGTACATGGACTGGATTTCTTTGACGCGGTTTTCGTCGCGGAATTCCTTCGGGAGCAGACGCTTTCCCTTGTAGAACTCCGTGAGTGCGGCGATTGCCTCCTCCTTCGTCTTCTTGAATGGAATGACGAAGTCGGGGCGCAGCATGCCGTCGAAGCGGCGCGGGATCATGTTCGGGCTGCCGCAGTAGGCGCACTCGGTCGCCATGGTGTTGCCGTCAGAGACGAGCTCTGCACCGCAGGAGGAGCAGGTCTGGATCATCATGTGTGCCGTTTCGGCATCATCCCATGTGCTGCGTTCTCTCTCGGTGTTCCACTGCGCCTCTTTTTTCTCGGCCGCATCCACTGCCTTTTCCTGCTTCTGCGCAAAGAGGGCATCCATCTCTGCGATGCTGATCTTGGCATCGCAGAATTCGCAGGTGACGTGGCTCCGTCCGGGGAGGAAGGTGAGCGGCGCACCGCATTTGGGGCATTTGCAGCTGACGCTTGTATCGGGCATAGGCATCTCTAGTACTTCCCGCCGCCGCCGCCGTGGCTTTCGTCGCGGCTGGAGGTGGAGATATAGGAACCCGAGGAGGACGAGGAGGAGGATGTCTCCTTGTGCTTCGTCTCACGGGACTCTGTGGTGCGGAGGAAGACGTCCTCTCGGTGTGTGAGGCGGAAGCTGCCGCGCTCGACGTAGTCGTCTGCCTCGTGGGCACTTCGGACACTGAACATGCTGTCCGAGAGATTGGCAAGGATGAACCAGTAAACGATGGCAGCAGGGATCAGCGCACCGACGAGGGTGACGATGGTGAGCAGGAAGGCATCGGGATTGAATGGTTTGCCTTCCTTCTCGTAGTAGGTCACCATCTCATCCACGGCGGCGGCAAATGCGGTGAATCCCTCGGCGTATTTGTTCTCCTTCAGGGAGGGGACGAACTTGTCGGCGAGGTGTTCGATGCCTCTGTCGTCGGTGATGCGCACGCGCATCTTGTTGTCAGTGGAGATGTAGAAGTCGCGCTCCTTCGGTGCGAGGAGGAGGACGATGGTGCCGTTTGCGCCGCCGTCCGCGATGCGGTCGACAACGGCATTGGCGACCTTGCCAAGCACCTGTTTGTGTGTGTTTTTGACCGTGCCGATGAGGATGCGAATGCCGTGCGCCTGTTCATATGCGGCGAGCTTCGCGTCGAGTGCCTGCTCCTCGGCATCGGTGATGAGGTCGGACTCGTCGATCACGCGCAAAGCACCCAGTCCCGCATCCCCTGTCTGTGTCCCCCCAGCTGCGACTGCACGTGCAACGGCACTGAGTGCGCCGCCCGTGGTGAAGGGCTTGCCTTCCTTCTCGTAGTAGGTGAGCATTTCGCCCGCGACTTGACCAAATGCCGTGAACATATCGGCGTATTTCTTGCTCTCGAAGGCGGGCAGGAATTTCTCCGTGAGGTGCTCAATGCCCTCGTCGGTAATGCGCGTGGCGAGCCTTGTATCCGTGGCGACGTAGTAGGTGTTGTTTTCGGGCGAAAGGAGGAGCAGGACTGCGCCGCGTTCACCGCCGGGGGCGATGGTCTTGATGATGTTCTCCGCGAGCGGCTTCAGCGGTTTGTCTTTCCAATCACCGACGATTGCCGCGAGGATGCGGATGCGGTGTGTCCGTTCCACTGCCGCGAGCTGCGCATCGAGTTTTTGCACCTCGGCATCGGAGAGGAGGTTCATCTCGTCGATGACGCGTGCGTTTCCGATGCCCGCTGCATCTGCCGCTTTGGGGACGGCGAGGACAAAGATGCTGAGGCAGAGGAGGAGCACGGCGAGGAGTGTGCTGCGTCCATATTTCATTTCGTTTATCATTATGCCGCCCCCCCTATAGATCAAACATGAGCCAGCCGAGCCAGAAGAGGACGGCGAAGACGAGGGCGGACGGGATGAGCGGGTAGACGTACTCCTTGAATGTATCCTTGGGGAGATCCGCACCGACGAATTTGCCGGTCTGTCCGTTCATCATGAAGGTGTAGGGCTTGCCCTGATAGTTCGTGGTGAGGATCCAGACGGGCATCATGGCGTAGCAGACATCGCCCGACTGCTTTCGGATCTTCGAGCTGCCGCTCGGGGCGGTGCAGGTATAGCCGCTGACGGTTTTGCTCAGCGCGTGGATGACGCTCGCCGTGAGGCGCGTGTCGGCGCGCGGCAGGGATTCCTTGACATCGACATCGAATTTGTCGGCGAGGTGTCCCGTGAAATACGCAGCGGAGAAGGGGCGGAGGTCGCTGTAGTCGAACGGCTCGATGCTGTCCATGTACTTGTCGTCCATGCGTTTGCTCGCGTCGACGGGGATGCCGCGGAACGTCATCTCGCCGCTGCGCTCGCAGCGGTAGTGGCTGGTCTCGATGATGATCTCGTCCGCCGTATCGCGCCGACTCCTCGTTTCCGCGCTGAAGTCCATGCTGGCGCTTACCTGCGCGTCGAAGAGCCAGAAGGGGACGTACATGGACTGGATCTCCTTGATGCGGTTCTCGTCGCGGAACGCCTTCGGGAGCAGTTTTTTCCCCTTGTAGAACTCCTTGAGCGCAGCGACGGCGTCTTCCTTCGTCTTCTTGAATGGAATGACATAGTCGGGGCGCAGCATGCCGTCGAAGCGGCGCGGGATCATGTTCGGGCTGCCGCAGTAGGCGCACTGGGTCGCCATGGTGTTGCCGTCGGAGACGAGCTCCGCACCGCAGGAGGAGCAGGTCTGGATCATCATGTTCGCCGTTTCGGCTCCGTCCCATGCGCTGCCTGCGTTCTCGGTGTTCCACTGCGCTTCTTTTTCCTCCGCCTTCTCTGCCGTCTGCGCCTCTTTCTGTGCATAGAGGGCATCCATCTCGGCAATGCTGATCTTGGCATCGCAAAACGCGCAGGTCACATGATTGTGCCCCGGGAGGAAGGTGAGCGGGGCACCGCATTTGGGACATTTGTAGCTGACGCTTGTATCTGCCATAGGGTTGCATCCTAAAACTTTCCGCCGCCGCCGCCGTGGCTCGAGTCGCTGCTGGAGGTGCTGACATTGGAGCCAGAGGAGGATTCCTTCTTTTCCTTGGTCCGACGTGTGACGGTGGTATAGAGGAAGTTGTCCTCGTCCTGCGTGAGCCGGAAGCTGTCGTGGTTCAGGTAGGCATCCGCCTCGGCGGCGGACCTGACGTTGCTCTCATACTCGTACAGCACATAGTAGATGGTGCCGCCGAGGATGAGCGCACACGCGAGAGCGATGCCGAGTGCCATGAGGTTAAAGGCATTGGCGGGATCGTACGGCTCGCCTTCCTTCTCGTAGTAGGTCAGCATCTCGTCCGTGGTTGCCGCAAATGTGGTGAATGCGGCGGCGTACTTGCCCTCCTTCAGATCGGGGAGAAATTCGCCTGAGAGGTACTCGACGCCCTTGCCGTCGGTGATGCGCGCGCGCATCTTGTTGTCGGTGGAGATGTACCAGTCGCGCTCCTTCATCGAGAGGAGGAGGACGATGGTGCCGTTGTCGGCAGGGATCTGGTCGACCACGTTGTTCGCGATCTTGCCGAGCGGCGTGCCGTCCGTACTCTTCATCGTGCCGATCAGGATGCGTACCTTATGCGACTGCTCGATTGTGGCAATTTTCGCATCAAGTTCCTTTTCCTCACTGTCCGTGAGAATCTCCGCCTCGTCGATGACGCGATCCGCGCCGATGCCCTGCTCCTGTGTCTGCGCCTTCGGCGGCGGTGCCTGCTTCGGCACGGCGAGGGCGACGGACGCAGTGCAGAGGAGAAGGAGGAGGGCAAGGAGTGCACTGAGGCTTTTCTTATTTTTCGTAAACATCGCTGCGCCTCCTTAATCCGACAGAACGAACTTCGCGAGGTAGTAGAAGACGGGAATGCTCACGAGTGCAGGGATGATGGAGCAGAGGAGCACCTTCGCACGGTCGATGGGGACGGAGCCGACGACCTTGCCGGTCTGTCCGTTCATCATAAAGGTGTAGGGCTTCTCGTGATATTTCGTCGTGAGAATCCAGACGGGTGCCATCGCGTAGCTGACGGTGCCGTCCTCCTTGATGACGCTTGCCTCGCCGTCGAGGGAGCAGCGATCGTAGCCCTTGACGGTGCTCTCAAGAACGCCGATCGCGCTCTCATTGACGCGTTTGTCGGCACGCGGGACACTCGCCTCGGCATCCACGTCGTATTTGTCCGCGATGTGCCCCGTGAAGTAGGCGGCGGAGAAGGGGACGAGCTCGCTGTAGTCGAACGGCTCGATGCTCTCCATGTAGCTGTCGTCCATGCGCTCGCTGCCGTCGACGGGGATGCGCTCAAACGCCATGGAACCGCTGCGCTCGCAGCTGTAGTGACTGGTCTCGGTGATGATCTCGTCCGAGGTCTCGTGCACGCTGTCGTTCTCCGCGCGGAAGGTCGCGCTCGCGCGTACCTTTGAGTCGAACAGCCAGAAGGGGACGTACATGGACTGGATTTCCTTGATGCGGTTCTCGGAGGTAAATGCGGTCGGGAGGATGTATTTCCTGAGGCCCTCGCTGTAAAACTCTTTGAGGGCGGCGATGGCGTCCTGCTTCGTCTTTTTGAACGGAATGACGTAGTCGGGACGCAGCATTCCTCCGAACTGGCTGGGGATCATGTTCGGACTGCCGCAGTAGGCGCACTCAGTCGCCATCGTGTTGCCGTCGGAGACGAGCTCCGCGCCGCAGGAGGAGCAGGTCTGGATCTTCATGGCTTCTGC
This sequence comes from Selenomonas sp. oral taxon 920, assembly GCF_001717585.1. Lineage (NCBI taxonomy): Bacteria > Bacillati > Bacillota > Negativicutes > Selenomonadales > Selenomonadaceae > Selenomonas > Selenomonas sp. oral taxon 920. The sequence continues at coordinate 189,444 of NZ_CP017042.1, forward strand.
TTCGGCGGCATCCCATTCGCTGCCTGCACCGTCGGTTTTCCACTTTGACTCCTTTGCCTCGGCGGCGAGGGCCGCCTTTTCCTGCGCTTTTTGAAAGAGATTTTCGACGGTTGCAACGTCGAACTCGGTGTTGCAGTACTCGCAGGTTACGTGGTCGTGCCCCGGGAGAAAGGAGAGGGGGGCGCCACAGTTGGGGCATTTGTAGCTTACGCTTGTGTCTGCCATATCAGTCACCTCTTTTATGATGATAACACGGTGGTGTGCGTCCTGCGCGAACGCTTGGCTGCGTAATCACTGTTTATCGTTCTCGTCAAAGACATCGCCGCACTGCGGGCAGAACTTCGGCGGATGCGCGGGGTCGTCGGGCTTCCAGCCGCATTTGTCGCAGATGTAGAGAGGCGCGCCCGCAGGTTTCGGTTTGCCGCAGTTTGCGCAGAATTTACCCTGATTGATCGTGCCGCAGGAGCAGCTCCACCCTTCGGCAGAGGGCTGCGGTTTACCGCACTCGGCGCAGAATTTCCCTGTATTGCCCGTATGCCCGCAGGGGCAGTTCCATGTATTCACGGGGGCGGGCTGCGGTTTGCCGCACTCAGCGCAGAACTTGCCCGTGTTGTCCGTATGTCCGCAGGGGCACGCCCAACCGGCTGCCGCGCCGCCCGCTGCCATGCCGCCCACAGCGAGGCCTCCTGCGAGCGGGTTGCCCTGCGGGGCGGCTCCGCCCTGCGGCCCGAATGCGCCCATCGCACTGGCACCTGCGTTGCCTGCCATGCCCATGCCCATGAAGCCGAACGCGCCGCCCATGCCCGCCTCGTTTCCGGCGGCGGTGCGCATGGCATCGGCCGTCGCGCCCGCGAGACGACCGGCGCGCAGATTCGGATCGCTCATGATGGCGCTGTCCTGGATCTCCTTGATGCGCTTCTCGTCCTCTTCGTCCGCCTTGACGCTCGACACACCGAAGGAGACGATCTCAATGCCGCGCCGTTTGCCCCACTCGTCGGACAGTTCCTCGGACAGCTCGTTCCGGATGTCCTTCGTGTAGTTGATGAGCTGCGTATAGCGGATGCCCTTCGCTGCGATCCGCCCGAACGTCGGCTGCAGCGCGGTCAGCAGTTCGCTCTTGAGCTGTGAGTCGATCTCGCTGCGCTCATACACGCCCTCGACGTTGCCGCAGACGTTCGTGTAGAAGAGGATCGGATTCGTGATGCGGTAGCTGTACTCGCCGAAGCAGCGGATGTTGACGTTCAGCATGTACTGGCCGATCATGGTCTCAAACTGGATGGACTGCGCCGTCCCGTACTTGTTGCCCATGATTTCTTTCGTATTGAAATAGTAGATGCGCTGATCCTTCGGTGCGTCGCCGCCGAACGTGAAACGCTTTCCGATATTCTTGAACACGGACACGAGGTCGTTCGCGAGATCACCGCCAAAGACCGTCGGCTCGGTGGAGCTGTCGTACGTGAATGCGCCAGGCTCGGCACAGATCTCGACGACCTTACCCTGCTCGACAATGATCATGCACTGTCCTTCGTTGACGGCGATGACGGAGCCGTTCGAGATGATGTTGTCCGTTGCGCTCGTGTTCGAGCTGCGGCCGCTGACGCGCTTCTGTCCCTTTGCGACGAGGGAGTCCTTGTCGAGGCTGTCGCAGTAGAAGTATTCTTTCCACTGATCGGCAAGAACGCCGCCCACAGAGCCGACTGCTGCTTGGATGAGACCCATAATTATTCCTCCTCTGCAGAATAAACAAGAGTGTTCTGAAAGTTCTTCTCTATTGTAACATATCATGAGAAAAAGCGTACTGTCATAAATAACAGGTCGGACGAAAAATTTTGAAAAAAGCAACAAGAAAGGTGCCGCACGAAGCCTGAAACACCTTCGTGCGGCACCTCTATTGGGCACTGTCCGTATAGCCCTTCTCCGTTGCCTCGACGGCGAGCCCGACGATGCTCTTGTAGCCCGTCTTGACGAGCATGTTGCCGACGTGGAAGTTGACCGTTCGCTTGGTGATTCCGAGCGCAGCGGCGATTTCGTCGTAGGACATATTGCGGCAGATGCAGCGGAGGATGTCGAGCTCGCGGTTCGTCAGCGGTGCCTTAGTACCGCCGAAGGTGGAGTCGGCACACACGTCGGGATAGATGTGCGCGCCCTCCATCGTCGCGCGGATGCAGGCAGCGAACTCCTCGCCCGAGGCCTCCTTGTAGATGAAGCTGTCCGCGCCCGCTGTCTTTGCCCGCGCGAGAAAGGCGATCTCCTGCATGCCTGTCATGAGGACCACGCGCAGCTCTGGGAACCGTGCTTTGAGACGCGCGCAGATCTGTATGCCGCTCGTGCGCCCCTCCATGCAGATGTCCATGAGGACGAGATCGGGTGCAAGGCGTGCGCACGCCTCCTCCACGAGCTCTGAGAGGAGGAGGCTGCCGACCACCTCCATGTCGTCGAGGGGGGTGAAGATCTGCTCCAGTCCTTCGAGCAGAATTTTTTGATCGTCCACGAGCAGAATTTTGATCATCCTGTGTTCTCCCCTATCCGTGCATCAATTTCAAAATGTGGTGTATGGGTAATGATGAGCCGTCCGCCAAGCTCGTTCACACGGTGCATCATCCCCGACAGTCCGCCGCCTGGATGCAGCTCTGTGCAGCCGATGCCGTTGTCACGGATGTGCAGCCGCCGCTCGCCGAGCGTGATCGTGACCGCATTCGCACGCCCGTGGCAGACCGCGTTGCTGAGCGCCTCGCGCGTAATGGCGGCAAAGGCACGTGCGCGCCGCAGATTGTGCGGCAGGCTGCCTGTGACCGTGAGCCGTATGCCGAGCCGTCGGTAGGTGTCCGTCATATCGGCAAGCAGGGTTGCGGGATGGGGCTCCTGCGCGAGCGGAACGGACTCCAAGAGGCTGTCGATGCGGACAATCGTACGGAGCGCATCCTTTGGTGCAGAGCTTGCAAGCAGCTGCTGGAGCATACTGATCCGCTGCCCGAGGATATCGTGCACGCGTGAGGTGATCTCCTGCAGCGTTCGGCTGCGCTCCGTACGCTCGAGGTTTTGAAGGAGCTCCTTCTGGGCGCTGAGCGTAGTGCTGAGCTCCTCATTCTTCTCTCTGAGTTCCTGCGTGACGGCGTCCAGCTCCGTAACGCAGGAGGCTGTCAGCTGCCAGCCGGGGAGCGCACCCAGCAGCTGCACGCGCTGCACGAGCCACACATCGCCTGCGGCAAAGCGCAGGAGCACGGTACCCTCGCGCTGCCGTTTCTCTGCGACAGCGGGCGCGTCAAACGCCGTGAGGTCCTGCCAGAACACCGCTGCATTCCGATACTGCCGCCCGAAGAGGCGCTCCATGAAGCGCAGCATGGTGATGTTGACGAGTACCGCAGCGTGATCCTCACGGGCAAAGAGAATTCCCTCGGGCAGGAGGTCGAGTCCTGCACGGATGGAGGAAACCGTCACCTCCCGTGTCCTGCGTGCACGTGCACGTGCAGCAAGCAGTACGAGCCGTACGCCGAGCAGCAGAAGGACGAGTGCGGCACTCATCGGGAGGAAGTCGTCCATCATCGGCAGCGAGCAGAGACCCGCAAATGCGAGCAGGAGCGCAGGAAGCAGTCTGCGTTCGCAGGCAGTGAGCCCGACGACGAGGGAGAGGAGCCCCGCTGTCCACCGCTCCGCTGCGAGCCAGCCAATCGGCGGCAGCTCTGCAAAGAAGAGCTTCCATGCACCGCCGAGCAGCAGCGTTGTGAGGAGAACGACGGAGAGTGCCGCCGCCTCCGGCAGCAGGCAGCGGATCCGGCGGCGCGGGAGATGGGCGAGCGCCCAACAGAGCGCGGCACTCTGGGCGATGAGGACAAGGCTCGCAAGCAGTACAAGGATGAGAATCTCCCCATAGCTGTACGTGGTCAGCCGTTCCATGGCGCATCCCTCCGACCCTCGTCCTGTGTACTGCGGGCATCCTCTGCAGTGTATGCGGCTTTGCCGCCGGTTCTCTTCCCCGCCGCAGCGGTGGGATGGATGGTCAGCGTGCGCGCATAGCCGCGATCCTCTGTGGTGACGGCTGTACCATGTTCCTCCTGCCATGCCGCAGCCCACGGCGCGATCCAGTCGGCGCCTTCCAGCAGGAAGGTCAGCGTGTCGTCCGTGAAGCGGCAGAAGATGCGCTCCATCCCCGCAGCGGCCGCGCGTGTCAGGAACTCCGCGAACGCGTCGAAGAGTGCGAGCCCCGTCTCCGTGTACAGCAGCTCCGTCTGCGTCCACTCCACACCGACGCGCAGTCCGAGGGGACGCAGGTAGGTGCAGGTCTCCGAGACTGCCATCGCGAGCTCGTCGGTGCGGACCGTACCGTCCTCCTGCCCCTTGAGGAAGAGTACGCAGCGCTTCTTCAGATAGGAGGAGAGCAGATTGAGCCGTCGGATGAGACGCACGATCTTCTCCTCGTCCTGCGTTTCCATCAGCTCCTCGCGAAAGCGGCGCAGAAGCGGACGTTTGGCGGCAAGGATTGCCTCCAGTTCCTCGGAGAGCTTTCGCCGGAGCGTCAGGGTGAGCAGCTTTCTGCGGATCGTGTGCTCTGCACGCAGGAGGGAATGGGAACGCTCCAGTGCATCGCACGCGAGGGCGAGCTGCCGCTGCCGCTCATGCAGGAGCCGCAGATCCTCCTGCCAGAGGAGAGCACCGCCGTGGATCTCCATGCGCGAGGTGCGTGTATCGCGTCCGGATTCATCCCACTGCAGCGCCGAGGAAAAGACGGGAGTCCCCTCCGCATTCACAAGCCGCATCGCGAGCCGTGCGTGCGTAAAGAATGCCTCGTGCAGGCGGTTCGACGGCATGAGCCCCGTGTGCATACAGATCTCAAGGAGTGCGAGGAAGAAGAGTGTCGTCAATGCCGTCAGCTCCGGCCACCGCACCCACGCCACATACTGATAGGCGATGGAGTACGCGATAAAGAGCACGAAGAAGACAAATGGGAGCATCATCATGGGGCGCAGCACCTGCTGCTGTTTTGCCTTTTCGAGGAGGAGAAGGAGCGCCGCGAGGACCTCGCCGAACCAGAGCGTCCAGTAGACATATGCGCCCCATGCAAGAGCCACCTGCCACTCCTGCAGAATGTTGTCCCATGTGAACGCGAAGAACTGCTGGTGGAAGTCGTTGCAGAGGATGAGTGCGGCGAGCAGGAGATTGAGTCCGAACACCGCCTTCAGCCACGGCGGCATCCTGCGGTTGATCGGGTCCTCGTCCGCGCTCCACGCGATCCAGAGGAGTGCGACCGAGAGCCCCGCACGGAACATGTAGAAGAGGTACCAGAGCGTGTGCTCCAATGTGCTGTCGTGTACGAACGTGAGGATCTTCGCCATACGCGTCAGCTCCCAGAGGAGCAGCATGGCGACGAGGAGGACAACGGCGCGGCGCGCCCCGTGATGGAGCACACGGCGGTAAATGTACGCGCCCCAGATGACCGTGAGCGGCAGCATCAGCACGAGAACCATAAATCTCTCGTGCGCCTCTGCAGGCATGAACACCGGCCGCTCCATGATCTGTGCGTGATAGCGCGTGTTCACCGTGCGGAGGACGTGCGGGAAATCAGGCGGCATTGCGTGGACAGCTGCGGCAGACGGGGAGAGCGGCGGATAACCTGCGGCATCCAGCTCCTTTGGGAGCGCCTCTGAGAATGTGATGGGGGCACGTGAGAGCACGCCCTTTGTCAGTGTGATCGTCCCCTCGGCGGGCACGACGATCCGCAGCCGTGCGCCGCGCCGAATAAGGCGTTCCGCCTCATGGGCAAAGAGGACGTAGACATCGCTTGCACCCGCATTGGCAAGAATGCCCCACGTTCCGCGGTGCATCGCGTAAAAGCGCAGCCGCCCCTCCGCCTTCATCTGTGCGAGGTGTGCAAACGCCGTATCGCGGTCGCCGGAGATCCCCTGCGTCAGTGCCAGAAAGAAGATCTCACGCTCCGGCGACTGCTCGGGCATGGCGATCGTAACGCCCTCCCTGAGATCCGCCCATCCGTGCACGGGAACATGGGGATCCGTGCGTACGGCGAGCACCACCGTTGCTGTGTAATGCGGGTACCAGTAAAGCTCCTCTGCCGCACCGCGCAGGAACTGTTCTGCCTGAAAATCATAGACCTCGGCCGCGTCCACGCGGCGATCCTGAAACAGCTCAAGCTGCCTTCGCGCATACCCCTGCGCCTCGATCGGCACATCGGCGGTGCTCTGCAGGATGGTCACATATGCCGCACCGTAGTTGCGGTCGTAGGCGAGCGAGAGTGCATCCGCATGGGCGGCATACAGGAGGAGTGTGCAGAGCAGTGCGGGCAGGAGGGCGAGGAGCAGAGGGAGACGCTGCAGTCTGCCCATTCCCCCACCTCCCTTGCACGATTCCTGTGTATTGAATCATATATATTTCGCCTGTTATCAACAAAAATCCTTGTGAAAAAAGTCCTAACATGTAAAAAATATATGTAAATTATGAATAAAATTTTATGGTTTGTTGTGAAATCCGTGTTTTCATGCTAGAATAGCATAAATTTGCGACGAAATGTGTCATGCTGTTTCGAATGGAGGATGCCCATGCGACACATTCATCAGGTTCTGCCCCTCGCGTTCCTCTGTGTGCCGCTCTCCTGCGCTGCGGCGATGCCTGCTGCCGCAGAAGCGCCTGTCGTGCACGCGGAGGATGCAGATCGCCGCGCAGCGGAGGAGGCCGACGCACAGGATAGTGCAGCCGCTGCACCCGCCGACCGCACACAAAAGGTGCCGCGTCTCGATGTTTGGGGCGACTACCGCTGGCTCTACGGCAAGGCGCACATGGAGATGCCGTCCGTGCGCCAGAAACGTGACGTATTCCTCTCCACGCGCCGCTTCCGCATTGCCCCGACGGTTCACCTTGGCGGCGGATGGAGTGTCGGCGGGATGCTCGAGGACATCCGCTACGACAAGGACACGATCGCGGGCGCACACCGGAATGACCGGCATCTCTACCTCTCGCGCCTCTACGCCGAACACGAGAACGGACATGGCGCGAAGATCCGCGCGGGCAGATTCATCTTCACCCCGATCGAGGGCAACGTCTTCGACAAGCGCGTCGAGGGGGTACGCTGGCGGTACGGCGACAAGAGCGTCGGGATGACCTCCATCTTCTGCGGGCGCACCGTCGCGCCGACAGGAGACAAGCGGAAACGCGGCGTCATCCTCGGCTATGAGCGGAACTGGACGAAGTGGAAGGGCGGTGCGTTCTACTACGATATGGAGACGGAGCTGCCCGCCGTCACGCGGGCGCGGGCGATGAAAGACCCGCTTGCCCTCCACAACGGGATCGATCGTCAGCGCATCCTCGAACTCTTCGCAGGTTATCGGTTTGACCGATACCGCAGCCTCGAGGTCGAGTACCTGCACGGGCGCGCAGAGACCGATCTCGACCGCTATGACGACGAGGGACACGGGTATGTGGCGACGCTCCGTCTGCGCCCCTCGCCCGATGTGGAGAAGGCGGGCGACTACGGCGCATGGATTGCCTACTACCATCAGCCGCGTGCGACCTATCTTCACCACGCGATGGACGGCGATCCGACCTTCTTCGGACGTGCGGGATTCCGCGGCTGGGGGGCGCGTGCCGACATCGTCCTCGTGCGCGGCGTCACGCTTGCCGTTGAGGGCTTCGACCTGCGCCCCGCACGTCCCGCGACGCCACTTTTCATGGGACGCACCTTTAGCGGTGCACGGCAGAGAGTGCTCGGGATGAGCCTCACGGCGTATTTTTGATTTTTGTTTACGTTGTACTGCAAAAATGATATAATAGATATATAACAAAAAGAGGGAGGTGATCCTATGGCAACCGTATCCGCACAGATCCGCATTGATGCCGACGTCAAGGCGCAGTCGATGGCACTCTTCCAGAACCTCGGGCTCGATCTCTCCACCGCCGTCAACGTATTCCTGCGCCAGTGCCTCATTCATCGCGGGCTGCCGTTCAGCGTGAAGGAATCGGAGGCGACACGTCCGCTTCATCGTGCCGATCTCAGTGAGGCAGAACTCGAACGCGAACTGGAAAAGGGGCTGGAAGACCTTGCGGCGGGCAGAGTCCGTCCGGCGGAGGAAGTTTTTGCGGAGATTATGGAGGGACATCATGCAGTATCGGGTTGATGTTTCATCTCAGGCGGCGGCAGACCTTAGAAATCTCTTTCGATATATTTCGGATGTTTTGCGGGCACCGGAGAATGCATATGCACAGCTTGCGCGGCTTGGGAAACAGATCGGCAGTCTCGCAGAACTGCCGATGCGATTTCGCGCATATCCGAAAAACTTTGCGGGATACCCACAAGTCCGCATTATGCCGGTGGATCATTTCGAGGTGTTCTACACGGCAGACACAGGGCAGGAAACCGTTGCCATCCTTCGTGTCATCTATGGCGGACGAGATATTGATCGTGCATTTATGGAATAGAAAAACACAGGAACAGGTGTGCAATGCAGTATTTGCTTTGCACACCTGTTCCTGTGTTCAGCCACTATTCCATCGGATACGCCGCAGTAAAGAGGCGCGGTGCATCCTGTCGTGCAATCGTGAGGGTGAATGCACCCGCTGCGTAGGAGGCGAGCACGGAGTCCGGGTAGTAGATCACGAGACTCCCGTCCGCTGCCATGTACCAGCAGAATGACGAAAGCCCCTTCTCTGACGGATGCTGCATGAGCAGCGCCTCCATGACACCGTGCGGGAAATCCCGCTCCACTGCTGCGGGATACTGCGTTTGGAATGCCGCCTCGATGGCGGCGATCAGGAGCGTTCGGTTCGTGACAATCTCATCGAGTGCAATTTGCCGCCCCGTTTTCCGATCAAAGGTATACGCATCGACATGGGCGATGGGATGTGCGCCGCCCGCATAGGATGACCCCTCCATAAAGAACGAGACGAGCTGCTCATCCACCCGTCCCCACCGCGAGATCGGCGTGATGTCGCTGTAATAGAAGGGGAGCTCGTACCCGTCCCTGCGTGCTTCCTCGCTGGCGGTACGGATCGAGCTGTGCCATGCGCTCATGCTCTGCTCCGCAGACCACTCTCTAAATACCTTTGCCAGCGGTGAGCTGTCATCATCCACGAGCGCAATCTCGGGATAGACGGCGCGGTAAGCTTTGACCTCGTTTGTGTCGTAGACCGTCAGGACATGATCCTCGACAGTGAGCCACGAGACAGGGGGTTCTACGGAGCGTGACCAGTCCCGCGCCGCCCTGTCCTGCACGTCCGCTAGGGACTGCGGCGGCCGCGTGTGCTTCTCCGTTCGGTCATTCAGGACACCTTCTGCCGCCGAGAGAGGCGCACAGAGAAGGAGGGCAGACAGGAGAGCGGATAAAAACGTTTTGGTATGCATGGTTGTTCCTCCCTTCATAGGTGTGCTTCCTTTACTTCTCGTGCAGCCAGATGGAGCGGATGCCGGGGCTGTGCTCGGCGCAGATGTAGAAGGCGAGTTTTGCCGTGTCGCCCTCGTAGAAGTAGCCGCAGACGGGCGGGGCGTTGTGGCTGCATTTCGGCTTCGGAATGTAGCCGTATGCCTCCTCAAGATCCTCCGCCGTGCTGTCCAGATGGATGCCGCGCGGGGTCTCGAAGCGCTGTGCCTCCTCGGTCGGGCGCATGTTGTACTCGTTTACATCGTTGACACCGAGCATTACGCTCGTGACGCGGGCATCATCATCGGCGGCTTGGCGATAGCTCACGGTGAGTGTATGGCCGTAGTCACGAACCTGGTTGGATGCCGTTATTATGCCGTCTTGTTCCTCCACGCCGTCTGCAATAGCCATGCCGCTGCCGTAGAGTTCCTCTACCTCGGCGCGTGTCATGCCGATGCGGATGCCGCCGAGCGCCATGTCCTCATCCGTGATCTCTGCTGAAGAGAGGGATGCGGGGAGGAGGATGAGGGCAACGAGGACGGCGCAGAGGAATGATCGGATCCTCATGGGGGATCACCTCCGTATAGTATTCTTTACAGGTCGATGCGGTAGATGTGCTCGAAGGCGGTGAAGTAGAGGCGGTTCGCGTCGTCCGTCGTCACGTTGCCGGGCGAGAGGCTCTTGCCGTTCAGCTGCAGCTCAATGTCGCCGACATACTTGCCGTCCTTCTTGTTGAAGACGCGCAGGAAGCCGTTGGCGAAGAAGACGACGTAGTCCTTCGTTGCAATCGACTGGCGCTCAGCGACCTTGCGTTTCTGCGCATCCGCAGGGATGTCCGTATTCACCTCGAAGGTGCGGACGAGCTTGCCGTCGGGTGCGTGCATGTGGAGCGGCTCCGTCCAGTTATCCTTGCCGCCGTGCGTGGCGAGCGTCGTGATGTAGAAGCCGTCCGCATCCGCAGCGACGAGCGCGGCGTTCGTCTCATAGTCCGGGGATTTCGAGTCTTTTCCGAGCTCTTTATAGACCTTCTCGGAAAGCGCGATTTTCGGGTCCTTTACGCCCTCCTTGGAGATTGCGCCGAACAGGATATCGCTCGAGGCGAACGATCTGCTGATGTAGGCATCCTTGCCGCCGTAGATGGCATAGACGCGGCGGACGTCGCTGCTGTTCGGTACGGTGAAGCTCGTCGCCGTCGTACCGTCATAGCAGCCGACTGTCCCCTTGCCGTCGAGGATGTAGTAGATGTTCGTGCCGTCCGAGGAGACGGGCATGTCCTCGGCTGTGCCGAGATCCTCGACGCCGGTGATCGCGCCGTCCTTCAGCGCGAATTTTTGCAGATGCGGCTTCTTGTCCGCCCCATAGGCGATGCCGTAGATCGCATCCTTCGTCACGGCGAGGGTGGTGCCGGAGATGAACTTCGGCAGCTCTGCGCCTGTGTACTCGTAGAGCGGCACGTCCTTGTCGCCGAGTTTGAACTTCGCGGCGGCTTCCTTCGGAGCGGCGGGTCCGTTGTCCGCCGATCCTTTGCTGCCCATGACTCCACCGCCGGATCCGTCGCCGCAGCCTGCAAAGAGGGCGCCCGCACAGACGAGCGCTGCTGCTGCCGCGAGGATGGATTTCCATTTCTTCATGATCCTTCCTCCTTTGTCTTTGTTTGCGCTTATGAGAATCTGATTGCTTTTATCTTAGCATAAAGATAAAAGCTTGTGACCTGTCATAAATGACAGGTTTTTGAAAAAACTTTGCAAAAGAAGCGCAGCGTAAATGTACTGTCATAAATGAGAGACCGGCAAAAAAAGTGGCACAATGTACCGTGTGGTTCATTGTGCCGATATGAACGGGCAATAAGATGCACAAAGGCGATGGTGCTGAAATGATCCGTGATTTCTTAGCTGTGGATGCTCGTATAGCCCTTTTCCGTTGCTTCCACCGCAAGGCCGATGACGTTCTTGTGGCCGGTCTTGACGAGCATATTGCTGATGTGAAAGCTCACCGTGCGCTTCTTGATGCCGAGATCCTCGGCGATTTCCTCATAGCTCATGTTGCGGCAGATGCGCTGCAGGATCTCGAGCTCGCGGCTCGTCAGCTGGGCGTCCGTGCATCCAAAGGAGGGGGTGCCGCAGATATCCGGATAGATTTGTGCGCCTTCCATCGTAGCGCGGATACAGGAGGCGAATGCCTCGCCCGAGGATTCCTTGTGGATGAAGCTGTTCGCGCCCGCCTCCTTCGCCCAGTCGAGGAAGGCGATCTCCTGCATCCCCGTCATGAGAATAATGCGCAGGGAGGGGAAGGTGGCCTTCAGGCGTTCGCAGATCTGTATGCCGCTCGTGCGCCCCTCCATACAGATGTCCATGAGGACGAGATTGGGACGCAGCCGCAGACATGCCTCCTCCGCAAGCTCTGAGAGCGTACAGGTGCCGATGACTTCGATGTCGGGCAGAGGCGCGAGGATCTTCGCCAGTCCCTCGAGGAGTATTTTTTGATCGTCTACGAGAAGAACTTTAATCATCCTTGTTTCTCCCCTATCTGTGCGTCAAGTTCAAAATGCGGTGCCGGTGTGATGATCAGGCGCCCGCCGAGTGCGTTCACGCGGCGCATCATGCCCGTGAGTCCGCCGCCGGGGCGCAGCTTCCCGGTGCAGCCGATGCCGTTGTCGCGGATGTGCAGGCGGCGCTCCGAGAGGGCGATGACGATCTCGTTCGCACGCCCATGACAGACCGCGTTGCTGAGTGCCTCGCGGATGATGGCGGCAAAGGCACGTGCACGCCGCATATTGCGCGGCAGAGTACCCGAAAGCGTGAGCCGCACGCCGAGGCTGCGGTAGGTGTCGGTCATATCGGCGAGCAGGGTTGCGGGATGGGCTTCCTGCGTGAGGGGAACCGCTTCGAGCAGGCTGTCGATGCGAACGATGGTATCAAGCGCATCCTTGGGCGCGGGACTCGCAAGGAGCTGCTGCAGCATACTGATGCGCTGTCCGAGAACGTCGTGCACGCGCGAGGTGATCTCCTGCAGGGTGCGGTGGCGCTCCGTCTCCTCGAGCGTGTCGAGCAGATCTTTCTGTGCGCTGATCATGGCGGAGAGGCGTGCGTTTTTCGCCTCGAGTTCCCGCGTCACGGCGTCGAGTTCCGTCACGCAGGAGGCCGTGAGCTGCCAGCCGCTGAGTCCGTTCATCAGCCGTATGCGCTGCACGAGCCAGGAGTCTCCGCCCGAAAATCGAAAGAGGATGGCATCGTCCCGCACTTCTTTTTCTGCGAGGGTTGGGTGGTCGAAGTCGATCAGCGCCTGCCAGAAGATCGCGGCGCTGCGGAACTGCTGACCGAGCAGCCGCTCCATGAAGGCCAGCATCTGGATGTTCACGAGCACGGCTGCGCCGTTTTCGCGTGCAAAGAGAATGCCCTCGGGCAGGAGATCGAGTCCCTCGCGGATGGAGGCGATGGTGACCTCTCTTTCCAGCATCGTAGATGCAGCACAGGCAAGGATCACGAGCCGCGCCGCGAGGAGGATGAGGACGAAGAGTGCGCTCCACGGCAGGAGACGGTCAAAAAGCGGGAGTGAGAGCAGACCCGCTGCGGCGAGCGGTACACCTAGCCACGGCCTGCGCCGACACAAGCAGAATCCCATGACGATGGCGAAGCCGCCTGTGGCACAGCGTTCGAGCGTCATCCAGCCGTATGGCATCAGGCCGCTGACGAACAGGCTCCAGCTGCCGCCGAAGACCAGTGTGACGGAGAGCAGTATGCCGAGCGCGGCAGCCTCCGGCAGGACGCGCTCGAAACGCTGCCGACCGAGAAACGTCGCTCCCCAAAAGAGCGCGATACTCTCGGTGATGAGGACGAGCGCGGAGAGGAAGATAAAGGTGATGTGCGCGCTGTAGCCGTATGAGGTCAGACTCTCCATGCCCCTGCCTCCTCCCCGTGCACCGGTGTGCGGACAGCGGCGCTGACGCCCTGCGCGCGGACGGAAAGCGCGTAGCCGAGATCGCTGATCTCGATCGGGAGATCGTGCCGCCGCTGCCATTCGCTGATCCACGGACGGATCCAGTCCGCGCACGTCAGCATGCAGATCGCCTCCGGCATTTCGTTTTCTTCAAAACGGCAGAGTACATCTGCCGCGCCCTCCTCTGCCGCGCGCGAGAGAAGCTCGGCAAAGAGGTCGAAGAGGGCGAGCGCCGCCTCTGCCGCAATGGCGCGCGTCAGCCGCCACTCCACGGCGACGTGCAGACCAAGGGGGCGCAGATAGGCGCAGGTCTCCGAGACCGCCATCGACAGCTCGTCCGCACGGATCTGTCCGTCCTCCTGCCCTTTGAGAAAGAGCACGCAGCGCTTCTTGAGGTAGGAGGAGAGCAGGTTGAGCCGGCGGATGAGACATGTGAGCTCCGCCTTATCCGTGCTCGCCATCAGCTGCTCGCGAAAGCTGCGCAGGAGCGGGCGCTTGCTGTCGAGGATGGCCTCGAGCTCCTCGGAGAGCTGCTTTTTGAGCGTGAGCGCGAGATGCTGCCCCCGGATGCGGCGCTCTCTGCGCAGGAGGGTATGGGAGCGCTCCTGCGCGTCCTGCAGGAGTGCGAGCTGACGCTGACGTTCGTGCAGGAGACTGAGATCCTCGTGCCAGATGATGGCGCCGCCGTGAATGTTCATGCGCGATGTGCGGATGTCGTTTGACGCGCCCTGTTCTGCTGCGGCGGCGGAAAAGACCGTATGCCCCTCCGTATCGACGAGCTGCATGCGCAGGTGCGAATGCGAGAAAAACGCCTCGTGAAAGCGGTTGGACGGCATGAGTCCCGTGCGCAGACAGAGCTCGAGGAGGAGCAGGAAGAAGAGCGCCGTTACCACTGTGAGTTCCAGCCATGCAAAGCGAGGATCGTAGTGGAGGTCGACGGAGTAGACGACGAAGAGGGAAAAGAACAGGAAGGGAAGCGCCATCGCAGGGCGCAGCACGCGCTGCCGCTTTGCCTTTTCAAGGAGGAGAAGGAGCGCCGCGAGGATCTCGCAGAACCAGAGGAGCCAATAGTCATAGGCGCCCCACGCGAGATGCTCTTCCAGCGTCATGGTGGCGGCATTCCAGATGAATGTGAAGAACTGGTAGTGCAGATCGTTGCAGAGAATCAGGGCGGCCAGCAGGAGGTTCAGCCCGAGAACCGCGCGCAGCCAGCGCGGCATTTTTTTGTTGAACACATACTCATCCGATGCCCAGGCGATCCAGAGGAGCGCAACCGAGAGCCCCGCGCGGAACACATAGTAGAGGTACGACAGAAAGTGCTGCAGGGAGATATCGACCGAGATGGAAAGGAGTTTTGCAATGCAGGTCAGCTCCCAGAGGAGCAGCATCGCAATCAGCAGAAGGACGGCGCGCCGCGTACCGTGATGGAGGACGCGTGCGCGCAGGCTTGCACCCCAGAGAACCGTGACGACAAGGATTGTGACGAGAATGACCAGGCGCTCATGCGTTTCGATCGGCGTGAACACAGAATGTCCCCAAATTATCTGCCGATAGCGCGCATTCGCCTCCGTAAGTTCCCGGTAGAGTGCATCGGCGTCGTGGATCTGCGCAGCCCCCGCCGGAGGCGCGATCGGATAGCCCGCTGCGCGCAGATCGCGCCGCAGGGTATTGGCAAAGGAGATGGGCTTTCGCGCGAGCAGTCCCTTGGTAAAGGAGAGCGTTCCTTCCTTCGGCATACAGATGCGCAGCGGGGCGCCGTACTGAATGAGCTGCTCCGCTTCGTGCGCAAAGAGCACATAGACATCCCCGCCGCCGTCCTTCTCCGCCAGGCGGTATTGATTGCCGCGTCGGCTGTTGCAGATGCGCAGCCGATCCTCTTCCTTCAGCTGCGTGAGCAGAGCGAACGCCTCGTCGAGGTTCGCGTCTGCGGACAGTCCGCGTGCCAGCGCCAAAAAGAAAATCTCCCGATCGGGGCAGGAATCGGGAAGAACCACGGTGACATTCTCCTGCAGATCGCTCCAACCCTCCACGGGGACAGGGCAGTCCTCCGCCACGGCGAGGACGACCACGGCGGAAAAGTGCGGATACCAATAGAGCTGTTCTGTCGAGCCGCGGACAAACTGCTCCGCTTGAAAATCATAGAGTTCGGCGGCATCGACGCGGTGATCCTGAAAGATCTCCAAGAGATTCGTCGAGACGCCCTGCGTATCGAGGGGCTCCGAAGAGGCGCGGCGCAGGGCGTCGGCATAGGCCGTGCCGAAGTTGTGCGCATAGACGAGCGACAGCGCATCCGCCGTGCGCATGGATGCGAGGAGAACGAGGGCGCATGCGGCGCAGCAGAGAGAGAACAGGAACATATTCTGCCGCCGTCGTCTCATCGCCGCCCTCCCCCTTGCCTATACTCCAACTGATTTTATACTATTTCGTTTGATCTGCATGAAATTCCTTGCGCGAAAAGTCCCATTATCTAAAAAACCGGAATAAATTATGAGCAATTATTTATGCTTTCTTGTGACCTTGTTTGTTCCGGGACAGCGTGAAATTTCTCGGTGCTGCTGCATGCGCCGGAAAGTGCGTATGCACAGCTTGCTCGCCTGAGGAAGCAAATCAGCAGTCTTTCCGAGCCGGCGATGCGTTTTCGGAACAGCGGCAAAAAAATACAAGCAGGTCTGCGAAGCGTTTTGCTTCACAGACCTGCTTTTTCCGATGGGATGAGCGTGTGTCAGGGGGCGATGCGGCAGATGGCCGGCCTCTTTGCATTGTTCTTACAGATCAATGCGGAAGATGCGCTGTGTTCCGCCGTCCTGCGTGTGGAAGTAGACGTGGTTCATATTGTCGGTGAAGATGCCCTTGGGCCGCAGTGTGCGCTCGCCGTCCGTGATCTCAATGTCGCTGACATACGCGCCGTCCTTCTTGCTGAAGACGCGCAGGATGGGATCGTCCGCTGCGCGGAAGACGATGTAGTCCTTCGTTGCGACGGCGCAGCGTGCATGCGCAGCGTACCGCTTTGTGCCCTGCGGGATGTTCTCATTCAGCTCGAAGCGGCGGAGTTCCTTGCCGTCGGGGCTGTATTGGTAGACGGGGATGACCCACGGGTGCTGCTCGTCGTTCTGCAGCGAATTCCCGTATGCCTCGTCGGTGTAGAATCCGTCTGCGTCCGCATAGAGCAGCTCTGCGCCGCGCACCATGGAGTAGCCCTCGGGCTTCGGGCGTGCGGGGACGGGGATGGTCTTGGCATCCTTCAGTCCATCTTTGGCGATCGTGCCGTGGGTGACGCCCTTTTCGTTGACCTGCTCTTCGCCCGCATAGGCGTCCTTCCCGCCGAAGACGGCGCGCCACGTCTCCTTGCCCTGCAGGGGGATCGTGGTTGTGGTCTTGCCGTCATAGACGGCGAGCTCGCCCTCCTTCGGGATGTAATAGACGTTCGTTCCGTCCGAGGTGATCGGCCGGTTCAGCACGACGCCGAGATCCACGATGTCCGTGATTGCGCCGTCTGTGACGGGGAGCTGGCAGAGATGCGTCTTCTTGTCGTCGTGGTCGTAGATGATGCCATAGATGCCATCCTTCGTCACGACGGGATCGCTCTTGTTGAAGTCGAAATAGTCGAGGTCGTAGTCGGCGTTCTCGTATTCGTAGAGCGGGAGCGTCTTGTCGCCGAATTTTACCTGGGTGACGGGCTCTTTCGGCAATGAAAGACTGAGATCGACGGGGGCAGGAGAGCCGCCTTTTGCGGTGTCACCGCCGCCGCAGCCTGCCATGACGGCGCACGTGAGGACGGCTGCCGCCGCGCAGAGCGTTTTCCATTGTTTCATGTCGGGCTCCTCCTACAGATCAATGCGGAAGATGCGCGAATCTTGGTCGAGGATGTAGACGCGGTTCTCGCCGTCTGTCGTGATCTGCTTGGGCGGGTGGATCTTGCCATCGAAACTCAGCTCGACCTCGTCGATGAATGCGCCGTCCTTCTTGTTAAAGACGCGCAGAAATTTGCCGTTGTAGAAGACGATATAGTCCTTCGTTGGGATGACCTGACGCGCGTTCGAGTCGGTCTTTTTCTTGTCCGGAAGGCCGTCGTTGATGGTGAAGGTGCGGATCTTCTTGCCGTCCGGGCCGTACATATGGAGGGGGTACGTCCGCTTGTTCGGCGGGCCGCCGTTGGTGGCGATGGTGGAGATGTAGAAGCCGTCTGCATCCGCCCAGAGGAGGAATGCCTGATTCTCCTCATTTTCCTTCTTGTTCTCGTTGAGGGCTGCAAACTCCGCCTTCGGGAGGACGGACTTCAGGTCTTTGATCCCCTCCTTGGAGATCGTGCCCATCTCGATGTCCTGCGACTTCAAGGGATCGCCGCTCGTGTAGATGTTCGATGTGCCGCGCACTGCGCGCATGATGTCCGTCTCGCCGCGCTTGCTCTTCGTCACGGCCGCGCCGTCATAGGCGCAGATCTGCTCGCCGAGCTGGTAGTAGACATTTGTCCCGTCCGTTGTGATCGGCTGCGCCGTGAGGATGCCGAGATCCTCGACGGAGGTGATGGCGCCGTCCTTCACGCTCAGCTTCACCAGATGCTGCTTCTTATCGCCCGAGGCGTCGAATTTGCCCGCATAGATGGCATCCTTCGTCACGGTGAGATTGGTCGTTGTGTGCACCATGTCGGGGAGACCCTCGCCCTTGTACTCGTAGACCGGTACGTCCTTACCGTTGAATTTGACCTGTCCGATGGCTTCCTTCGGCGCGGAGAGTGCGGTGTCTTTTCCGCCGCCGCCAATGCCGATGCCGCTGCCTGTGCCGTCACTGCCGCAGCCGGCGAGGACAGAGCCGAGGAAGGCGGCGGTCGCAGCCGCCGCGAGCAGAGATTTCCACTTCTTCATTTCGGATTCCTCCTTTGATGCTTCTAAGGAATCACTGATAAAATGCAGATGCTTATCAGTGCCCCTAAATCACTTTAATTTATTTTAGCATAAAACAAACTAAAATGTATAGCAACAAATGATTGATTCTTGAAATTTTTGAAAAGTTTTCCATTTTGCGCATTTACTTCGCGCAATGATTCCTTCTCGGCACGGAAAAATGCCGGCATGTTTATGAGCGGTCGGGAACGCAGGGATGCTGTGCGCATATTCTTAGAGATCAATGCGGTAGATATGCGAATTGTCGTCGATGAAGTAGATATGATTCTCGTCATCTGTCGTGACCCCTGTGGGGGAGAGTTTCCTGCTGTCGCGTCCCAGCTCAATGTCGCCGACGTACGCACCGGTCTTTTTGTTGAATGCGCGCAGATAGCCGTCGCTGTAGAACACGACATAGTCCTTTGTCACGACGACGGAGCGTTCCCACGTCGTGCGCTTTTGCGCACTGCTCGGGATATTCTCGTTGCACTCGAACGTGTGGAGTATTTTGCCGTCCGGGGCGTATGTGTGGAGCGGTTTGGTCCACTCCTTGTCCGTGCTGCCGTACGTTGCAAGGGAGGAGACGTAGAAGCCGTCCGCATCCGCCCCGATCAGGAATGCGTTTGCCTCGTGCGTCGCGTCTTTCGCACGGGCGAGCTTGTCAAATACGTCCTTGGAGAGAACCGTTTTTGCATCCTTTATGCCATCCTTGGATGTTGCGCCGAACATAACGTCGGCATCCGACACGAAACTCCCGCTCGTGTAGGCGTTCTTGCCTCCGTATATGGCACGGACGACGCCGATGCCCGGCGTGGGGGTCAGCGTCGCTGCCTTGCCGTTGTAACAGGCAAGCTCATCCTCCCGGGTCAGATAGTAGATGTTCTTGCCGTCCGAGGAGATCGGCTCGTTGAGAACGATGCCGAGATCCTCCACTGAGGCAATCGCACCGTCCTTTAGCGTCAGCTTTTGGAGGCGGTAGTTTTTCTCCTCGGCGTCGCTGCGAATGCCGTAGATGGCATCCTTCGTCACGGCGAGATTGGTATTCTTTCCCTCGAGCGCAGGGATGACCGCGCCCGTGTATTCGTAGAGGGGAACCTCTCTGTCGGCGAACTTGAGCCAGGCGACGGCCTCCTTCGGTGCAGCAGGGCCGTTGTCCGCCGACACTTCGTTGCCGGTGCATATGACGCCGCCGTCACCGCTGCCGCAGCCCGTGAAGACGGCGCCCGTAAAGATGGCGACGGCTGCCGCCATGATGAACGATTTCCATTTCTTTATGTAAACTCCTCCTTCATCATGATGTGAAAAGTACGATAATTTGGTTGATTCTATCTTAACATAGAAATGATGACTTGTGACCTGTCATTTGTGACAGGTTTTCAAAAAATTTGAAAAGTGTTTTCCAACCTATCATTTATGACGGTATCATCCGCACATGCCGCGCGGATCTTAGTGTATCAAGAGCCGAATCCGAACAGTCCGCGCAGCTTTTGTCCGAACGATTTCTGCAGCACCTGATCGAGCGGCAGGGCGCGGTGCAGAAACGGTGAACCGACGCGTTTGACCGCAGCGGGCGGCGTGCGGACGGTGTGCTCCGTCGACATCGGCCGCGGATGCGCGGGCGCGCGCGTGACGTAGCGCTCCTCCTTGCCATACTGATAGAAGAGTGCGGCGGCCTTACCCGTCTGCCCGTTCACCGCGATGCGCATCTGCCGCGCCTTTTCGCCATCCTCCGCGCGCCGATCCAGATAGTAGACGGGCAGGAGGAACGTCGCACTCTTGTGCTTGCGGAAATCCCGTCCCCAGAGCATGATCTCCGCCTTCGTCAGTGCGAAGCTGTCCTTCAGATCCGTGACGAGCCGCTCCGCGAGGAGATTGTCGATCACATCCGCGCGGGAAGCGTTGTTTGCCACCGCCGCGATGCGGAAGCGACCCTCGGCAAAGGCGGGATCGAACGGCGTGACTGCACCGAAATCCCACGGGTCGAGCCGGTCGAGCAGGTGGATGTCATAGAGCGTCGTGTTGGGGCACGCCCAGTTTACGATCTCCTCGTACGCCTCGAAATTGCCGCGATTGCTGTGGACCACCATCTTGACGCTGAGATCGGCGAGCGAGAACGGGATGTAGACCGCCGTCATCTCGGTGCGGATGCGCCGCTCGATGTCCTGATTTGCAAACTCCTGCGGGAACTGCTGTGCGAGCACGCGCGCAGCATTCTGCGCCTGCGTCATCGTGACAGAGAACGGGATCGCCTTCTCCGGCACGTTCTCCGCGCCGACCCCCATGATGAACTCCCGCCGATAGCCGCCGGGGCGCACGAGCTCCTCGTCCTCGAACGTGTTGCTGCAGTAGCTGCACGTAAAGAAGTGCTGCGTTGACTCGCCCGTGAACTCCCCGCCGCAGAAGGGACAGACAAACGTCAGCTGCGTAACGCCTGCAAACGCATCCACCGTCGTATCGTCCCAGAGCGCCAGCTTGTCCGCGACACTGTTTTGACGGTATTTTTGACTGAGAACCCGCTCATCGTGCGGATCGACCCCCGTCATCACCTCTACGTGCCCCAGCTTCATCGCCCCGTCAACGATCTGCACGGGCTTGTGACGGAACGTGATCGGCGACGTCCAAAAGACCTGCTCGTCTGTCCACGGAACCGACGTGCCGCAGAAGGCACAGACATACGCCGCCGCCTTTTGGTCGGAGTACATCGCCCCGCCGCAGCTGCGGCACTGTATCGCCCGAATCTCTTCCGGCATGAGATCACCTGCCTTTTGATGATAGGAATTTGGTATGCATCCTTTCACATATGGATGAAAAATGTGAGAATTCGATTGATTTCATCTTAGCATAAAGAGAATCACTTGTGACCTGTCATAAATAACAGGTTCTTGGAAGATTTTTGAAATTTTTTTGCTCGACCTGTTATTTATAACAGTACGGTTCCCTATCATTCTCGGATATAATAAGAAAAATGAACTGCGCAGTTTCATTTTCCGAGCAGTCTGTGTTGATGTAAAAAGGAGATGATGTATGATGAAACGGGCGGCAAAGGTGATGGCACTGGTCTTTACACTGATGCTGGCAATGTCCTCTATGACATTCGCTATGTGGAGCGGAACGATCAGCCAGAGCGACTTCCAAAACCATGTGAAGGCGGGCAAGTTCGCGATCTTCGTCAAGGACGGCAGTTCGATCAAGATGTACGAGCCGAGCTCGCCGTCCTCTGCGGTCAGCGAGTTCAAGAGTGCGCTGCCGAGCGGCAGGTACACAGTCTATACGGGCAACAATGCCGTGCGGGACTACCTCGAGGAGTATGGCTACTACGACTACTACCATCAGGGTGTGGACATCGGTGGAGGAGCGCGTGCCTACGAGTTTACCGCGTGGGAGAAGATGTGAGTAAAGCAGTAAGTATTTGAGCGTAATGTGGGGCTGTACGTCGAAGCTGAAAAGTTTCGACGTACAGCCCCTTCTTGATTCGGCGCAGCATGGGGCGAAAATTTTTGAAAAATGCACGACAATAAGCAGGAATACAATAAGGGAATAACGAAGCTCTACCAATCATAATTTTGCTTTGATAAAGGGGGGGATGAGATGAAGAAGCTGCTGCTTTTGTGCCTGGCGTTTGCACTGCTTGCACTTGCGGGCGGCTGCAGCGGGGAACGCGCCGATGAGGCGCACGGGGCGCAGCTCGTCTATGCCACAAAGGACTACGAGGAGATCAATGTGCTGGTGGATGAGCACGCCGAGATCGGGCAGCTGCTGTTCGACGGGCTGATGCGCCGCGACGAGAACGATGCTATCGTCCCCGCACTCGCCGAGTCGGTGGAGTACGATCCCGAGACCTATACCTACGTATTTCACCTGCGCGAGGGCGTGCACTGGCATGATGGGAAACCGCTGCGGTCGGCGGATGTGAAGTTCACCATCGAGGCGATTAAGAATCCGCTCGTCGACTCCCTCCATGCACCGAACTTCGAGGAGGTGCGCGAGATCACGGAGGTTGACGACCGGACGGTGCGCATACGTTTGTCCGCACCGAATGCGGCATTCCTCGACTACATGATGCAGCCGATCCTGCCGGCCCATCTCCTTGCGGGACAGGATCTCACAACGACGGGCTTTTTCCGCAGCCCCGTCGGAACGGGTCCCTTCCGTATGGAGAGCTGGGCGGCTGGCAAGGAGATCGTTCTCGTAAAGAATGAGGACTACTATCGCGGCGCACCGAAGATCGACCGCTTCGTCGTCAAGATCGTGGCGGACGATGCCGCCGAGGCAAAGGCGCTTGCCGACGGGTCGGCGGATCTGGCGCGGCTTTCACCACGGGCTGCGGCACCCTTTGAGGGGAGGGACGGCTACCGCTGCTACGCGATGAAGACCGCGAACTACGGCTCGATTCTGATTAACTGCGCCCATCCCTACTGGCAGCGCAACCGCGACCTGCTGCCTGCCATCGCCTACGCCGTCGATCGTGCGGCAGTCATAAATGACGCATTGCTCGGGCATGGGATTCCTGCATACAGCCCCCTGCAGCGCAGTTCTTTCAACAATCCGAACGTAGAGCACTATGACTATAATCCTGCGAAGGCACAGGAGATTCTCGAGGCGGCGGGCTGCAGGAAGGGCTCCGATGGCTACTACACACGCGGCGGAGAGGAGGTCGGATTTGTTCTCACCGTGAAGAATGACAAGTACAGCCGCATCGATATCGCCAACGTAGTGGCAGCGCAGCTGCGCGCGGTCGGGATTCACTGCACCGTGGAGACCCCCGCAAAGGTCGACTGGGACGGGCAGATGGCATACCTCAGCGGCGTGGGCAACGAGATCGATCCGGATGCGCATACCTATAAGGTGTTCTCGACCAATGGGAGGGGGAATGACGGCCACTACTCGAACCCTCGCGTGGACGAATACTTGCTTGCCGCCCGCCGCGCAACCGACACCGCCGAGCGGATGCGCCTCTATGGTCTCTTTCAGGAAGAAGTGACGAAAGACCTTCCCTATATCTACATCTGCTACATCGACTTCATCTACGTGACGAACGCACACGTGCACGGCATCACCCCGAACCGCATGCTCGGCTACAGCGGCGTCGGCTTCTTCTGGAACGTCAACGAGTGGACGGTGGAGTAGAACGTACTCCTGTGCGATGTTTAAGGAAGAGAATCATAGGGAGAAGTTTTATAATAGAGCTGTTGCCATGTTGGGCGTAGAACGCCGGCAGAAAATCATGGAGAAGCTGCAGCTGGAGCAAAAGGTCTATGTCTCGGAGCGGAGTAAAGGAATCACTGATAAAACAGACCCTCAGATTGGCGTAGATTTTTCGTCCGAGCAAGGAGACAAACCGGACGCATAGCAAGGGCTATGCGTCCGGTTTGTCGACGAGGACAGGGGGAAAAAGATGCATCAAGGTGGCAGTGCTGAATTTATCGGTGATTTCTTTATGTCAAACAAATAGGAGTGATGATGTTGAAGCCGAACGCATCGAAGAATGAGATTGTCTATTTCGTGGGTGACATCACAACGCTTGCCGCAGATGCCATCGTGAACGCGGCGAATCGGAGCCTCCTCGGCGGCGGTGGCGTTGACGGAGCGATTCATCGGGCGGCGGGCAGGGAGCTCCTCGCGGAGTGCCGTACGCTTGGCGGCTGCGAAACGGGCGCGGCAAAGATCACGAAGGGATATCGTCTGCCCGCGCGCTATGTGATTCATACGGTCGGTCCCGTCTACAGCGGCAGTGCATCCGATGCACAGCTCCTGCGTTCCTGCTATTGGAACTCCCTTGATCTCGCACGGGCATACGGGCTGCATACCATCGCGTTCCCTGCCATCTCGACCGGTGTCTACGGCTATCCGAAGGAGGCGGCGGCAGAGATCGCACTCATGACAATTTGGGAGTGGTTTGACGCGCACCCCGATGCGGGCATGCGCGTGACCATCGTGAGCTTCAGCGCACAGGATGATGCGGTCTATCAGAACATACAGAGGGCACTCCGGTAAAAATATGCGGTGAGAAATGAGATGAGGGAATACGAATGAATATGATCACTCCACGGGGATGTCAAAGGAATCGCTGATAAAATGAAGTCCGTCAGGTTGGCGTAGATTTTTTCGTCCGAACAAGGAGACAAACCGGACGCATAGCAAGGGCTATGTGGAGGATTTGTCGACACAGTGCGGGCAAAAAAGATACGTCAAGATGGCGGTGCTGAATTTATCAGTGCTTCCTAAACATAGCCATCATCTTTTTGAAGGTATCCTGCCCGTCAAGACAGCTGTCCGTCAGATAGCCTTTTTCTCGCTCCCATTCGGACAGCCCCCTGTAATAAAACGATTTTTTTGCGTCCTCGATGATGAACGGGACAATGGCGTGGCGCAGGCATTCCTTGAGTGCAATCAATCGTCCTACTCTGCCGTTCCCGTCTTGGAAGGGATGGATGCACTCAAAATCGTGATGAAAGCGAATAATATCGTGGATGCTGACCGAATGAAGAGATTCGTATGCAGAAAGAAGTGCACTCATCCGAGCAGGCACTTCTCTTGGTGCGACAGTTTCGCGACTACTATGACGGCTATGACGATGAAAAGGGGCAGCATCACAAGGGATATGCGGAGCTGATTGCAGAGCTGCGTGCGAAGTTCACCGTCGGTGAGCCGATTATGGGCGAGGCGGCACAGAAGGATTTTGTGCGGATCTTCGGCAACATCCTGCGTCTCAGGAATATCCTCACGGCGTTTGACGACTTCGCGGAGGACGATCCGCTGCTGCCGCCGCGCGATCTGCAGGACTACCAGAGTGCCTATCTCGATATACACCATATATTGACGGGGCAGGGGAATGCGGAGAAGGAGAATATCAACGACGATGTCGTGTTCGAGCTGGAACTGATTCGGCAGGTAGATATTAACATCGACTACATTCTCATGCTCGTGGAGAAGTATCATGCTGCGAACGGTGCGGACACGAGCATCATCGGCGCAATCGACCGTGCCGTTGGGTCGAGTCCCGAGCTGCGCAGCAAGAAGGAGCTGATCGACGGGTTCATTGCGACCGTCAATACGGATACTCGGGTGATGGAGGACTGGCGCAGATACGTCACGGAGGAGAAGGAAAAGGCACTTGCCTCCATTGTGGCGGAGGAGAACCTGAAACCCGACGAGACGGAGCAATTCGTCGCGAGCACGTTCCGCGACGGTCGGCTCAAGACCACCGGCACCGCCATCGACGCGATCCTCCCACCCGTGCGTCGCTTCGGTGGTGGGCGGGCCGCGAAGAAGCGCAGCGTCGTTGAGAAGCTGAAGGTATTCTTTGAGAAGTTTATGGGGCTTGTGGGGGAGTAGAGATGAGAAGGAACTCATGTATGTGGATCAACATATAGAAACCTTATACGCGTGATATAGATGAATCGTGTGCGTAGAAGTAGAAAGGTGATCATATGGCACGAAAGAAGAAGCAGACGAAATGTCCGGATTATTCATTGCTAATAGAACCAACATGGCACGCTCTTGTAGCGTTGGGAGGATCGGGTACAAATAACGAGATTGATGCAGAAATTATTAAGCAACTAGATTTACCAGATGAAGTAATCGACGAGCCTCACAAGGAAAGTGGGAATGAAACGGAACTGGCGTATCGTGCGAAATGGGCACGAACCTATTTGAAAAAATACGGCTTGATCGAAAATAGTGCTCGGGGCGTATGGACGATCACCCCTCAATATCAGAAACAAGAAAAGCAGGTTGAAATTGATAAGAATGAAATTATCCGAGCTGTTCATCAACAGGATTATCAAAATAGAAAAAATCTCAATGAGAACATAAATAATCAAGGTCTGACTGTTGAGGAAGTATCGGATGAAAGTCAGTCGTGGGAACGGCGTCTTTCGGGTATTCTCATGGAGATGAACCCTTATGGATTTGAAAAATTAGCGCAACGGCTCTTGCGAGAATGTGGATTTTCTCAAGTCACAGTGACGAAGAAATCGGGGGATGGGGGCATTGATGGGAATGGAAAGTTGAAAGTCAATGGAATTCTCACATTTAATGTGGCATTTCAGTGCAAGCGATATAAAGGTATTGTAGGAGCAGCAGATATTCGAGACTTTCGTGGATCATTGACTACGGATATTGAAAAAGGTATCTTCATTACAACAGGCACCTTTTCTAAGGCTGCGAGAGATGAGGCGGTTAGTCCCGGAAAACAGCAAATAGACCTGATCGATGGAGAAGAACTGGTACAAAAATTAGCAGAGTATAACATAGGTCTCCATCCAGTCAATAGTTATGAAATTGACGAGGAATATTTTATGAGCCTCTGATGCCATTCTGGGGTGATGATGAAGAATATTTTTAATAACAAATCCCCCGCCGCAGATCTGCGACGGGGGATTGTTCGTGAGAATATAGGGGAAAGGACAGGTCTGTCAGGCTGCCATCAGGTGATGGATGCCTGGTAGATGCTGTCGATTGCCTTCTTGAGGACGGCGTTGAATTCATCGTCGCTCTGCGAGAAGCGCAGATCCTGCGCGAGGGCGCGGGAGAAGCTGGCGATGAGGCCGTGGTTGCGCGCGAGTTTTTCGTTCGCATCGTCCATGGTGTAGCCGCCGCTGAGGGCGACGACGCGGACGACGTGGCTGTCCTTCATGATCTCCGCGTAGAGGTTGTCGACGGTCGGGATGGTGACTTTGAACATGATCTTGGCATCGGCGGGCAGCTTTGCGAGGTGCTCCTTCATGCAGCCGAGCATGATCTCCTCTGCCTTTGCCTTGTCGGGGCAGTGGATGTCAACCTCGGGTTCGAGGATGGGGACGAGCCCCTTGCGGACGATCTGCATGCCGACCTCGAACTGCTGGTCAATGACGGCGCGGATGCCGTCGGGGTTCGCCTGTTTGATGACGGAGCGCATCTTTGTGCCGAAGATGTGACGCTCGTTCGCGCGGTCGAGCAGGTCGTCGAGCCCCGGGATCGGCTTCATGAGCTGAACGCCGTCCTTCTCGTCGGCAAGCCCCTTGTCGACCTTGAGGATGGGGACGATGCCCTTCTGATTCCAGAGGAAATCAGCGGAAAAGAGGCTGTCGATCTTGCGGTCCATCGTGTTCTCGAAGAGGATTGCCGCGAGAATGCGGCTCTTGTCGAACGAGGGGCTCTTGATGATGCGCGTGCGCATCTCGTGGACGCGCGTGAACATTTCTTCCTCGCCGTGATAGGCGCTCTCGTCGACGCCGTACGCCTTGAGTGCCTTCGGCGTGGAGCCGCCGCTCTGGTCAAGTGCGGCGATAAAGCCTTTGTCCTCGGTCATGCGTTTGAGCTGCTGCTGATTCATTGGACATACCTCCTAGTTGTGAACATATGAGAGCGGGGAAAACTCCCCTGTTGGATTCTGGCCTTATTATAACGCAGTTGAGAAGCGAAATCAATTATTATAAGAGGATTTATCAAAAATAAATGATGTTCGTGTATCCTTGTGCTTGACCCACCGGCTGAAATATCGTAAGGTAACGGCATCGTATATATGGGGAGGATTCCGCTGATGCGCTTATATCATTGGATTCAGGCAAAGATGTTCAGCACCTATGAGGACTGGTGCCTGAAGTGCAGTTCGATGAACCGTCACGGCTTTCATATTGTGGGGATCGAGAACGAATTGAAGTCCATGCGGGACGGTACGAATATGTTTGTGGAGATCTGCCCGCCGCAGGAGGTCGAGGGCTGCACGTCGATGAAGGCAATCAGCGGGGCGGCTGCCGATCAGGTGGTGCTCACGCTGGAAATCGGCGGGAAGAAGCATCGCCGCACGGACCTTTCCTATGACGCCGCGGCGCGGATCATGAAAGACTTCGTGCGAAAAGGAATGCTCCCCGATGTCGAGGCATATGAACCGACCGAAGACGATCCCAAAGCGATTGCGGACGCAGTCACTGCGCTTGCAAACATTCTGCGTGTGGATGCCGCATATACGAAGCAGCTGCGAAAAAAGTTACAGGCGAAAGGTTCCACAGGCATCGACGCTGCATGGGAGGGCCTTTGCAAAAAACTCGAGCGCAGCGGCAGGGCAGCGGCGCTCGACTGGAAGAGCGAGCGGGAGGATTTTGTTGCTGCCGTGCAGTCGCTGACAGCAGGCACGGGACTTGCTGTTGACGGGGATATGCTCGGTGAGACGGACGGGATTTCTGTCTGGAGCAAGGATGTGAATGCGCATTGGCACGATCATGTCCTTGCTGCGATGGATATGAACAACGAGGACTATGTCCTGCTTGTTTTGACGCGGGCGGACTTTGCGCGTGCGTCAGAATATGCACGCGTCCTCCTGCACCGAATTGCACGGGCGGAGGAGATGTGAGACGCTTAAGGTGGCGCACAGCAAAGGCCGTGTAGAAAAAGTTACTAAACTACTTTTCTTTTTCTTATAAATACCTTATTATATAAAAATGAAAAGTGTTTTTTATCGTTTACTTATAAGGGAGAGATGGCCTTGTATCATGTGCAGCTGAAGATTGCCTTTATCGGCATTGCCGAAGATAAGGCTGCGCTCTGGAAAGGGATCGCCCCCAAGGAGCATTTCAGTCATAGCTTTTACACGATTTGCAAGGAAGAGGATCTGGTTCGGGAACTGGCAGATGAGGAGCAGCTGCTCGTTGTCATGGATCAAGCAAGTTTCCTGTCGCCAAGCATGGTTCGCAAACGTATGCCGACGCATGACAGCCTGCTGATTCTGTGCGCCGACGACTCAGATCAGCTGGTGAGCGAGGACTACGATGCGGTCGATGATATCTGGCTGAATGGCGGGCTGAAGCTTGCACGGTTTCATTTCGCCAATCTCCTGACGCGGATCGCCGAGCGCAAGCGCGCATGGCTGTGGGAAAATTGGCTGCAGACAACGATCAACACGCTCCCCGATATGGTCTGGTTCAAGGACCTGAAGGGCATTCACCTTGATGTCAATGACGCTTTTTGTACGGCGGTCGCGAAGGAAAAGGCGGATGTCAGAGGTCGGGATCATTACTATATCTGGGACATTCCGAAGGAAGTCTACGAGGCGAGCGACTATGTCTGCGTTGAGACCGAGGATGAAGTCCTCGCCGCTCGGGCCACCTGTCTGTTTGATGAAGAGGTCATGAAGGCGGACGGCCGTCTGAGTAAGCTCAAGACCTACAAAACGCCGATTTTCGACGGTGATACGATCATCGGCACGGTCGGCATTGCCCGTGATGTAACGAAGGAATACGAATATCAGCAGAATATCGTTTACATGGCGCTGCACGACCAGCTTACAGGACTTGCGAACCGCCGCCAGCTGGATGAATTTTTGTCTAAGCTGGAGACGAATGAAATGGTTGTCGCTTACCTCGACTTAGATCATTTCAAGTCGGTGAACGATACATACGGCCACTTGGCAGGGGATGAGGCGCTCGTACGAACCTCCGAGTTAATCAAAAAACATTTCCCCGATACGCTGAATGTTCGTATCGGCGGCGATGAATTTCTCATCGTATTCACGGATGGTGTGGTAAGCGAGGATATCCCTGGGCGTATGCAGGATTTTATTGATGATTTCTTTGAGGCGTTCAAAGAGGATAAACGCTTCGGAGTCCTGTCGGTCAGTGCAGGCATTGCCGAGGGGAAAGTCGGGCATGGCTCGTTTGACCTGCTGCTGCAGAAAGCGGATGAGGCACTCTATGAGGCGAAAGAGGCGGGACGCGGCCGCTATGTGATCAGTCACCGCGACGAGCATGAAGTGATACGGTAGGGAATAGGGGCTGTTGCACGTTTTGGACGGGACGATGTCAAGCATTCGACAGCACTTCGTCCATCATTTATAGGACAGCTGCAAATAATGCCAATACAGAATAAAGCAGCGATTTGCAAGAGCATGCAGATCGCTGCTTTTGTATGTCGCGGTTAGTCTTCGTACGACCAGCCGTACCACGAGGAGGCGAGGGCGGCGCGCGTGTCCTTGTCGAGTTCCTCCCACGAGACGAAGTTGACGCGGCGGCCGCCTCTATCGAGCCGTTCGCGCCGGAACTTCTCGGCTTCTTCGCCGTAGGGGTCGACGTCCTTGTTCAGATAGAGGAGTTTCATGGAGGTGTAGAACGGCTCGACTTGCTCGCCGTGGACACTCACAGTCCCCTCTGCATGGGCGTTCGTTCCGACGCCGAGGTCGACATCGGCCCAGAGAATCTGGGCATCGTATACGATGCCGCAGCGATCCGTTGCGCTCGTTCGGCTTTCGCTGCGCGGCATCCGCTGCGTATCGACTATGTAGATATAGTGTCCATCCGTCTTTTTCCCTCGGATGTAGAGGCGTGTGAGGTCGGGGAACTGCGTGTTCGCATTATTGATCGCGTACGGCTCGAGCGTTGTCCCGTCCTCGCTGATCTCATACGCCGCGCCGTAGACCTCACTCGGATAGTTCTCACAGAGATATTGGAGGCCCTTTTTCTGCTCCTCTGAGATGCCGTCCCCCGCATAGCAGAGCGGATCTTTGTTCAGGAAGTGCCGGCTGATGAGGAGTTCGAGCCGTCCGTTGCGGTCGAGGTCGGTGACGGCGGCGTAGAAGGTATAGTGACTGCGCTCCGCCATGCCGCTCTTTAGGATGCTGTCCCATGTGTGATACTGGTCGTTGATCTCCTGCTGTATCACACCCGATGCCGCCATGACATTGAGCTGCGCTTCCGTGTCAATTGCTGCGGGTGCGGCAGCGGTGGATGCCGCCAACGAGAGTGCGGCAAGCGCTGCGCCGAGCGATTTTTTGAGCGAGATTGTCATTGTGTGCCTCCTTTTTATGAATGGTTATCCCTTCCCGTCGATGACGCCGTAGGCAAAGCCTGCCCACGAGGCGGCAAGGGCTTCCTGCGGATCGCGATTGAGCTCGTCGCCGCTCACCCAGCGGATGGAGCTTGGCGGCAGGAGTGCATCGCCAAAGGTCTGATACAGATCGGTCTGCTGAAATTCCCGTCCACTCATATTCGTATGGGCGGGATCGCCGTCAAAGACACTGGCGGAGACGTGGATTTTCCTGCAGGTGGAGGGGCTGTCCACGTCCCGATAGCTGCCTTTTTCCGCGGCGAGCAGCTGACAGCGCAGCGTTCCATGGTAGAGGGCGACGCGCTGATAGGACGCTGTATAGGAGTAAGAAGGGTCATTGTCCGTGAAGTAATCGCTCCGGGAGACGGTTACGGTACGGACATGATGCCAGCGCGTGCCGTGCTCGTCAATCTCACTGAGGGGCTGGAGGTTCATCAGATCGGGCCAATCGTAGCCGTTCTCTGCGCGGAGGCGTTCGAGCCGTCCGTCCGCAGAGATCTCGTAGGCGGACAGGCTGATATCAATCGGGATATCCACAACACCCGCCGCATGGGGACCGGATATATCCATCAGTGTCATCGCATGGCGCACGAGCAGTTCAAGGCGACCGTTGGCATCGAGGTCGGTGACGGCGATGTGCGTCAGGCGGGGGTTGAAGCGTCTGAGATAGGGAAACGGTGCCTGACCCTTATCCCAGCGCGCGACGAACTCATCCTTCCACAGCGGCTCTGCCTCCGCGATCATCTGCAGCTGTGCCTCGGGGCTTGGCGCGGCTGCGGCGGGAGCGGGGGCGGGCATAATGAGTGCGAGGGTGGCAAGTGCAGCGCCGAGCGCTTTTTTGAGCGAGATTGTCATTGTGTGCCTCCTTTTAATGAATGGCTACCCCTTTCCGTCGATGGCGCCGTAGACAAAGCCTGCCCACGAGGCGGCAAGGGCTTCGCGCGGATTGCGTTTCAGCTCATCGCCGCCCATCCAGTATATGACATTGGCCGGTATGTAGATACGACTAAAGTCCTGATAAAATGCGCTCTTCACGAAATCGTCATGACGCATGTTAAGATGGGCGGGGTCGCCGTCGTAAATGTTTGCGTAGGAGGGAACTGCCTCGACGCGGTCGATGTCATAGACGTTGTAATAGCCTTTTTCCTCCGCGAGCAGATCATATCGCACCACACCGTTTACAAGGGCGACCCGCTGATAGAAGACGGTATAGTTGTAGAGATGATGCTCGTCCTCTATGAGGATGCTCGTGTCGACGTTGTACCAACGCGTATTGTTGCTGTCGATCCCATGGAGAGCCAGCCCTGTCAGATTGGGTGCGCCGCCGTTTTCCATCATGGGGAGGCGCGTGAGGCGGCCGTCCGTGCCGATCTCGTAGACCGCCATGGCGAGCGCGGTTGGGATGTTGCGGAAGGGATACGGGGTGATGCCTTCATGCACTCTCAGCACGGCGGCGTGACGGAAGAGCAGTTCCAGCCGCCCATTGCCGTCGAGATCGGTGACGGCGAAATACGTGCGGGAGGGATCGAAGACAATCGGTTCGGGCTCCGCCGTTTCACCCGGATTCCAATGTGTGACGAACTCATCCTTCCAGAGTTTTTCCGCCTTGGCGATGGTATTCAGCTGATCCTTTGCTGCCGCAGGCGATATGATGTGCTGTGCGGTGGAGGATGCGGCAGACGCGGATGCCGTCGTGAGCATGAGCGCGGCAAGTGCCGCAAGTATGGTCTTTTCGAGCGAGATATGTTCCATCGCGCACCTCCTTTTGTGCAGGCTGTTATCCCTTCCCGTCAATGACGCCGTAGACAAAGCCTGCCCACGAGGCGGCAAGGGCTTCCTGCGGATCGCGGTTCAGCTCATCGCCGCTCATCCAGTGTACGGCACTGGGGGGCGTGTAGATCCAATAGAAGTCCTGATAAAACCCTGTCAGTGCAAAATCCGCAGGGTTCATCTCAATATGGGAGGGGTCACCGTCGTAGATGCTGACATAGAGGGGAACCTCCTCGATGCGGTCGATGTCATAGACGTTGTAATAGCTGTTTTCCTCTGCGAGCAGTTTGCACGTGACGACACCGTCTGCGAGGGCAA
Organism: Selenomonas sp. oral taxon 920; assembly: GCF_001717585.1. Lineage (NCBI taxonomy): Bacteria > Bacillati > Bacillota > Negativicutes > Selenomonadales > Selenomonadaceae > Selenomonas > Selenomonas sp. oral taxon 920. The sequence continues at coordinate 222,505 of NZ_CP017042.1, forward strand.
TCTGCTGATAGGCGACGGTACCGTGATAGTGACCGTGCTCGTCCTCTGTGATGGTTCGCGTGCAGATATTGTACGGACGTGTGCCGTCGGCGTTCACATGATGGAGCGCATACAGATCCATGAGATCGGGTGCGCCGTAGCCGTTTTCCGCCTCGGGGAGGCGCGCAAGGCGGCCGTCTGTTCCAACCTCGTAGACCGCCATGGCGATTGCCGTTGGGATGTTGCGGAGTGGCTCGGGGGTGATGCCCTCCGCAACAGGCAACATGGCGGCGTGTCGGAAGAGCAGTTCCATCCGCCCGTTGCCGTCGAGGTCGGTGACGGCAAAGCGGGTCTGGGTGGGGTCATAGTTCAGCAGATGGGGCTGCGGTGTCTGCCCTGCGTCCCATCGTGCGACAAACTCGTCCTTCCAGAGCGGCTCTGCCTTGGCGATGGTATTCAGCTGCTTCTTTGCTGCCGCAGGCGATGTGATGTGACGTGCGGTGGAGGATTTGGCAGACACGGATGCCGCCGTAAGCGTGAGCAGGACAAGTGCCGCAGCGATTGTTTTCTTGAGCGAAATCTTCATTGTATGCCTCCTTTATCTCTGTTTACGGACCATCGTCCCGTACTTTTCGGTTAGAACTTCACCTCGGGTACGGCGTCCGCGCCTTCCTTTGCCTTAAACTGGGGCTTTTGCGTCATGCCCATGAAGCCTGCGAGGAACATTCCCGGGAAGGTCGAGATGCGTACGTTGTACTCACGCACCGCCTCGTTGTAGTCGCGCCGTGCGACGGCGATGCGGTTCTCGGAGCCCGACAGCTCGCGCATGAGTTCAAGGTACTGCGTATTCGCCTTGAGATCGGGATATGCTTCGGCGATGGCAAAGAGGCGGCCGAGTGCGCCCGTCAGCTCTGCGTTTGCCGCGTCCATCTGCTCCACGCCTTGTGCACCTGCAAGTTTGGCACGCGCGTTTACAACCTCCTCGATGATGCTCTTTTCGTGTACGTCATAGCCCTTGACCGTGTTCACGAGGTTCGGGATGAGGTCGCTGCGCCGCTGCATCTGGTTCTCGACCTGTCCGTAGGAGGCATCGACGCGGATCTCCGCCTCCTTCAGCCCGTTGTAGAGGGAGAAAAAGCCGAAGATGCCGATGAGGATGACGACGATGAGAACGATCCCAACGGAGATAAAGCCCTTGTTGTTCATGGTGAAAACTTCCTTTCGTGCAGCTTCCTGTGTGTCTCTACCAATTCCCCGACGCGCCGCCGCCGCCCGAGGAGCCGCCGCCGTATCCGCCGCCGCCTGAGCTGCCGCCGCCGCGATAAGTTGGGCGGTCATCCTCATCATATCTGCCGCCGCCCGATCCACCGCCCATGTTGCCGTATTTTCCGGAGCTGAGGAGGTTCAGCAGAGCAGCCAGCGAGAAGAAGGCAAGCCCGAATACCTGCCCAACAATCCAGAGGAGGAGCAGGAGAAGCGGGATGAAGACGAGAAAGCCGAAGATGTAGACGTAGAAGGGCTCACTGCCACCCTCGTCGATGGAGTCCGGCACGGCGACATGAGCCTTCTCGCACAGCCCTGCGGCGACGGTGGCATAGCCCTTTCGGATCTCTTCGGAAATATCGTCCTTGTCAAAGGGAAACTCGGAACGGATACGATTGAGGGCGTAGGTCGTGTCATGCTCCTGTTCCATCTCGGTCAGGGCAGGACCGAATAGGAAGAACACCTCGCGCTCTTCCTTTGCGATAAAGAGCAGCGCCGTGTTCCCGTGTGCCGCGTCCTTCAGCTGCCAGTCGGCAAAGAGCTGCTGTGCAAACCGCCGTGCATCCACGCCTTTGAGCGTCGGCATGGTGACGACAATCATCTGCGTGTCGGTCGCATTCGTGAGGTCGCCGCCCATCCGCTCAATCGCTGCCGCGTCCTCCGGCATCAGCATTTCGCCAAAGTCTGCCACACTGCCGAGATGCGTGGGCTTCGCAGGGATACCGAGTGCCGCGCCGAGGCTTTCGAGCTCAACGCCGTACTCCGCACTCGCCTTTTGCACGAGCGTGACATACGCGGTGAGGATCGCGGGGGAGTAGTTCTCCTTGCGGAACTCCCCCTTCATCGCGTCGAGGACGCTGCCCGCGTAGCCGTCCGTGATGGCACCCTCGAGACCATAGCCGACCTCAATGCGGAACGCGCGGTCGTCCTTTGCGATGAGCAGGAGTACGCCGTTATTCATCCGTGCATCGCCGATGCCCCAGCTGCGAAAGAGTTCGTTCGCGTACGACTCGATGTCCGTGCCGCCGAGCGTCGGTACGGTGACGACGACGATCTCCGCCTTTGTTTTGCCGTGCAGCTCCGCTCCGATTTTTGAAATCTGTGCAGCGTCCTCCGCCGAGACCATGCCCGCCGTGTCGACGACGTACGCCCGCTGCGCAGGTCTTGCGAGCAGATCGCTTGCCGTGACAGTCGTCGTACCGAGCAGCCGGCTTCCGGCGGCATCCGCCGCAGGACTGCCGCCGAGAAGCAGGAGCGTGAGTGCAAGAAGGGACGCAAAGAGTGCGCGTACACATCTGCTGCCGTTCATACCTTCCACATCCTTTCAAACAGAATCCGTTGTGTATCAATCTTACTCTAACATATTCTTTGAATTTTTGTAACTGTCATATATGACAGGTTCAAACGTCCTTCTTATAGAAAAAGTACCGAAATTCTCTTTTGCACACAAAAAAACGCTCTCGCATATGCGGGAGCGTCTGATGCGTTATGAAATTCACCTCAGCAGGTGTGGCACTTGTCGTAGAGACCCTTCTCCTTGAGGAGCTTGACCATCGTCTCGCCGATGTGGGCGACGGTGTCGGCGACGGGGATGCCCGCCGCGTTGAGGGCTGCAACCTTGTCCGCTGCCGTGCCCTTGCCGCCGGAGATGATCGCGCCTGCATGACCCATGCGCTTGCCCGGAGGTGCCTGACGACCGGCGATGAACGCAGACACAGGCTTATCCTTCATATTCTCCTGAATCCACTTCGCGGCATCCTCCTCTGCCGTGCCGCCGATCTCACCGATGATGAGGACAGCGTAGGTGTCGGGGTCGTCTTTGAAGAGCTGGAGCGCATCGATGAAGTCCGTGCCCTTGACGGGGTCGCCGCCGATGCCGACGGTGGTCGTCTGACCGATGCCCGCGTTCGTGAGCTGGAATGCCGCCTCATAGGTGAGGGTGCCGGAGCGCGAGATGAGTCCGACGTGGCCGGGCTTGCTGACCGTGCCGGGCGTGATGCCGAGCTTGGACTGCTGCGAGGTGAGGAGCCCGGGGCAGTTCGGCCCGACGAGGCGGGTCTTCTTGCCCTGCATGTAGCGGCGTACCTTCACCATGTCGAGCACGGGGATGTGCTCGGTGATGCAGACGACGAGGTCGAGCTCCGCATCGACTGCCTCAAGGATGGAGTCCGCTGCAAAGCGTGCGGGGACATAGACGACGGAGGCGGTTGCACCCGTTGCCTTGACCGCGTCTGCAACGGTGTTGAATACGGGCACGCCCTCGACGGTCTGCCCTGCCTTGCCGGGGGTGACGCCGCCGACGATCTTTGTGCCGTAGTCGAGCATTTGCTTCGTGTGGAACATCGCAGCCTTGCCGGTGATGCCCTGGACGATGACTTTGGTGTCCTTATCAATCATTACTGACATTGTATGACCTCCCTTTCGATTAAGCCTTCGCCTGTGCGACGAGTTTCACGATCTGCTCTGCGCCGCCCTCCATCGTGGCTGCGGGGAAGACGTTGCCGATCGGCGTGTTCTTGAGGATCTCGCGGCCCTCTTCGACCTTCGTGCCCTCAAGGCGAACGACGACGGGAACAGGGAGGGATTTGCCGTCCTTGGAGATGATCTTTGCCGCCTCGATGATGCCGTTGGCGATGTTGTCGCAGCGGTTGATGCCGCCGAAGATGTTGACGAAGATGCCCTTCGCCTGACCGCCCTCGAGCATGATGCTGAACGCCTTGGCGATCTTCTCCGGCTCGGAGTCGCCGCCGACATCGAGGAAATTCGCAGGCTCGCCGCCGTAGTGCTTGATGATGTCGACGGTCGCCATCGCAAGGCCTGCGCCGTTGACCATGCACGCGACATCGCCGCCGAGGTTGACGTAGTTGAGCCCTGCCGCAGCAGCCTCGCGCTCCTTCGGATCCTCCTCGGTCTCATCGCGGAGCTCCACGATGTCGGGATGGCGGAAGAGCGCGCTGTCGTCGAAGTTCAGCTTCGCATCGAGCGCGATGACATCGTCGTCCTCGGTGACGACGAGCGGGTTGATCTCAACCTGAGAGCAGTCCTTGCCGATGAATGCGGCATAGAGGCCCTGCATGAGTGCAGCCGCTTTGCGGACAGCGGGACCCGGGATGTTGATCGCATACGCCATGCGCGTTGCCTGGAACGGAGCAAGTCCAATCACGGGGTCGATGTATTCCTTGATGATCTTCTCGGGGGTCTCGGCGGCGACCTTCTCGATCTCGACACCGCCCTCCTCGGAGCCCATCATGACAATGCTTGCCGTCTGGCGATCGACGACGAACGAGAGGTAGAACTCCTTCTTGATCTTCGAGCCTTCCTCGATCAGGAGGCGGCCGACCTTCTTGCCCTCGGGACCGGTCTGGTGGGTGACGAGCACCTTGCCGAGGAGTTCCTGCGCGTAGGTACGGACTTCATCCACATTCTTTGCAATCTTGACGCCGCCCGCCTTGCCGCGGCCGCCCGCGTGGATCTGAGCCTTGACAACGATAACGGGGGAGCCCAGCTTCTCTGCGTTCGCGACTGCCTCGTCGACGGTGAACGCCGGCAGTCCGTTCGGCACGTTGACTCCGAACTCGCGCAGAACTTGCTTGGACTGGTACTCATGAATATTCATTTAGTCAATCCTCCCTTAATTTTTGTGAGCAGAGCTTACTTATAGATACTATCTTACGCCCATTTTATAGAAATGTCTAGCGATTTTGGATAAATGAGTAATTGAAAAAATTGGATTGCCATAATTCGTTTCTATGGATGGCATGTAGTCTTACAAATCTTCAAGATGGTATACGGTCTCTGCTTCCCACACCTCATCCATTTTGAGAAGGGGCTGCGGAAAATGCGGATTCGCGGGTGCGTTCGGAAAGAACTGCGTCTCGAGGCAGAAGCCGCTGCGCCGTGCGAACTCCTTGCCGCCCTTGCCGACGACGGGGGTTTTTCCGAGGAAGTTGCCCGTGTAGAACTGCATGCCGATCTGTGTTGTGTAGCAGGAGAGGGCAAGCCCCGACTTCTTTGATGTGATGCGTGCTGCTTTTTTGAGATGGGAGTAGGGCTCCGGAGCAAAGTCACCGCGCAGCACCCAATTGTGGTCGTATCCGCCTGCCATCCGCAGCTGATCGTAGTCTGCATCGATGCGCTCACCGATGCGGTGCGGCTCCGTGAAGTCCATCGGTGTGCCGACGACAGGGAGGATGCGGCCGTCAGGCAGGGACTCGGCGTCCGCCCATGTGAACGCATCGGCATAGATTTCTGCCGTGTGGTCAAGTACGGTGTCTGCAGTGGCTCCCTCGAGGTTGAAGTACGTGTGGTTCGTGAGGTTGCAGATGGTGTCCGCGTCGCTGACGGCGCGATAGGAGATGATGAGGGCATCGTCATCCGTGAGGCGATAGGTGACCCGTACCTTGAAGTTGCCGGGGTAGCCGCCCTCGCCGTCGGGGCTGACAGTGGTAAACGCAGCACCGCCGCCCGCGATCTCCGCCGTCCAGAGGTGATAGTGCAGTCCCTTCGAGCCGCCGTGGATGTGGTTCTGTTTCTTTGACCCCGTATTCAGCTCGAGCTGATAGGGATGTCCCGCGATTGTGACGCGTCCGCCCGCAATGCGGTTTGCGTGCCGCCCGACGATCGCCCCCATGCAGGCGCGGTCGGCAACGTAGTCCTCACCGCAGTCGTAGCCGAGTACGATGTCGAGCGGCTTTCCGTCGACGAGGCGTTCGAACGACACGAGGCGTGCACCGTAGGTAGTGATCGCTGCCCGCGTCCCGCGTGCGTTGGTCAGTGTGTAGAGCTCGATCCGATCGCCGCCCGGCATCGTGCCAAATGGTGCCATCTTTAATTCCGTCATTGCAGATTCCCTCCACAGCGGCTGCGCCGCTCCCAGAAACAACAATCGAAAATGTTTCTCTTATTCTAGCATAAAATTACAAATTTGCCACGAAAAAAGATGAGATAATCGCCCCTGCGGGGCAGTCCTCCGCCGCCTCGAGCGCGTCGTCCTGTTCCTCTGCGTGCGGCTGCCGAACGATCGCGGCGGAGCGTGCGGTGCGGTCGATGCGAAAGACGGCGGGCAGGCGCTCCGCGCACATGCCGCAGGAGACGCACGCCGTGCTGTCAATGGACAGGGTCATAACATCCTCCTGAAACGAAAAATTCCTGCCGCACCGGAGCACAGCAGGAAGCTTTCAAATATAACACACGCCTATAGTATGCCGCAACACGGCGTGCTTGTCTGTGCCTTTTGCAACAATCAGAGTCCAACGCTCGCGTCCGAGCCTTCGAGCATCTTGTGCAGGTAGGCACGGATCTCGACACCGTGCTCCATCTTCATGACATCGGCGAGGAGCTCCTTCGCCTGCGTCGATGTGACGGAGCGGATCATCTCCTTGACGCGCGGGATGGACGGTGCACTCATCGAGAGCTCCGTGATGCCCATGCCGAGCAGGATGACGGCGGCGTACGGGTCGCTTGCCATCTCACCGCACATGCCCGTCCAGATGCCGTGCTCGCGTGCGCTCTGGATCGTGCGCTGGATGAGCCGGAGAACGGCGGGGTTGAACGGATTGTAGAGATGTGCGATCTGCGCGTTGCCGCGGTCGACTGCGAGCGTGTACTGGATGAGGTCGTTTGTGCCGATGCTGAAGAAGTCGACGTACTGTGCGAGCAGCGGTGAGACGACTGCCGCCGCAGGGGTCTCGACCATGATGCCGATCTGTACGTCGTCGGAGTACTCCTTCCCCTCGTGGGTGAGCTCGACCTTTGCCTGTTCGACAAGCTTTAAGACGCGCTGGATCTCGCTGACACTGATGACCATCGGCACCATCATGGCTGCCTTGCCATAGAGCCCCGCGCGCAGGATCGCCTTGATCTGCGGGAGGAAGAGGTCGTGCCGATCGAGACTGATGCGCAGAGCTCGGTAGCCGAGGAACGGATTCTCCTCAGGGTCGATGTTGAGGTAGGGCAGGGGCTTGTCTCCGCCGATGTCCATCGTGCGGATCACGCAGATGTGACCACCGCATTTCTCGACGGCAGCGCGGTATGCCTTGAACTGCTCATCTTCGGTCGGGATTGTGGTCGAGCCCATGAAAACAAACTCGGAGCGGAAGAGCCCCACACCCTCCGCGCCGTAGGTGAGTGCGTTGTCCACATCCATGTGCGTGCCGATGTTCGCCGTGAGCTCGATGCGCACGCCGTCCTTCGTCACCGCCGGGAGATCTTTGAGTGCGGCATAGTGTGCCGCGAGCTTCTTTTGCTCCTCGATCTTGCCCTGATAGAGCGAGCGCTCTGCCTCGGTCGGACGGATGATGATGTCGCCGCGGCTGCCGTCGAGGATGATCTCGTCGCCGTCCTGAATGAGGTTGATCTTGTCGCCGATGCCGAGGACGGTTGGGATGGCGCGTGCCTTGGCGATGATGACAACGTGGCTCGTCGCACTGCCCGAGCCGAGGATCACACCTGCGATCTGCTCCGTCGGCATGCCGGCGACGACGGACGGCTCGATCTCCTCACCGCAGAGGACGACTTGCCCCGAGCCGATCTCCGGCTCCTTGACACCGAGGACGTATTTCGCGATGCGCTTGCCCACGTCGCGCAGATCGACGGCGCGTGCGGCGAAGTACTCATCCTCCATCTGCTCGAACATCTGCGCCTGCTCGTTCGCGGCATCGAGAATGCCCTGCGGTGCGCTGCCCGTCTCGGCGATCTTGCCCTTGATGTTCTCTGCCATCATCGGATCCTGCACCATCATGCGGTGCGCCTCGAGGATCGCCGCCTGTTCAGCCTGCTCCTCTCGCCGCAGACGCTCAATGGTCGCGAGGAGATTTTCGGTGACGGCGACGAGCGCCGCCTCTGCCTTGCTCTGCTCCTCTGCAGCGGAGCCCGGCTGATACGCGGCAAGATAGCCGTCGAGGTTCTGCCCTGCGAGCATGACCTGACCGATGGCGATGCCGGAGATAACCCCTTTTCCACGGATTGCTTCCGCCATATCTAAACACCCTTCCTAATCTCTATGAAAAAACGCCGCGAGGCTGAACAGTACACTGCAAAACCTCGAGGCGTCCCGTAGTGATTCGATTACTCCTCGCCGAACTTCGACTTGACGAGATCCGCGAGTTCCTTCACCGCGGCAGCCTCGTCCTCGCCCTCGGCGATGATGGTGAGCTCCGTGCCCTTGACAAGCCCCATGCTCATCAGCATGAGGATACTCTTGGCATCGACCTTCTTGCCCTTTGCTTCGATCTGGATCTTGGACTTGAACTTGGTCGCCGTCTGGACGAATACCGATGCGGGACGTGCATGAATGCCCGTCTTGTTCTCGATCATTACTGTTTCCTGCGTCATGTGAACATCTCCCATCCGTTAGTGAATCAGCATATATTCCCCTCGCGTCCGCATTTTGCCGCGCGAATGAATGTCACAGCCATTATACTATAAAATGATAAATGAAAAAAGGGCAGAAACAAAAAAGTTTTTCAGAAAAAATAACGCAGTTTTTTTAATATTTCTCGCAAGAGGAAGGAATTTTCGCGTTTGTGTCGAAAAACTTCTAGAATACCTATGAGTATGCTCGCTGCTCGAGCGGTGGTTTTGGAAAAGGGGGCGATGCTGTTGCAAACCCGGATTCGCTTTTCCTCGCTTGTTCTTGCTGTACTGATGAGCGTTGGCGTCGTTGCCGGGATGATTGCCCTGCGTCCGCCGCTGACACAGACGTACTATATACAGCTGGTTTCCCTGATCGCAGGCGCGGGGCTTGTGGTGACGCTCTACAATGCGTTCGCTTCGGCACGTGCACGGCATCAGGCAGAGAATGCCGCCGCACAGGAGGCGTGCGCAGATACGCAGATGTCCGCAGCGGACAGTGCCTCTGCACATACCCCTGCCGTCCGCGGTGCAGTGCAGGAGCCGGTATCGTCTGCGGCAGCGGAGCCGCCGGGGTCCGCACTGTCGGAGAAGAGCCTCGATGTTCTGCTCGACATAGCATACGAGGCATCGGAGCATGCCCCGCTGCGTGCGGTCGCGGCATACCGCGAAGCGCTTCAGCGGTATCCGGATGACTCCTATATGCCGTATCTTATCATCGAGCTCTCGACGCTTTACAAGCGTCTGGGGAATTACGATGCAGCGCTTGCCCTCTTTGACGAGGCGCTCGCGCTGCCCATCATTACAAAGAACACTGCCATGGCGCAGGAGTTTGAGCGCTCCCGCAGATCCTTGGCCGTCGTTTCTCATATGCTCACAGCGCGGGGGACACCTACACTCCCCTTCGGCGATGTGCCGAAGGATTTGCTTGCAGAGGCAGATCGGCGCGCAGAGCTCAGTACCTGACATTTTTGGTAAAATGGAGGAATACACATGAAGAAAAGCGTTGACATTCTGGGGCTTCCCGTCATCAGTATCACCGAGGGGCGCGAGCTCGGCATGAGCAAGACGCTGCTCATTGACGCGCCGAACCGTGTGGTGGCGGCGGTCACGATTGAGGACGAGGACTGGTATCGCGGGGTCAAGCTCATCCCCTACGACAATGTCATTGCAGTCGGTGAGGATGCCGTTACAATCAACAACAGCGAGAACATCCTGACGCTCGATGCGGCGGGCGACTTCGAGACTCTGCTCGACGACAACATCCGCGTCATTGGGACGAAGGCGATCACGCGCACGGGCGTGATTCAGGGCAACATCACCGAGATCTTCATCGGCGAGGACGGCAGCATTGAGAAATGCGAGATCACGACCCCCGAGGGCTCCACGTCTGAGGTAACGGCGGATCAGGTCTCGATCTTCGGCAAGGAAGTTACGGTCATCTCTCCGGAGGGCGATGCCGGAAAAAAATTTGATGCAGCGGCTGCACCGGCGGCGCCCGCTGTGACAGCGCCTGCAGCTTCGGAAGCTGCAGCTGAGCCGGTGGCAGAGGCAGCACCTGCGGCGGAGGAACCTGTCGCTGAGGTTCCTGTTGAGAAACCCGCACCTGTGGCTGAAGAGCCCGCCGCCGAGGTGTCCTCTGAGGAGCCTGCACCGGCGGCAGAGGTGCCTGAGGCCGCTGCACCGGAGACACCCGAGGTTCCGGCAGAGGAGCCTGCACCTGCTGCTGAGGCTGCACCCGCAGCCGAGGAACCGACGGCAGAGTCCGCCGAGGACAAGAGCGCGGATCGCGTGAACGAGGATCGACACCGCCGCTTCCTGCTCGGCAAGAAGGCGACGCGCACGATCAAGATGGACAACGGCGTTGTCATCGTCGAGGCGGGCGCGGACATCACCGAGGAAGTCCTGCAGAAGGCGAAGCTCGGCAACAAGTTCATCGAACTCTCGATGAGCGCACAGTAACTCCCATACACAACAGAATAAGGGGAGCTGACAGCAGTCGGCTGAGAGGGGACAATGCGTCCCGACCCATAACCTGATTTGGATAATGCCAACGTAGGGATATATGTGCACACAGCGCGGCTATGTCAGTTGGCATAGCCGCGTTTTTGCATAGAAGGAGGTTCACATGGACAAGCGTACAAGCATCCCCGCAAATGCACTGATCTGGTTCGGTGCGGGCGTTTCGCTCGCGGAGATACTCACGGGCACATTCTTCGCGCCGCTCGGCTTTCGTGACGGCGGGATTGCCATTGTAGTCGGGCACATCATCGGCTGTTTTTTACTTTTTCTTGCAGGGCTGATCGGTGCACGCACGCGCCGCAGTGCGATGGAGACGGTCAAGATGGCGTTCGGTGCACGCGGCGGGCTGCTCTTTGCCGCGCTGAACGTCCTTCAGCTCGTCGGCTGGACGAGCATCATGATCTACGACGGTGCACTTGCGGCAAATACGGTGATGGATGCGGGACATTGGCTCTGGTGCCTTGTCATCGGCATACTGATTATCGTTTGGATTCGGATCGGGATCCTGCGCATCGAGCGCGTGAACGCCGTCGCCATGACAGGGCTGTTCCTGCTCACCGTGCTTCTCTGTTCCGTCATTTGGGGCAGCGCGGAGACGACGGGATCTGCTGCAGGCGAGACGATGAGCTTTGCGATGGCACTCGAGCTCTCGATTGCGATGCCGCTCTCATGGCTGCCGCTCATCTCGGACTACACGCGCGAGGCAGAGAGACCCGCCGCCGCTGCCGTCGTGAGCGCGCTCGTCTACGGGCTCGTCAGCTGCTGGATGTACTTCATCGGCATGGGGGCGGCGATTCTCACGGGCGAATCGGACATCGCACAGATCATGCTCCACGCGGGGCTTGGCGCGGCAGGGCTCGGTATCGTCATCCTCTCGACTGTTACCACAACGTATCTCGATGCGTACTCGGCGGGGGTCTCGAGCGAGAGCATTGTGCGCTCCGTCTCGGGGCGCACCGTCGGCATCGGCGTGACCGTGCTCGGCGCAGCTGCGGCATCGCTCTACCCGATGGACGACATCACGGGCTTCCTCTACATCATCGGCTCGGTCTTTGCCCCGATGATTGCCGTCCAGATCGCAAGCTGCTTCCTCCTGCGCGAGGATGCGGCGGGACGCTCTGTCCACACGGTCAATCTCACTGTCTGGTTCGTCGGCTTCCTCTGCTATCGCTGGCTCATGACGCTCGACACGCCCGTCGGCAGCACACTGCCGACCATGGCAATCACGCTTTTGCTTGCACTCCTCGCAAATCGGGTGATGGGGAAACGGGCGGAGTGAGAGGGGGAATGGCGAAGAGGGCGGTGCGCTGCCCAAAAGCGAACCCTAGTGAAGCAAGAGCGAAAAGCGTGCGGTATGCCCCAGCGGATTTCTTTCGTTCAAGCGAAGCGCGTTTAAGAAGTCCGCCGGTATTTGAGCATACAAGCACGCGGGCGATTGCGTAACTAAGCGTTCGCGTTGGGCACGCATCCCCTCCTCAATGAAAGGAAAATATAAATGCCTACATCAACCCTCGACCAGATCCGAGCGGCATCACCGCTCGTTCACTGCATCACCAACTATGTCACTGTCAATGATGTCGCGAACGTCCTGCTTGCCGTCGGAGCACGCCCCATCATGGCGGACGATCCGGAGGAGGCGGAGGAGATCACCGCACTCTGCGCGGGGCTCTGCCTCAATATTGGGACGCTGAATGCACGTACCATTCCGAGCATGATCGCAGCGGGGAAACGTGCCCGCGCACTCGCGCATCCCGTTGTGCTCGACCCCGTCGGCGCGGGCGCAAGCCGCCTGCGTACCGCGACTGCGCTTCGCATTTTGGACGAGGTTCGCCCTGCCCTTATTCGCGGCAATATTTCAGAGATACGGACACTTGCTGTTGGGAGCGGCGCGACACAGGGCGTCGATGCAAACGCCGCGGATGCCGTCACCGAGGAGAACCTCGGCGCGGCGGCAGACCTTCTGCACGCCTTTGCCGCACGCACGGGCGCAGTCATCGCTGTCACGGGTGCGATCGACATCGTGACGGATGGGCGTGACTGCTATGCCATCCGAAACGGCCGCGCGGAGATGGCGCGCGTAACGGGCACAGGCTGCCAGCTCTCCGCACTGCTCACCGCCGCACTTGCCGCCGCGCCGTCCGATCCCCTTGCGGCAGTCGCTGAAACCTCTGCGCTCATGGGCACGGCAGGCGAGCTCGCATGGGCGCAGATGGAGGAGAGCGACGGCAACGCGACCTATCGGACGCGTATCATTGATGCCATTTACCATATGACAACGGAAGAACTCCATGCAAATATGAACATCACAAAACTCTGAGGAGGGACGAACATTGAAAATACACACGGCACTCACCATTGCGGGAAGTGATTCGAGCGGCGGCGCGGGCATTCAGGCAGATCTCAAAACCATGACCGCGCACGGCATCTACGGCATGAGCGCACTTACCGCACTCACAGCGCAGAATACCACGGGGGTCACGGACATTCTCGCCGTCCCGCCCGACTTTCTCGCGGCACAGCTCGATGCAGTATTCACCGACATCCCGCCCGATGCCGTAAAGATCGGCATGGTCGCGGATGCTGCACTCATCCGCGTGATCGCAGAGAAACTCGACCAATACCATGCGCGGAACGTCGTCGTCGATCCCGTCATGGTCGCGACCAGCGGCGCACGTCTCATCAGTGAGGATGCTGTCGCGGCACTTTGCTCCGAACTCCTGCCGCGTGCGGCGATCATCACGCCGAACATACCCGAGGCGGAGGTGCTTGCGGATACGGCAATTACCGACCGAAAGGGCATGACCGCAGCAGCGGCGCGCATCTATGAGCGTGCACATACAGCAGTCCTCGTGAAGGGAGGACACAGCATCGACGATGCGAATGATCTGCTCGTCGACGGTGCGGGCGCACGTTGGTTCGAGGGGCGGCGCATTGCGACTACGGATACCCACGGCACAGGCTGCACCCTCTCAAGTGCGGTTGCCGCGAACCTCGCGCGCGGCATGGATTTGGACATTGCGGTCAAACGTGCGAAGGCATATATCTCGGGCGCACTCGCTGCGGGGCTCGATCTTGGAAAGGGGAGCGGCCCCCTTGCGCATGGTTTTGATTTGAGGAGTGAATTTATATGCTAGACACACGCACCCGCAAGCTCACCCTCGCCGGCATCCTTGTCGCCGTCGCAGTGCTCGGCGGACTGTTCAGCATCCCCGTACTCGGCAGCCGCTGCGCCCCCGTGCAGCACCTTGTCAACATCCTCGCCGCCGTATTCCTCGGCCCTCTCTGGGGCATCGGCGTCGCCTTCGCCGCAAGCCTGCTGAGGAACATCACGGGGCTCGGCAGCCTCATGGCGTTCCCCGGAAGCATGATCGGCGCACTCTGCTGCGGGCTCACCTATCATTATATGAAACGCCTTGGGCTTACCTGCACTGCCGAGGCACTCGGTACGGGCATCCTCGGTGCACTCGCTGCCTATCCCGTCGCTGCCCTCCTCATGGGGCTGAATCCCGCGAGCTACACCGTCTACATCGTCCCCTTCCTCCTCTCCACGGGTGCGGGCAGCATCCTCGCCTACGTCCTCCTGCGCTTCCTCCTGCCGAAGCTGCGGCGGAGCTGAGATGCGCGCGAGATTGCCGCGCAGTACTAATGTATAGGCGTGGGCCCACATGAGTTGGTAAGTGTACTTGCACGGCTGCTCACACTGGTTTATGGTGAGGCGGTTCGCAATATCCGCGGTATCTATCGTGATCTAAACCGATGGATAGAGACGTCCATGGAGATTCATGCATGAGCAGCTGAATAAAAAATCCCCCAAGACGGGGCTTCACCTAAAAGATTAGACTTAGGAAAGCTGGCTTTTAGGAAACTGCAGACTGTGTCTTGGGGGATTTTTGCGTATCGTGTGAGTGGCGTTACACCTTTTGATTGCGTGCAGAGTTCCCTGCATAGGGATACTGCGGGGTGGTGAGACGGAAGGTGAGCGTCTCACGGTCGACGATGCCGAGCGTTTGGTCGCTGTCATAGAGTTTGAGCAGGAAGTTTGCCATCTCGGCACTCGTATGGTAGGTGCCGAAGGCCTTGTTGTAGTCATAGGCTGGATTGTTGTTCGCAACGGCACCAAACTCGGTCTGTGTGGCGGCGGGTGCGAGGATTTTGGCGCACAGCTTTGCTCCGTTGGCATGGAGCTCCTGTGCGAGCCCCTCGGTGAAGGCGCTGACGTAGAACTTCGTTGCGCAGTAGGTGACGACATTCGGGACGATGAGATAGCCGCCGACGGACGAGATATTGATGAGCTGCGTCCCTTCGACATCGGCGAAGTCGCGCACAAAGAGCATTGAGAGGATGGTCAGTGCCTCGATGTTGAGATGGAGCATCGGACGAATTTTGTCGAGATCCTGCGCGGCAACTTGTCCGTAGTCGCCGAATCCTGCGTTGTTGATCCAGGTCCTGAGCGGCAGGGTGTGAACTTCCTCATAAAAGCGGAGGACATTTTCCGCCGCAGAGAGGTCAACGGTCTTTACGATGATGTCAATGTCGGGATGTGCCGCGCAAAGCTCCATACGGAGTGCCTCGAGACGATCGGTGCGCCGTGCGGCGAGGATCAGGCTGTGCCCGCGTGCGGCAAACGCTCTTGCCGCCGCCGCGCCGATGCCTGCGCTTGCTCCCGTGATGACGGTGTAGTGCTTGCTCATAGTGAGGAGGTTCCTTTCGATTCAGAGCGTGATTTGCGCCCGATGTTCCATATCCACGGTGACGACCGCAGTGTCAAAGGCGATCTCGTAGAGGATGAGCTCGTCGCCGACGGCGTCGATGGTCTCCTGATAGCGCGGGATCTTCGCCGCGAACAGTGCCGCGAGATCGTAGACGGTGTGTGCGGACTTCACGGCGTGCCCGCTTGCGCGGACATGCTCCGTGGTATCGTTGTGCGGGACGGTGGTGAAGGCGATGTTCGGATTCGCCGCAAGCTCGACAACCTTCTCGTTGTCCTTGAACGTGGCAAAGTAGATACGGCGTTCCTAAGGCGCATAGTAGAAGTTCACGATGCGTACGTGCGGCAGCCCGTCCGTCGTCGTCGCGAGCGCAATCTCGCGCTGCTCGCGCATGATTCGCTCGAATTCATCCCTTAGGTTCATACTTTTCCCTCTATCCCTACAGTGTTATTTCTCTGTCCGTATTCCTCGGACATAGGCGTATCGCGGTGCCCCGCTCCCTGCATCGGCAGCGGCGATGCAGAGGTCAATCTCCGCCGTGCCGATCTCTGTGAACGGGATCGCTGCGGTCTGCTCATACCCGACGATCACGCGCATATCGTCTGTGAGGGGGGTGCGCTCGACTTCGTGAAAGGCAAGGATGCGCCCCGTCTCCGATCCGCTCCGATAGGTGAGCAGGTTCCATGCGGGATAACCGATAAAGCGTACTTTGATGTAGAGGTTTTCCCCACGGAACACAGTGCCCTCGGGCAGGCGGTTCGGATAGTTCGCCTCTGCCGGAATCGCTGCTGTCTCCTCTGACCATACCGCAATTGGTTCCATATGCGTGAGCGGCGGCGCGGAGCCTGCGCTTGCCGTGGGCAGCGCGAGACAGACGAGTGTGAGCACGGCAAGGAGCGTACGAAACAATGACCGCATGACAGCCTCCTTTATCATATCGTATACAGGTGCTGCATCCACAAGGTGGATGGGATAAATCCTGAGGGTATTGTACCATAAAATCCGTATAAAAACACGCCGACATTCTGCCGGCGTGTTTTTACGTTGTGAAGTTACGATGACTTTTTCACGCTCAGAACGACCTTGCTGAAGAGGCCGAGGATGCCGAGAAAGACAAGGAGGCCGAGCATCTCAGCGGTGTCGGCAAAGCCCTCGGGGGCGATGGCGAGCGGACTCTCGCCGCCGCCGTTCGAGACAGAGACGACGATGACCCCCGCAAGCAGAACACCGACGATGGACTCGCCGACGATGAGGCCCGAGGCAAAGAGCGTGCCGCGCCTGAGACCTGCCGCCTCGGCGTTCGAGCCACCCGTATTCCGCAGATGGCGGTTGAGGAGGTAGCCGAGGATGGCACCGACAACGAGCGGCGTCTGGATGACGGGCGGGAGGTAGATACCCATGCCGACGGCAAGCGGCGGCAGGCAGAGACTGCGCGTGGTGCGCTTGAGGAAAAGGTCAATGAGGACAAGCACCACACCCAGACCGATGCCGATGTAGATATACTCCCATGCGAGCTTACTGGAGAAAATGCCCTGTGCGATCGTGGTCATGAGCACCGCCTGCGGTGCGGAGAGTGCCTGCGCAGGATCCATGCCTGCGCGCGGCATCGCTCCCGGGAAGCCGTACGCCTCGTAGAGAAGGTTCAGCACGGGCGCGATGACGAGTGCACCGACGAGGCAGCCGATGAGGAGTGCAACCTGCTGACGCCACGGCGTTGCGCCGACGAGCCAGCCCGTCTTGAGGTCCTGCATATTGTCGTTCGAGATACACGCAATCGCGAGGATGATCGAGGTGGTAAAGATGGCCGTCGCCGTCGCAAATTTCTCGCCGCCCTCCATCTCGAAGATGCCGAACGATGCGCAGAGCGAGTACATGACAAGTGAAGCGACAATGATGCCGAGGATGCCGATGCCGGAGATTGGGCTCGAGGATGTGCCGACGAGACCCGCCATATAGGCACAGGCGGCGGCGACGAAGAAGCCCATGAGGACGGATACACCGACGCCGACGATGGTGAAGATGATCTTCTGGCTTGGCGGGATGTGCTCAGGGCTGACAAAGATATAGAAGATACCGAGCAAGCCGATGACCGTCACGCCGAAGACGAGCGCGATGCTCTTCATCGACATGTCGATGTCCATGCGGTGCAGCCCTTTCTCTTCGTCACTCGCGCGTGCACCCGCGATGGACTCCTTCACGCCGTCGATGACGGGACGGGCGAGGGTGATGAGCGTCCAGATTGCGGCGACGCCCATAGCGCCCGCACCGATGAGACGCACCTTCTGCTGGTAGACCGCGCCCGCAAATTTCTGGAGGGTCATTCCGTCGGGCAGTGCCTCCGTCATGGTGAAGTAGGGGACGAACCCAGCCCATGCGATGGCGATCCCCGTCAGCATGGCAAGTCCGCTCGCAATGCCGATAAGGTAGCCCGCACCCACGAGCGCGGTAGAGTAACCGAGCGGCAGCTGTGTCATGCCGCGTCCGACGTGGAACCATGCCGAGAGCGAGCCGCCGAGCACCTGAAGTCCGTTCGTGAGGAATGCGATGATGCCCGCGATCGCGCTGCCCGAGAGGATCTCCTTCAGCCCTGAGTCGGACTTGCCGTCCTCCTTTGCGTGGCTGCCAACCTTTAGAATCTCGGCTGCCGCTACACCCTCAGGGTAGGCGAGGGGGCTGTGCACGACCATCGCACGGCGCAGGGGAATGGTGAAGAGTACGCCCAGACAGCCCCCACACGCGGAGACCATGAGCGTCTGCCAGAACTCAAAGCCCTGCCAGTAGCCGATCATGAGCATGCCGGGGATGATGAAGATGATGGCAGACAGCGTACCCGCCGCTGACGCCTGCGTCTGCACCATGTTGTTCTCGAGGATGTTCGCATCCTTTGCCATCTTCAGCACCGCCATCGAGATGACCGCCGCGGGGATCGCCGACGAGAACGTCAGACCGACCTTGAGCCCGAGGTATACATTCGACGCGGTGAAGATGATCGTGAGGATCGCGCCGAGGATCATGCCGCGCACGGTGAGCTCTGGTAGTCTCAGCTCGTGCTGCATGAACTCGTTCTGCGGATCTTTCATGCAAGAATCACCTGTCCTTCTATACAATAAAGTGAAAAATAACAGAAGTATTATAACATAGAAATACAGAATGTAAACGTCTATATTTACATGTATACAGAAAATTGATGAAAAAAGAAAACAAAACGTGCAATCAAACGAAAATCGACTGCCCACAGAGGAGCCTTCGCATCGCACAGACAATACAAAACCGCCGACAGGCTTTCTCGTCACCTGTCGGCGGTCTGAGGAAAATACGGGAAGTGATAGGTAACTCTCTTGCATCCAAACGATCTTCGCTTCGTTCCTCGCCCGAGCTAGCATGAGGCGGGGAACTTTCCTCCAAAACGCTGAGAAACTACCTTGACATACATGGGCGCACACGCCACAACTCCGCTTGTGGGAAAAATCTTTCACCTGCGCGTCCGGTATGTCCCTGCGCCCGTCCTCTGCGGGCTGCCGCATCCTCCTGCCGCACCTCTCGACTCCTCTGTTCCATCACGTGCTGGAACTTGATACACCTGTGCGGACACCCTGCGGCCACTCAATGACCCATCGGAATCTCCTCCCAGTCCATCGGGGAAAATCCGGCGTGCCTGCTCCGCTCAGCCAGCGAAGCTGCGCGCCGTTATCCCTCTCCAACAACCGTCGGTCAACACTGTGGAAACTCCGGAGAACTCTGCCCGTACGCTTACGGAACATACGGGGGGCTGCCTGTCCTGAATCAAGCTGCCGATGAATCCTCCTTAACTATCTTTAGTATAGTCAAACTTCAGAAGATTGTCAATACCATGGAGGAAAATTTTGTAAGGGTGGATTGACAAAATCCGTATATAGCCATAATATATAGCATATATTCTTTATATGAGATAAAGGAGATGGCGATATGGCATATCAACTGTGGAATGTTCTTGATGAACTGAAGTCAGATGCGTATGAGTGGGTGGATCTGACGCATCCGCTGAACAATGACAGTCCGTTCTGGGCGGGGATTCCGGAGGGCTCTGTGGAGCTCAGCAAGACGTGCTTTGACTGGGGCAATCCGATGCTCGACTGCCTGATCCAGACGTTCAAGTTCCCGGGGCAGTTCGGGACGCACATTGATTTTCCGGGGCATTTCGTCCGCAACCGTCCGCTCGCCGAGTCCTATGGGGCGCAGCATATGCTCTATCCGCTGTGCGTGATCGACGTGACGGAGCAGGTCGCACGCGATGTCCACTATGCGGTGACGGTGGAGGACATCAAGACGTACGAGGCGAAATACGGCGTGATTCCGGACGGTGCATTTGTCGCGCTCTATACCGGATGGAGCAGGCACTGGCCGGATATGGACGCGATCTCCGGTATCGCGGAGGACGGCAGTGAGAATTTCCCGGGCTGGTCGATGGATGCGCTGAAATACATCTACGAAACGCGAAATGCGGCCGCGAGCGGGCATGAGACGCTGGACACGGATGCCTCTGTGGAAGCGGCGAAGGCGGGGGATCTTGCCTGCGAGCGATACCTCCTCGACAAGGGCAAGCTGCAGGTTGAGGTGCTGACGAACCTCGATCGTGTGGCTCCTGCGGGAGCGCTGCTCTTCGTCGCGTGGCCGAATATCGAGGGCGCGACGGGGCTGCCCGCGCGCGTGATTGCGATTACGCCGAAGAAGTAAGCGAATATACGGGGGCTGTTGCACGAAGTTTTCTAGCTTCGTGCGACAGCCCCTTGTATATGGCAGGAAAATGCGCCCTGTATGTCGAAAATCCTAATCCATCATATATTTTAGGAGAAGAGAGATTGCACAGCGAATACTTGGAGATTGAGAAGAAAATCAAGCACGGTGAGCGGCTGACGCGTGAGGACGGGCTGCGGCTCTTTGCGTGTCCTGACATTGCGTGGATTGGTGCGCTTGCTGACCGCGTGCGGCAGGAGAAGTGCGGTGACATTGTCTACTACAACGTGAACTGCCATGTGAACCTCACGAATATCTGCCTCGCGCACTGCAAGTTCTGTGCGTTCGGGCGCGATGCGGGCGACAAGGGCGCATACGAGATGAGCGTAGAGGAGGCGGTGGCGCACGTCGCGGATGCGATGCGCGACCCGCATCTCGCGGGGCTGCATGTGGTGAGCGGGCTGCATCCGGACTGGACGTTCGAGGACTATTTGGGGCGGCTGAAAGCTCTGCATGAGGCGTTTCCCACGCTCTATCTGAAGGGGTTTACGGGCGTGGAGATCACGCATTTTGCAAAGAGTTCGGGCCTCACGGTGCACGATGTGCTCGTGCGCCTGCGTGAGGCAGGGCTGCAGTCGATTGCGGGCGGCGGCGCGGAGATCCTGACCGACCGCGTGCGCGGCGAACTTTGTCCGAACAAGGCAACGGCGGACGAGTGGCTCGAAACGCATCGTACGGCGCATACACTTGGGATCAAGACGAATGCGTCGATGCTCTATGGACATATCGAGACCATCGAGGAGCGCATCGAGCATATGCTGCGGCTGCGTGAGCTGCAGGATGAGACGGGCGGCTTCCAGACGTTCATCCCGTTCCCGTTCCTGCCGTCGAATACGGAGCTCGGACAGACGGTGCGGCAGACGTCGATGTGGGACGATCTCAGGACGATTGCGATCTCGCGCCTGATGCTCGACAACTTCCGCAACATCAAGGCGTACTGGGTAATGTTGACCGTGCCCGTGGCGCAGGTGGCGCTCTGCTTCGGCGCGAACGATATCGACGGCACGGTGCACAAGGAGACGATTCTCCACGATGCGGGCGCGAAGAGTCCCCGCGCACTCTCGGAGGATCATATCATCCGTGTGATTCGTGAGATCGGGCGCACGCCCGCTGCGTGTGACTCGAACTTTAATATCATCGAGACGTATTGAGAGGGAGCGGGTTTGCTGCGGGGCATTCACCGTCAGAGGAGGAGCTATGTCGGCATACGAGGAGCGCATTGTGCGCACGATGGAGGCATTCCGCCGGAATCGCTACGATGTCTCGCGATTCGCGGAGCGCACAGCGGCGGCGGACCACCTCGCCGCTGAGATTCGCGGCAAGCGCGTCGGCTTCGGCGACTCCGAGACACTGCGGGCGCTCTCCCTCTACGAGCGTCTGAGCGTGCATAACGAGGTGATCGACCCGCCGCGTGCGGGGCATGTCGGCGGCATTGAGGCATTTCTCGCTGCGGGGCGCGAGGCACTGATGACGGACGTGTTCCTGCTCTCGGCGAACGCCATCACGGAAGAGGGGCAGATTCTCAACATGGACGGTGCGGGCAACCGTGTCGCGGGCTCGCTTTTCGGGCATGAAAAGACCTACTTCGTCGTCGGAATCAACAAACTTGTCCCCGACATCTCGGCGGGCATCGAGCGCATTCACCGCATCGCCGCCCCACGCAACGCCCACCGCAAGGGCAAGAAAACGCCCTGCGCGAAGGACGGTACGCGCTGCTATGACTGCGCGGCACTTGAGCGCATCTGCAACGCCCTCACCATCCACTACAAGAAGATGAGCTATCGCCCGATGGAGCTCGTGCTGATCGAGGAGGAACTGGGGTTATAATAGTAAAGCAGATGATGAGAAATGATTGATTTATTCTTACAAACATGATATTCTACAGCAAAGGGGGCGATTGATATGGCTCAGGCAATGGTAAATTTTCGGATGGATGCAGAACTCAAGCGTGCGATGGAGGAGACTTGCCGCCAAATGGGGCTGACGTTGACCTCCGCATTTACAATGTTCGCGGCTAAGGTGACGCAGGAACGCCGCATCCCGTTCGAGGTCACAGCAGAACCGGATCCGTTCTACAGCGAGGAGAATATGGCGCGTCTACGTGCGGCGATTGCAGATGTTGAGGCAGGGCGCAGTACGCTGAAACCGCATGAGCTCATCGAGGCCGACTGATGGAGAAACTGTGGCAGGATGAAGCGTGGGAGGCCTATCTGTACTGGCAGACGCAGGATAAGAAGACGCTGAAAAAGATCAACCGTCTCATTCAGGATATTGACCGCAACGGATACCAATGCCAGGGACAGCCGGAACCGCTCAAGGGCGAGCTTTCCGGCTTTTGGAGTGTTCATATTGATGAAAAGAATCGTCTGGTTTTCCGTATTAAGAATGGGCGATTCGAGATATGGCAGTGCGGTTCGCACTATCGGGACAAGTAAATAATGACATCAAAAAAGGAGGCGTGCGCCTCCTTTTTCATATGCAGTAAATTCTACTCCTCATCCTTCGGATTCCCATCCTCATCCAATGGAATGTAGACGCACTTCTCCTGCCACGGGTACTGATACGCGAGCGTAACCTGATTGTCGAGTTCGAAATGCACTGTGCTCAGCGTGCCCGTTCCCGCATCATCGACGCGTTTCAGCCAGCGCCTATCGTCGAGGCGCTCCTTCTGCGTGCGCAGCCATGCGGGATCGCGCTTCGAGAGGCCCGCCTCGTTCATGTGAAAGACGAGCCGCACGGATGTATCACCTACGGTATAGTTAAAGCTGCAATAGGGTGCGTTCCGTTCGTAATTTTTCGGATCGGGACGGAAGAGATGGCGGAAGTACGAAAGCCCCGCCTCATGTACTGTCATGCAGGCGATGGCGCACTGCTTGTCGTACATTTCTCCATCGGCATCAACGCCGTCACGCAGCCCCAGTGTTTCTCCTGATGCGGCCGCTCCTTGCAGCTCTTCGTCAAACGTGGGATCAATCCAGTGGTAGGACATCTGCTCAATGGTTGCACCCTCCTCGATCTCACGTGCAAGCGTCAGAAATTCATGATCGTCCGGCACGAGCGCAAGCCCCTTCTGCACTGCCTCGTGTGCCCCGTCACGGTCGCCGAAGTGTGCGCGGAGTTTGCCGAGCTGCAGATATGTCCACGGATAGTCCGGCTCCTCCTGTGCACCCTTCTCTGCCATGCGGAGTGCATCGTCCAGTCGTCCGCAGTACATGAGGGCGACGGCGTAGCGGTAGTAGTATGTCCCGCAGCCCTTTGCATTTACCGCTGCTGCGGGCATCCACTGCGTTGTACGGTAGTAGTACTCGTAGGCATCGATATTGTTGCATGCGTATGCATACCACAGTGCAATATCCAGATCGGCACGCGCCTCCTCGCGCGTGAAATTCCCCTTGATGGTTCCGTTCTTGATGTACGATTCCAGATAGTGCAGCATCTTGTAGAAATAGCCCGTCGAGCCGTCGTCCATCGCCTCGAGTTTCCGAACCGCCGCAGGGGAGAGCAGGGAGGCTTTCGCGGCGGCGGGGCTTTCCTGCTCCGCGCTTTCCTCCTCCTCCGTACGATCAAAGAGGCTGACGGAATTTGCGTCCCGTCGGAAGGAGTGGAATACCGCCCACGGCAGATCCGTCTGTTCGAGAAAGTCGTTGGCGGCGTCGAGGACGGCGCGCAGATCCCATGCGAGAAAGTCCAGATAGCCGCAGTCCGTACCCGTCGCTCCGCCAAGGAAGGTCACAGCATCCGGCTCCTTGGCATCCCTCTCGATTGCCGTCATGAGCGCATCGCGAAACGCGAGGGGAGCCTCCGAATCCGCGCGCAGCTCCTCCGTCAGCGGATAGGCGAGAAAGCCCGCCACAATCCCGTCCGCATGGTACATATCCACGAGTGTCGCATCGTTTTCCGTATAGGCGCTGAGGATGGAGGGCAGACGCGTACTGCCCGTGTAGACATCGAACCGCCAGCTCGTATCGGAAATATCCTGCGGCTCGCGTTCGTAGGCGAGATAGGAGTGCTCCAGATAGTCCTCTGCATCGCTGTCGAGAGAAAGACCCGCCTCCTCAAGGGCCTTTGGCAGATCCGTCAGTAACATCGGCGGATCTTCCCGCGGCGCATCGAGGACATCGAAATCATGGATGAGGCGGATGGAGGCGATTTCGCCAAGTGCCTGATCGACGATCGTGGAGAGCATCCACCATGTGCGATTCTCGTCCTCCTTCAGGAGAGAAAGGAGTTTTTCGCAGTAGACCATGAGGGCGATCCCCTCTCCCTCCTGTGCGAACCAGACGGCGACATCCTTCATCTCGATGCTGTTGTCGCCCGTACGCAGGGCACCAAGAGAGGCGGTGCGCCCGACGCGGATGTCCCAGTGCTCGCGCACGGAGGCGGGGGCATGGCGTGCGAAATAGACGAGCGGAAAGAGCTTTGCGCGCACGCCCTCGGGCGTTAGGATCAGCTCGTATTTTTCCCCGCCGCGTCCCATCTCGAAGGCTGCGTCGGAGAGGGCGATGCGCAGAACAGTGTCGCACCGCTCGATGAGCTCCTCGCCGTGATCCGGCCCCGCATCCATCAGCGCGCGCAGCTCCGTCTCTATGTTCTCGAACGCTGCCCACGCCTCCTGCACGCGGGTGCGGAACGGGCGTTGAAAGAGCGGCATGGAAAGTCCCTTGTGACAGTATGCAATCATACTCTTGGTATCCGCATCCTCGGGGAGCGCGGCGAGGGCTGCCTCAAAATGTGGGAGGGCGCGGTCCTCGCGGTCGAGGTAGTAGTAGGCGTAGCCCATGCGGAAGTTCCAGAGATGATCGCCCGCGAAATAGTCCGCGTGGGGAGAGAGGAGTCCGATTGCCTTTTCAAAATACGCGCGATCGCCCGCGCCTGCCGTATTGTTGTAGGCGCGCGCAAGCTCACTGTCGAGTTCCGGCGTGCGCTCCTCGCTTGGCAGCGCCTCGATCTCCGCGATGATCTTCTGAAATTCGTTGTTCTCGTGCCAAATTTGGCACTGTTCGAGTAAGGTCATTTATTGCTCCTGTAGCTTAGTCCCACCAGAAATACCAGATGTTTGACTGCCTCAGATCGCGCGCGAGACGCGTGACGCTCATGCCGGGTGCGCCCTGCTCGATGATGTCGGCGCAGAACGCGTACTGCTCCTTCGCCAGATCCAAGGCGCGCTCCTGCGGCTCTATGGGTGCGGGAACGCTGTATTCGAGCGTGTCATAGGTGAGGACGGCAGGCACTGCGCCGTGCCGTTCGTGCCAGTATTTCGACACCGCCATCAGCGCGGCGGTGTCGGGGCAGTCGTTCCACCCGCCGAACGGCAGATATGCAAACACTGTCCACGGATGTTTCACGGGAATCTTGGCGAGAATCATCGGCTGCGTTTTCTGCGTCTCGTAGTCCCAGTAGCTGATAAAGTGGTCGGTCTCACGGAACTCTTCCCCATCTCCATCGTCCGGTGTCTCCTTTCGGCTCAGTTCAAAACGTTCGCCGAGCCGCTCCATTAGTATCGCCTTGCCGTCCGGCAGAGGCTGTGCAAGCATTTTTTCGCGGTACTTTTCCACGGCATCGGCATCGAAATCATAGTCCTTGAACGCGCCCTTTTCCGCCTCTGCGTTCATCGTCAGAATCTCCCACAGGGTATCGCTCGGGACGATGAGCAGGGGGACATAGCCGTCGTGCACACTGCGGCGTACGGCATAGCTGTACGCCGCCATAATCGGATCGTCGTCCGCCATCGGCGGGAAGTACATCAGGGAGCAGTCTGCCCTGCCGCAGTTCAGGTACTGCATGATTGCGGCAGCGACGTCGCTTGGCGCCTCATCTTCATTTTCCTTCCGCTCGGCGCTGTTCCGCTTCCACGCCTCCCACCGCTGTGCGATGGTCGCCGCCATTGCTGCATAGTAGTCCTCATCGAACGGGACGAACAGATATGCCTCGTCGTCGAACTCCTCCGAGAAGTACTGCTCCGTACCGAAGTACGCTAAGGCATGATTGTCGATGTCCGAGGGAAAGGAGGGGGCCTCGCCGTCGTAGTAATACTGTGCGAACGCCGTGCCCTCCTCGCCAAAGAAGCCGTGCATCAGAATCCCGTGCAGTTCGTCGCGGATAAAGGGGCGCAGGTCGGTATCTGCCGGATGCTCCCGCACGGCGCGGACAGTCGCCGCATACTGGCGGACGAACCAATCCGCCATCAGCTCATGCTCGATGCACCAGCGCAGATAGATCGCGAGGTGGTTGTACGCCGTGATCTCGTCCACGGGCAGCTTCTTTTCGCGCAGGCTGTCGAGGTGCCACTGCGCATTGTCCATTACGAGATCGGTGAAGTCCTCGGGCGCGAGTGCGCTGCGCCTCTCCGGATCAATGACGAAGCTCACACGACGCTCGTCAAAGAGGTTCAGCAGCTCTTTTGCACTGCGGTCGAACTTGTAGTTGAGTTCATCCCGGTAGAGTGGGATGATCTGATAGAAATTGACCTCATCGCCGTTTGGGAGGGGGCAGACGGTGTCTCCTCCGCCTTTGATCTGCGCGCTGACGATCAGGGCAGCGGTCAGCTTGGTGTTCTCGGCATAGCAGCGAGCCCTATTATCAATGGTATGCCCCCAGCAAAGCCATGTATCGTCCTCGATCGGCAGACGTGCGAGGTTCTTCAGCAGGCGGATCGGCCAGTAGTGCACTTCATCGTCCTCGTGGATCTTCCAGTCGGGCGGCAGGGCGATCGCGAGTTCCGCGCGTTCGAGCTTGTATTCGGCGAGTTCTTTTGGCACGTTCATACGGTGTGCGCCCATCCCGAGGGTGACGAGCATATAGTAGTTGCGTTCCTCGGTCGGATCGACAATGCAGATGTCCAGGTGGATGTCCGGCGAGACAATCTCATGAAAGACGTTTGCATACGTGCCGAAGTTCGTCTCAATGTAACTTTCGACGATCTCCAGTTCTTCCTCGGTATAGACCTCTGTGGGCATTGGGGCTTTCTTTTTATATGCAGAATCATTTCTGCCAATTTTTTTCATCGTGTTCTCCTTTATGACTGAGGAGCAGGCTCTCCAGCATCGTTTCCAGAAGGCTTGTCGGTGTGATGACGAATCCCTCCGCCGTGATTTTTTCATTGAAGAAATCAACGGAGCGGTCGTGGTCAAGGAAGTGATTCCGTGCCAGGTATTGCCCGACATCGTCGAGGGTAAAGGCACACTCCCTGAGCGCCGTGTCGGTGAAGGAGTTGGCGTAATGGATGCTCTTCATCGTGCGCTTCCGCTTTGTCGCCGGGTAGGCGTTGCATAGTGCCTGTCGGAGCGCTGTCGCCATTTGTGCGGGCGAGGCATCCTCTGTGACCGGCATGGATGGGAGGATGCGCTCACGGCAAAGGTGCGCGTACAGTGTGCGGAACTTTTCTGCAAGTACGGTATCATCATGGTCAGTCATGGCTGCGCCTCACGTCTGCTGGTGCTGCATGGAGACAATCTGACAGTCGGGGCAGAACTCGATGTAGAGCGTGCCCTCCATATAGTCCGTCAGCGCATCCCAATGAATCTGCATGAGATACTTCATCGGCTGCCCGCAGTCGGGGCAGGTCGTGTATTCCCAGTCTTGCCACCAGAGCGCAAAGCCGCCGAGCGTGCAGACATCCTCGAAGCGTGCGCCGCAGAACAGAGGAACAGGCGTCTCGCCGAGGATGAGATCGTTTTCAAAAATCCTGACAAGCTCCTCTTCGATATACATGGTATCGCCCGCATCCTCGCAGGAAAGCACCTCGCTGCCGCCGTCGAGCGCATAGCGGCTCAGCCTCGGTCCCTCATACGAAACGCAGTTCGGACAGCAGGTCGCTGTGAGGATGCCGTCGATGCCGAGGAAGTGCAGACGCGCATCCCGTCCGTCGAGGACGAGCATATCCGCCATGCGGCTGCCGCAGTGCGGGCAGTGTTCCTCCCGTGGTCGGGCAATGCGGACGGGCGAGCGGCGGAGCTCTTCCTCCGATGCGGCGTGCACCAGCGTATAGCAGGTGTCGAAATTCAGCGTGCGCCGTCGCCCCTCGCGGTCGAATGTCCAGCCGCCGCACTGCGCATAGACAGAGGGGGTGACGTGCAGCTTCCCGCGCCACGGGCGCGGATTGCGTTCGAGCGCAAGGAGTGCCGCAAGGGATTGGTCGTCTCCCTGCATACCGAGGCACATCATAAGCTCGTTCGCCTCATGTGCGGCATCCGTCTCCATCAGTGCTGCGATCAGTCCGTCCCGCACGTCCGTCGGTGCATGATAGTAGAGTGCCGAGGGCCAGAAGGAACGTGCCGCGAGTGCCGCGCGTGGGATCTCCGGCGCGAGCCGTCCGCGACAGCAGAGCAGATACCAGAAGTCATCGGGAACATCCTCGATCTGCGCGATGATCTCCTGCTCCTTTGCCGAGACCTCCTCGGGCGTCCATGAGAGTGCCGCACGGCGATTCGCCGCCGTCCTGCAGCGCCAGCAGAGTCCCTTGTAGCCGAGCTCCGTGCCGCAGTCGGGGCACTGGTAGGGCAGCGTCATGATCGGCTCCTTTCCGTGATTCCTGTTGTGGGAATATTCATCTGTTTTATGATAGTATAGATGTATTGCGGCTTCAATAGGTCTTTTGGGTAAGATTGACCATCAAAAACAGTCTTGACATGGATCAAGGCAGTCCTTCCTACAGATATCCGTATTGCTTCCGCTTCTGCCAAAGGAGCAGGAAGGTGAGCGATGCGCCGAAGAAGTAGAGAATCGGGTGCAGGAAGGTCATGCCGAGCACGGCAATCATCGTGCTGAGAATGACGCAGACGAGGACGAGCAGGGAGAAATTTTCGCGTGCATGGCGATTTTCGCCCGCGCCGAGCTGCGCTGCAACGAGCGCACTCCCGCCCGTGCCGAGCATGGTTGCAAGCACAATCGTGAGCGGGATGAACGGCATGACGATGTTGATCGCCGACAGTCCATCCGTCCCGACGGCCTGCGCGACGAAGAAGCCGTCGACGATGAAGTTCACATTCATAAAGAGCTGTGACACGATCATCGGCACGGCAAACGCGAGCAGTGTGCGGTAGGTGATGGGCTGGGATAGCTGCGCCACGGAACATCCTCCTTTTTGTAGTTCTGCTATCCTAGCATAAAGCGGAACAGACGCGCAAGTGGGGAATTTGCAAAATCCTGCCGCATTTGGTACACTTGCGGGAGTGTCATTAAGGAGAGAATATCGTACATGAGTGATCGAAAGAAAGCCCGTGCCGCCGCCGAGCGCGGGGCGCGGCTGACGAGGGAGGATGCGCTCGCCCTCTACGAGGACAACGATCTCCTCGCGCTCGCCGCGTGGGCGCGTGCGGCGAAGGAGCGCGAGAGCGGGAAGAACGTCTACTATACGGTGAACCGCCACATCAATCTCACGAATATATGCAGTGCAAACTGTCCGCTCTGTGCGTTCCAGGTGGAGCAGGGGGATGCGCGCGGCTATATTATGGAAACGGATGATGTAGCTCGCGTGCTGGAACTGGCGAAAAATACGCCGCGCCTCACGGAAATCCATATCGTGAGTGCCCTGCATCCCGATCGTCCCTTCTCCTACTACGAGGGGGTCGTGCGGCAGGTGCGTGCGGCACTTCCGCACGCGGATATCAAGGCGTTCACGCCCGTGGAGGTTGTGAACTTTGCAAAGACGGAGGGGACT
This sequence comes from Selenomonas sp. oral taxon 920, assembly GCF_001717585.1. NCBI lineage: Bacteria > Bacillati > Bacillota > Negativicutes > Selenomonadales > Selenomonadaceae > Selenomonas > Selenomonas sp. oral taxon 920. The sequence goes on from NZ_CP017042.1 coordinate 252,259, forward strand.
TCTGTCCGCGACATTCTGCGTACGCTGCAGGCGGCGGGACTGTCGTCCCTCCCCGGAGGTGGCGCAGAGATTCTGTCCGACCGCGTCCGCGCCATCATCTGCCCGAACAAGGCAACGCGTGCCGAGTGGCTCGACTGTATGCGTACGGCGCACGAACTCGGCATCCGCACAAATGCCTCCATGATGTACGGGCACATCGAGACGGTCGAGGAGCGCATCGACCACCTGCTTGCCCTGCGCGAGCTGCAGGATGAGACGGGCGGCTTTCAGGCATTCATGCTCTTTCCGTTTCATCCAGAGAACACGGCTCTCGGCGCGGAGCGGAAGCTCGCGCGCGTCGGCTCGTGGGAGGATATGAAGATGCTCGCACTCTCACGCCTTGTCCTCGACAATGTGGCACATTTCAAGGCGTTCTGGGTCATGCTGACGCAGCCCATCGCGCAGCTTGCCCTTGGCTTCGGTGCGGACGATCTCGACGGCACGATTGGGGAGGAGAAGATCATCCATGCGGCGGGCGCACAGACGCAGACGGGCATCACGCGACGCGAACTCGACGCGATGATTCGCGAGGCGGGCTATGTGCCTGTGGAGCGTGACACGTTTTATCAGCCGATTGCGGCAGGGGAGGGCGCATGAGAATCTCGGAGCGGGAGGCGGCAGACCTACTCACGCACGGCGACCCCATCGACCTTGGACGCGCGGCGGATGCGGAGCGGCGGCGGCGGTTCGGCGATACGGTGACATTCATCGTTGACCGCAACATCAACTATACAAATGTATGCGTGAACGAATGCCGTTTCTGTGCCTTCTATACGAAACAGGATGCGGAGAATGCGTATCTCCTGCCGATGGAGGAGATTCTCGCGAAGGTCGGCGAGACAGCGGAGGCGGGCGGTACGCAGGTCATGATCCAGGGCGGCATTCACCCCGATCTGCCGCTTTCCTACTATGAAGATATGCTGCGTGCGATCCGTGACCGCTATCCCTCCATCGTGATCCACTCCTTTACGGCGACGGAGATTCTGTACTTTGCCGAAAAGGAGGGCATTACGATTGAGGACACGCTGCGCCGCCTGCAGGATGCGGGGCTTGCCTCGCTCCCCGGCGGCGGTGCGGAGATCCTCGTCGACCGCGTACGCAAGCTCATCGCACCAAAGAAGATCATGACCGAGGACTGGCTGCGCGTGATGCGGACGGCACACAAGATCGGCATGGAGTCGACGGCGACGATGGTGATCGGCTTCGGCGAGACGATGGCGGAACGAGTGGAGCACATGGAGCACATTCGACGGCTGCAAGAGGAGACGGGCGGCTTCCGCGCATTCATCACATGGACGTTCCAGCCGGGCAATACCGCACTCGGCGGGGAGAAGACTTCGAGCTGGGACTATATGCGGACGCTTGCCGTCACGCGTCTCTACATGGACAATGTCGCGCACATACAGGGATCGTGGGTCACGCAGGGCGAGCGCATCGGACAGCTGACGCTTGGCTTCGGCGCGGACGATCTCGGGAGCATCATGCTTGAGGAGAATGTCGTGCGTGCGGCGGGGACGCGGTACAATATGTCGATTAAGAAGATGATTGATCTGATACGCGGTGCGGGCAGAGAGCCGGCGCAGCGCGACACGCGCTATCGCGTGATACGGAGGTTTTAGCATGGCAGAGCAACAGGTTCCTGCGGCGGGATATGCCATCATCGGCGGCTCGGGGACGCTGTCGAGCGATTTCCCGCGCGCCTCGATGGCGGCGGATGTGGAGATCCTCGCGGACGGGCTGCACTTTGCAACACCCTACGGCGAGAGTCCTGCGTTCCGCCTCTTCTCCGTCGCGGGACGGCGCGTGCTGACCTGCCGTATGCACGGCTGGCGCAGCGGCGTGACGCGCGCGGATGCCTCGCGGCAGGTGTTCTGGGTGCTGCGGCAGGCGGGCGTGCGGCGCATTCTCTCCGAGGGCGGCGTCGGGACGGTGAACCCACTGCTCGACCCGCGCGACTTCCTCATCCCCGACGATTACCTTGATATGTCCGTGCGCAAGGATGTCATGCTCGACGGGCGCTATCTGCTCGTGATGCGGGATGCGCTCTGCGCGGAACTTCGCACGGCGCTAATTGAGGAAACGAGGAAGCGCTATACGGGGCGCATCTTTGACCGCGGCATCTACGCCGTCACTGACGGGCGGCATTTCGAGAGTCCTGCCGAGATCGCGATGCTGAAAGGGCACGCGGACATCGTGGGGCAGAGCCTCGCGCCCGAGGTCTACCTTGCGCGCGAGATCGGCGCGTGCTATGCGGGGCTGTATTTCGTCGTCAACTACGGCGAGGGCATCCGCCCGTGGTCACACGACACGCTCACGCAGATTTTCTACGACGATGCTCCCATGATCGGCGACATCCTGCTCGCCGCCATCCGCAGCGTTCCCGCCGAGGAGAGCGCCTGCGAATGCCGCAGCCTGCGCAAGGAGACACTGCTCAAGGACGTCTACAACGCAGAGTCGGATAAGGGTTGACGGAAGACTTCTAAAAATGTATAGGCGTCGGAGGAGGAACAACGAAACATGAAGTGCGAATACATCGACTTTCCGGCAGCAGGAGAAGTGCATCCAATTCCTGGGAGTAATGCCCGGCATCCGTATCGTCACCAGTTGGATGCGATCCGCGCCCTTGATCGTATGGATGAAGAAAATGCCAGTTATAGTACCCTTGTGGTGCTTCCCACAGGAGGAGGGAAAACGTATACGGCTTCCACTTGGCTTCTTCGTCATGCGCTCGACAAAAGGAAAAAAATTCTCTGGCTTGCCCATCGGCAGACACTTCTTGACCAAGCTGCTGAATCCTTCCAGAAATTTGCCTACGCTGCTGAAATTCCCCACATATCGTCTTTCCGCTATCGTATTGTGTCCGGTTCATCGAATCATGATAAAACGATCAACATTGATCCGAAGGACGATTTGCTCATCATCAGCAAGGACAGTATTGGCAGGGAGACCAATCTGGCGCGTCTTGCCCCGTGGCTTGCGGGAGAGGACGAGATTTTCCTCGTCGTGGATGAAGCCCATCACTCCACGGCAAAAACATATCGGCGCGTCATTGATTTCGTCAAGGAAAAGGTGGAGCATGTGAAACTGATTGGTCTCACGGCGACGCCCTTCCGTACTGCCGAGAATGAACAGGGGCTTTTGGCGCGTATCTATAAAGACGGCATGTCAGGTGGTAAATCGAAGAAAAATGACATCGGCATTGCCTACAAAATCGATCTCAAGGAACTCATCAATCGACAAATCCTCTCGCATCCTCATTTTGAAACATACTATACGGATGAGGAGTATGGCAAAGATTTGGGGCTTGAGGCGTTGGAAAGCATCCAGAACCTTGATACACTTTCTCCCGAGCTGTCCCAAAGCATCGCGGAGAGCGGGCCGCGCAACAAGCTGATTGTGGATACCTATTTGAAGAAGGCTGACGAATATGGGCAGACCATTGTCTTTGCCGTCAGTATTGACCATGCGATTGCTCTTGCAAAACTGTTCAACAAGGCGGGCATTAAGGCAGAGTACATCGTATCTTCCATTAAAGATATGGGAACGGGTGTGACCATCAGTGCCAAGGAAAACGATCGCAAACTCGAAGCCTTCCGCAGCGGTGATGTAGAGGTTTTGGTGAATGTAAATATTCTCACCGAGGGCGTTGATCTGCCCATGACGAAAACCGTGTTCCTCGCCCGTCCGACCGTGTCTACCATTCTTATGACACAGATGATCGGCCGTGCGCTGCGCGGTGAAAAAGCGGGCGGCACCAATATCGCCTACATTGTCTCTTTTGTTGATAACTGGAATGAACATATCGCATGGGTCAGTCCGGATACAATTTTTGTCGGAGATAGCGAGTGGCCGCCGAAGGATAGTCCGGAGTATAAAAAGCAACAAATTCGATGGATCGCAATTTCCAAAATCGAGGAATTCGCTGCTGTCCTAAACGATGCGATCGATACCACACAGCTTGAGGCGGTTTCTTTTTGGGAGCTTATTCCCGTGGGAATGTATGCGTTCCAATACATCAACGAGGAGGGGGTCGATTTCTCCTATCAGGTCATGGTGTACAACAGCACCCAAGATGCCTATGAGGAAATGATGCAGGCACTCCCAGTGCTGTTTGAGGGAATCCATACCGACGACGAATATCTCTCCGACGATGCGCTGAACAAATTGGAGGCGGAATGCAAAAAGCGTTTTTTCCATCGTGATATGGTGCCGCCCTACGACCCCAGAGATGTGCGGCATATCTTGACATACTACGCGCAGAAGGAATCCGAGCCAAAATTCTATACGTTTGACCAAGTGGATCGAAGCAAGCTGGATGTTCCTGCGATTGCCAAGTACATTTGGGACGAAGATCTTGGACAAAAGAAGACAAAGGAATACCTCGATCAACTTTGGGAAGGCATCGACGATAATCTTCTGCAGCTGTTTTTTGGAAAAAAGATATATTTTCTTAACAGAGTGCGTATTGAACTTATGAAGCTCACTGACCCGGATATTTATGCGTCGAAGTCGAATGTGACTTACGATCAAATAACCTTAGAGGACCTTCCTTTGGATAAAATCAAGGAATTTGATCCTGCATTGGAAAAAGAATTGCGGGAGGGGGCTTTTGCCAAGGCGAAAGTTCCTTCCGGCTATGTTTGTGCGCATTGCGGAAACGTATTTCCTGATCGGCGATACCTCAATGTAGACCATATCATCCCCATGAACCAGGGAGGGCTCTCTGTGCCCGAGAATTTGCAGATTCTTTGTCGTAGCTGCAACGCCAAGAAGGGCGACCGCTTGGAAGGGAAATACTGATGCAGGAGCTCCTATACACTGCATTGGATGTCGCCTGCATTATTGATATGGAGGGATTATCTGTGCAGGAAGCCGTTCTCCTTGCGCAGCGGATGCACGCAGAGGACAAATCCTTTTTGGCGATGGAGTATCGGCAAAATTATCGAAAATGGCTGTGGGACATATTGTATTGGTCGGACTATATGCAGGACAAAATTGCTCTTGATGCCGAGTTCCCGTCGGTACAAGCCGTTTCTGATGGGTCGTTGGACGTATCTGACTGGATGCGTGATGACTTTGACTTGGATCTCTTTTTCAAGAAGCTGCGTGTGCAAATTCTTTATTTTGGGAAAAAAGATTATGCCCGCATGAAACTCAGGACGTTAATGGCGGCATACGGATATCAACGCCGCTCGAAGGACTTTGTACGCTTCCTAAAAACTCGGCTCATTTTTTACCATATTCAAACAGCACTTCGAGGAAATGAGGTCTGCGATGTGGAGACGATGGACAGTCTTGATGATATGATTACGTTTCGTGTGCTGTAAAGCGCAGCCCCCGTAATCTAAGAAATGGATAAGAAAACCGCCTAGAGTTGGTGACTGCAGGCGGGTCTTCTTATGGTCTCAAGGCTGCGATACAGATTGTCACAAGAAAGATGAACGACAGAAAATCGTATAGAGTTACAAGTATCGCCCCCCTCTCTTGAGGAGACTAACCGCCTACCGTCGTTGACAACATCTGCGTGCATTATAGACTGAAAATATTTGTCTGTGAACTGTTGTTTTACATTGGTACATCGGCAATAAAAACTCTCCTGTATACACGCCGAACTCCGTCAAAAATCCATTGACAATGATTCCCTGTGGTGCTACTATGATGGCGCAGGAAATCCTGCGGGAACTATTCTGTTGAAAAGAAGTGCAATCCACCATGAAACGGCTGGTTTCCACACAGTTCGTCATGAGTCCATAGCGTCCAAGCGCATACCATTGCGTTTGGACTTTTTTGCATTTTTAGGAGGTAATCGTCATGTCAGTCAACAGGGGAAAAGTTGTCATCATCGGAACGAGCAACGTCGGTTCTGCCGTACTCAACAAGATCACGGATTTTCAGCTTGCCTCGGAGATCGCGCTGATTGATCTCGACATGGATCGCGCGCGCGGCGAGGCGCTTGACACGAGCCACGCCATGTCCTCGCCATACAGCACGAACATCAAGATTCATCCGGGCACATACGAGGACTGCCGGGACGCGGCGTTTATCGTTATCACCGCAGGACCGTCGATTCTGCCTGGCGAGACGCCCGACCGCCTAAAGCTCGCGAGCACAAACACAAAGATCATGCGCTCCATATTCTCCGAGATCGTGAAATACACGAAGGAAGCCATGATCATCATGATTACGAACCCTCTCGATGTTGCGACCTACGTCGTCTCGACCGAGTTCGACTATCCGCGCGAAAAGATCCTCGGCACGGGTACAATGCTCGAAACATACCGTTTCCGCTACCTCCTCGCCGAACACTATGCGATGGATCCGAAGAACATCCACGGCTACGTGCTCGGCGAGCACGGCAATGACGCCTTTGTTGCGTGGTCGACCGTCAACTGTGCGGGGCTTGGCATCGACCATCTCGACGAGTATTTTCATTTCAAGGAAAAGCTCAACCGCCGCGATGTCGAGCAGGGGCTCATCCAGGCCGCCTACGATGTCATCAACCTCAAGGGCTTTACGAATACGGGCATCGCGATGGTCGCCTGCCGCTTCATCAAGGCGATCCTCTACAACGAACATACAATCCTGCCCTGTGCTGCCGTCATGAACGGCGAGTACGGAATGAAGGATGTAGCGCTCTCCATCCCACGCATGATCGCGCAGGACGGCATCGTGCGGTCATTTGAAGTGCGCCTTGCGGACGAGGAGATGGAAAAACTCCGCCGCGCACAGAAGAGTGTCCGCGCAGCGCTTGACGGAGCGGGTGTGAAGTAAGCTCCGTCAAGATTGACGGATACGATCTTCCTGTTCTATAATGAACACCGTTCTGCATCCGAAATGAAAAGAGCCGTCCGAATTTGTAGAGAGGGCGGCTCTTCTTATGGATATGAGATGTTCAGCAAAGATTTGGAGGTGGACTTATGGAGCGTGGAAGCTGCGTGCCGCAGGGAACAGAGATCGTACAGACGGGATTTCACTACACATTGTCCCTGATCGGCGGCAAGTACAAGATGGCGATTCTCTATCTGCTCGCCGAGCACGGTGTACTTCGTCATAACGCGATTCATCGGCGGATTGCAGGGATTCCGTACAAGACGCTCGCTGTCGTGCTGAAGGAACTCGCGGCGGATGGGCTTGTCGTGCGGACGGAGTATCCGCAGGTACCGCCCAAGGTGGAGTATGCCCTCACGGAGCGCGGGCGGTCGCTTATCCCGATCCTGCACAGCATGTGTGACTGGGGCGAGCAGCATAGGGATGACTTACGATAACGCCGCCACAAAACGCGCGTAGTTCTCCGCGCTGCGCTCAATCTCCCCTGTCGTCGAGTGATAGTCCTCGCCCGGCACAAGCTCCGCACCGTAAAAGGCGAAGAACGGCTGATAGTCGGCGCGGCAGTAGTACCGCAGTGTCGTTTCAAACGGGGCGAGCAGCTGCGCGAGCGTATAGTGGTATCGTCCGTCGATGCTGTAATCCTCCGCGCGCACGCCCGTTGTGACCGCGAGCGCGACCTTGCGCCCCTCCAATTTATCCCCGCCGTTTCTCCCGTATGCCCAGCCGTGCGTCAGCACCTCGTCGAACCATGTCTTCAGCAGCGGCGGGCAGGAGAACCAGTAGATCGGGAACTGAAAGACCAGGCTGCCGTGCGCCTCGATGAGCCGATGCTCGCGCTCCACATCAATTCGCCCGTTGGGATAGCACGCGGCAAGCGTGTGGATCGTACAGAGGTCAGGATATTTGCGCAGCTCTGTCAGCCATCGCTTGTTGATGACGGACTCTTCGAGATTCGGATGCGCGGCGATAATCAATGTCTTCATAAAGAAAACCTCCATTTCTATCGTTGAATGATAGCGCATGGAGGGATGGGGCACAAGAACGCACTTTTTCGTGGGGTACTTACAGAAGGGGAAGTGTTCAAAGAAAAATCCTCTCGTATGGTAATGCGAGAGGATTTTGTGTGTTTGAAATTTAGTTTGCCGCCGCCTCATATCCGACCATCAGTGCCTGCATATTCGCGTCGACGGTATGCGGCGGGACACGGTTTGCGACGGCGTTCTTTACGGCGTCGAGAGGGACAATGCCGGAGACGCGCGTGATCGCGCCGAGGGCGACAATGTTTGCAAAGAGAGACTTGCCGATCTTCTCGATGGCGAGCGTCGTGATGGGGACGGCGACAACGTGTGCCGCCTGCGGGACGCTGGGGACGAGCTCGCTGTCAACGATCAGGATGCCCCTCTCGGGGTCGAGATCGCCCGCGTACTTGTCTGCCGCCGCCTGTGTCATGGCGAGTACAATATCGGGATGCTCGACGTGCGGATGATAGATCGCGCCGTCGCTCACGATGACCTCGGAGCGGGACGCGCCGCCGCGTGCCTCAGGGCCATATGACTGCGACTGTGCGACATTCCTGCCGCACGCGGTCGCCGCCTCGGCGAAGATAATGGCGGCGGTGATCACGCCCTGTCCGCCAGAGCCTGAGAGACGAAGTTCCTTGTGCATATCAGAGCCCTCCCGCACGACGCTGAATCTCGGCGTTTGCCATGCCGTACTCCTCGCCCGTGCATTCGTAGAGCAGTCCGATGGGGAACTTCTCCGGTGCACGCTTCTCGGGCGGAAGCTTGTCCCATGCCGCCTTCATGACGGCGGAGTTCTTCATCCATGTGAGCATCGCGGCGGGTGATCCCATCTTGTTCTTGCGCCCGTAGGCGGTCGGACACTGCACCATCGCCTCGACGAGGGCGAAGCCGTGATTTTTGAGCCCGCCCGCAATCATCTGCGTGAGATGTTTGACGTGGAACGCCGTCGAGCGTGCGACATAGGTCGCGCCTGCTGCCTCAGCGATGCGGCACGCGTCAAGCGGGCGGTCGATCGTCCCGTATGGTGCGGTCGCCGTCATTTTGCCCGGCGGTGTCGTCGGCGAGGACTGCCCGCCCGTCATGCCGTAGATGTTGTTGTTGAAGAGCACAACCGTCAGATCGACATTGCGCCGACAGCCGTGCAGGAAATGGTTGCCGCCAATGGCAGTGCAGTCGCCGTCTCCTGTGATGACGATGACGTTCAGCTCAGGGCGTGCGAGTTTAATGCCGGTTGCGAACGGAATGGCTCGTCCGTGCGCTGTATGTACCGTGTCGAAATCCATATAGCCCGAGCCGCGCGAGGAACAGCCGATGCCGGAGACAATGACGGTGTTGTCCTGCGTAAAGCCCGCCGTCCCCTCAATCGCCTCGGCGATACACTTCAGCGCCGTGCCGTTGCCGCAGCCCGGACACCAGAGGTGGGGCAGGCGGTTCTGACGAAAGAATTGCTCGAAGCCGCGGTCGATCTCCGTGTGTGTAGTCATCTCCGTGCTCATGCCCGCACCTCCTCGCTCATCTGACGAATCGCCGCCGTGATTTCCTGCGGCGTGAAGTCCAGCATATTGTATTTGAGACACGGACGAACGGGCGTACCGTGCGCCGCACGCGTGACCTCACCCACGAGCTGGCCGTAGTTCAGCTCCGCGACAAGGATGCTTTTCACGCGGTCGGCGAGCCGTCCGACGGCGGCATCGGCAAAGGGCCAGATCGTCTTGAGACGCAGGAAGCCGACACGTATGCCCTCCGCTCGCGCAGTACGTACCGCCTCGTACGCCGTGCGCGCTGTGCCGCCGTAGCTGACGACGGCGTACTCCGCGTCCTCCATAAAGGCTTCCTCCGTGTGGATGATCTCATCGCCCACACGATTGATTTTCTCGTGGAGACGGTGGATCAGCTGCTCCGTGACGACGGGGCTGCCCGAGGGAAAGCCCGTCTCATCGTGGAGAAGCCCCGTGACGTGGATGCGGCAGCCGTCGCCGAAACGCGCGACATCGGGCACAAGGTCCTCGCCCACGGCAAAGGGCTGATAACCCTCGGCACGGTTTTTTTTCGGAAGACGGCGCGGATAGATGTCCAGCTCGTTCGCCGTCGGGAGTGTGACATTCTCGCGCAGATGCCCGACGATCTCGTCCGTCAGCAGAATGACGGGCGTACGGAAACGCTCGGCGTAGTTCACGGACATCACCGCCAGATCGAACGACTCGCGCACGCTCCACGGCGAGAGCGCGATGATCGGATGGTCGCCGTGCGTGCCCCAACGCGCCTGCATGACATCGCCCTGTGACGGCGCGGTCGGCTGTCCCGTCGAGGGGCCGACGCGCTGTACATTCACCACGACGCACGGGATCTCCGCGCACGCCGCATAGCCGATCAGCTCCTGTTTCAGAGAGAAGCCCGGGCCGCTCGTCGCGTCCATCACCTTCGCGCCCGCGAGTGACGCACCGAGGATCGCCCCCATCGCGCCGATCTCGTCCTCCATCTGGAGGAACGTGCCGCCGATCTTCGGCAGCAGCTTTGCCATCTGCTCGGCGATCTCCGTGGACGGCGTGATTGGATAGCCTGCGAAGAACGTCACCCCCGCCGCAATCGCGCCCTCGGCGATCGCCTCGTTGCCCTGCATGAGCCTTGCTTTCGTCTCGCTCATTTGCTCTCCCTCCGCTCCACGAATATCGCAAAATCGGGACAGCGCATCTCGCACTGCCCGCACGCGATACAGTCCTCGGGGCGGACGGGTACGATCTTGCCGAGCAGGCTCACCTCGAGCACCTGCTTCGGGCAGAACGCGGCGCAGATGCCGCAGCCCTTGCACCGCTTTTCCTTGATATACAGCTCACCCTTCATGGCGTCAACTCCCGCCGGGATGTGGAAGAACATCCCCAATAATACACAAAATATCTTTTCCCATTTGTATTTGATGGTGAGATCATTATAACAGAAAATACAGACAGGATACAATGCAAGAATGAACATATTCCTGCAGCGGCGACGCAGACAACAAACTTGACGCACCGTACATCCTGTAGTAATCTACAGGCGAAAAAGGAGGGGATTTCTTGAATTTTTATACCTATGACTATATCACGGCGCACAGCCAGTTCGGCGATAATGTCTGGTATGTGCTTTCATTTCTCGCGCTCGCTGCGCTGCTCGTCGTGAGCGTGAAGGATCTGCGCAACCGCCTTGCAACGCGCTACCGCGACCTCATCGTCATTCTGTTTCTCACGGTCGCATTCCTCGGAGGAATGCAGTGGAACGACTACAACCGCACGAAGAGCGATGTGGAGGCGACCTCACGTATGGCGCAGTTCCTCCACAGCCTCAGCGTGGATCTGGACGTGCCCGTGCAAAAAATCCGCACCAACTCGACGTATTTGAAACAGGGAATGCTCGTTGATGTGCAGGGGACGTTTTACGCGGTGACATTCAATGCGGACTTTACCTCGTTTCAGTACGAGCGGACGCATCTTCTGAACCGCGATGTGAAGATTGTGGACAAGGAGGACTGACATGCTGATCTACTCTCTGATGATGGGCAAGCTCGCGCTCGGTCTCTTGTGTCTCATCGTCCAGATCAACCTGCTCGGCAAGGGCAACCTCGCGCCGAACTCCGCGACCGATCAGGTGCAGAACTACGTCCTCGGCGGCATCATCGGCGGCGTGATTTACAACAACGCTATATCGATTTTGGACTTTTTGCTCGTGCTGATCGCGTGGACACTGCTCGTACTGGTCCTGAAATATCTCAAGATGAACAGCGGTGCGATCAAGGACTTCGTCGACGGCAGTCCCGCCGTGGTGATCGAGCGCGGCAAGATCCTGATGGATGAGTGTATGCGGCACGGAATGCTCGCGCATGACATCATGCTTAAACTTCGTATGGCGGGGGTCTACTATGTAAAGGATGTAAAGCGTGCTGTGCTCGAGCCGAATGGACAGCTCACCGTTATCCAGTACGGCGAGCAGAACGCCCGCTATCCGCTCATCCTCGACGGACAGGTGGACGAGGACATCCTCGAACTCATCGAAAAGGATCGCGTCTGGCTCAACGCCGAGCTGCGTGCGGCGGACTGCGCGGTGAAGGACATCTACATCGGTGAGTATAAGGATGGCGAGCTGATTGTCCATCCGTATGAGAAGATTGTGAGTACCAACTGAAAAATAAAAAGCTCCCGACGGCGGAAGTGACCTGACCCCCAAAAGTTAGACATAGAGGATCTAACTTTTGGGGTCAGGTCAGAAGCGGTCGGGAGCTTTTTTCTACGGGGGAATTAGTTTTTCACCCGATATGCGACTGCATACATGACGGGCAGGACGAGCAGTGTCAGCACCGTTGCCACAATCAGTCCGCCGGCGATGGCAACCGCCATGGGTCCCCAGAAGATGCTGCGCATGAGGGGGAGCATGCCGAGGATGGCGGCGGCGGCGGTGAGCATGATGGGGCGGAAGCGCAGGACGGCGGAGTCGATGATGGCGTCCATGGGCTGCTCACTCGCCTCCTCATGCTTTTTGATCTGGTCGATGAGGATGACGGAGTTGCGGATGATCATGCCGAAGAGGGCGAGCACGCCGAGGTAGGCGACGAAGCCGAGTGCGGAGTCGGTGATGAGCATGGCAAACGCAACGCCGATCAGACCCATCGGTGCGGTGAGGAGGGTGAGCGTCATCTTGCCCATGCTGCCAAGCTGGAGCATGAGCAGGGTCATGATGATAAAGATCATGGCGGGCAGCGGCTGCATGAGGTAACCCATGGAGTCGGCGGAGTCCGCGAGCGCGCCCGCCGTCTCGATGGTCGTGCCGGCGGAGAGGCTGCGGCGCAGCTCCTCCGTCGCTTTGTAGATGCGCAGCGCGGCATCGTTGCCCTCGCCTTCTCTGACCTCCGCCTGTACCATGATGCTTGGGCGCAGGTTGTGCCGCTTGATAAAGCCATCCTCTGCGCCATAGGAAAGGTGGGCGATCTGTGCGAGCGGAACGCTGCCGCCCGCTGCGGCAATCGGCAGATCGCCGAGGCGTTCGATGTTCGTGCGGTCGCGCTCGGCAAGGCGCAGGACAATGCCGATGGTGCGGTCGCCCGTGTAGAATTCTGCTGCCTGTGCGCCCGTCAGCTCGGTGTAGAGCATCTGCTTGACCGCCTTTGCACTGATCCCGTAGAGTTTCAGCTTGTCCTTGTCGAAGTCGATGCGGACGGTCTTGGATTTCTCCGTCCAGTCGAGATGGACATTCGTCGCGGCGGGATCGGCGGCGGTGATGGCGGCGACCTCCTCGGCGACGCGGCGCACTTCGTCCGTCGTGGGCGCGGAGACGCGCAGCATGATGGGGAAGTCGGCGGGCGGTCCCGTCTGGATGTACTGCGTGGTGACGCGCACGCCCGAGAGCTCGTCGCTGCGTGCGGCGGCAATCATGGCGGAAAGCTCCTCACGCGCGGCGGTATCGTTCGCGGTGATGACAAACTGGGCGCTGTTCGCTGCGTCTGCCTTCGGATCGACGGTGAGGACGAAGCGGGGTGTGGAGCGTCCGATGTAGGCGGCGTAGTTTTGGATTTTGTCGCTATGCGCCGCAAGGAGGTCAGCGAGACGATTCGCCTCCGCCGCTGTCGCCTGCATGGAGGCACCCTGCGGCAGGGTCAGACGCACGAGCAGCTCGGGGCGCAGCGAGGGGGGGAAAAAGGTCTGTTTGATGTGCGGGAATGCCGCAAGGCTCACGGCAAAGAGGAGGACGGTGCCGACGAGGACGGCGGAGCGGTGTGCGAGAAATGTTGTGAGCACGCGGCGAAAGAGCCGATAGAATGGGCTCGTGTACGGATCGTGCACGCCCCCCTCCATTTTTTTGACGCGAATCAAATAATAGCCGAAGAGCGGCGCGACCATGACGGAGACGATCCAGCTGAGGATTAGGGAGATGCCGATGACGGGGAAGAGTGCGGCACAGAACTCGCTCGCCATGCCCTTGGAGAATGCGACGGGGATGAAGCCCGCGCAGGTAATGAGCGTGCCTGTGAGCATGGGTTTCGCCGTCTGGGTAAAGGCATAGCATGCCGCGTCAAAGCGTCCCATGCCGCGCTCGAGCTGGACGCTCATCATCTCGACGGCGATGATTGCATCGTCGACCAAGAGGCCAAGTGAGATAATCAGTGCGCCGAGGGAGACCTTGTGCAGATCGATGCCGAGCATATACATGGCGACGAATGTGCCCGCGAGGACGAGCGGGATGCAGCCCGCGACGACGAGCCCCGTGCGCAGTCCGAGCGAGAGGAAGCTGACGGCGAGGACGATGAGGATCGCGAGTGCGAGCGTCTCGACAAAGTCGTGAATGGAGTGCTGCACGACGGCGGGCTGGTTCGACACCTCGTGCAGTTCTGCGCCGAGCGGGAGGTCCTGCTGAATCGCGGCGGTCAGTTTTTTGAGGTTTTCGCCGAGTGCGAGGATGTTGCCGCCTGCCTCCATCGAGACGGCGATGCCGACGGCGGGCGCACCGTTATACAACATCTGCGGCTCGGGCGGATCGACCGCCTTGCGCTCGACGCTTGCGATATCGCCGAGGCGGAACACCTTTCCGTTTGCCGCAATCGGGAGCGCACGGATGTCCTCGATGTTTTCAAACACACCCGAGGCGCGCAGCTGTACGGTGTCGCTCTCCGTCTCGATGCTGCCGCTTGTCGCCATCGCATCCTGTGCGGCGAGTGCGTCCGTGATGGCGGTCGGGGGATGCCGAGCTGTGCGAGCCGTTCGAGGGCGATCTCAACGTAGACGCGCTCGCTCTGTACGCCGATCAGCTCGACCTTTTGCACGCTCGGGACGGCGAGGATGCGGCGGCGGGCGTCCTCCGCCATGCTGCGCAGCTCCTCGCCGCTGTAGTCCGCGCCCGTGATGGCGTAGACTGAGCCGTACACGTCGTCGAAGCGGTCGTTGTAGAACGGCCCGTAGACCCCTGCGGGCAGGTCGCGCTTTACGTCCTCGCCGAAGTTCCGTACGTCGCGCCACGTCGGGCGAATCTCTCCCGCATCCACATCGTCGCGCAGCTGGACGTAGATCGTGGTCTGTCCCGCGCGTGTCTCACTATGGATCTGTTTCAGCCCCGGGGTGTCCTGAAAACGCCGTTCGAGCTTGTCCGTGACCTGCTCCTGCATCTCCTCCGCGCTTGCGCCCGGCCATGCGGCGGAGATCACCATCTGGCGGATGGTAAAGGCGGGGTCCTCCATGCGCCCGAGTGCATTGTAGGCGAAGATGCCGCCGACGGCAAAGACGATGATGAAGTACCAGACGAGTGCGCGGTGGCGCAGGGAGAGCTCTGTGAGGTTTCTCATTTCGTCCGCACCTTCTCTCCCTCGTGGAGTTGATGCACGCCCGCCGTTACGATGCGTGCACCCTGCGGCAGTCCCGTGACGAGGGCGTCATTTGTGCGGAACGCCGTGATGGTGACGGGGACGAGATGCACCGCATCGTCCTCGACCACGTAGACCTGCGCCGTATCACCTGTCTGGTACAGCGCAGACAGGGGGATGGCAGCACCGTCTTGGACGGATGCACCGAGGCGGACGCGTGCCGTCATGCCGAGCGGGAGGTCAGCGGGCGCATCCGTGAGCGCGATCCGCGCCGTATAGGTGCGCGTCGCCGCATCGGGTACGGGAGAGAGTTCACGCAGTATGCCCGTGTAGGCGGCACTGTTCGCCCAGAGGGCGACGGCGGCGGGCATACCGACAGAGACCTCTGCGAGACGGCTCTCGGGCACGGCGATCTCGATCTCGCGCTCGCCCTCCTGCGTGAGCGTCATGACGGTCTGCCCTGCAGCGATGATCTGTCCCTCCTCCGCCGTGATGTTCGAGATCACGCCGTCCGCACCCGCGACGAGGTTCGTGTAGCCGAGTGCATTATGGCTCGCCGTGTCCTGCGCGACTGCCTGACGGTACGCCGCCTCGGCGGCGCGTTCGTTCGTGCGGTACTGGTCGAGCATCGCCTCAGAGATTGCCTGTGCGGCGTAGAGCTGCTCGTAGCGTGCGCGTTCCGTGCGTGCGAGCTCGTAGCGCGAGCGTGCGGCTTGGGCGGCGGCGTTCGTCGCGTTCGCCTGCTGCTGCACGTCGCGTGCATCGATCACCATGAGCACATCGCCGGCGCGGACGTGTGCGCCGACGTTCACGTTGCGCGAGAGAATCTGTCCGCCGACCTGAAAGGCGAGCCGCGTCTCATAGCGTCCGTGCACCGTGCCCGTGTAACCGCCCTCCGCCGCGGCGGCATCGCCGACCGTCATCGTCCGTACGAGGGGCGCCGGTGTTTCTTTTGCGGCATCATCGCTGCAGCCGGCGGCGGTGAGGAGGAGTGCCGAGAGGATGATGGTCATGTAGAAACGCGCATGCATGGTGATCTCTCCTTTGTTTTCAGTAACTTCTTAAAGTTTACCACCGAATCGGGAGCGTGTCCATAAGGAAGGGATTTGAACCCGCACGCATTTTATGCTAGAATACATTTCAATAAGCAGCGAGAAAGGGTGTCACGATGGACGAAGAACTGCGGCGGTATGAGAAGATCCGAGGGGCGTATCATTCGGTGGGGCGGCTTGCGAACCTGTACGATGGGATGATGACGTACTCGACGTGGTCGGGCAAGTTCGTCTCGCGGCTCGTGTGGGGACTGGACAGAAACGGTGTGAGCCGCTATGTCGGGCTTGCCCTGCGTGCGGCGCACGAGGGGTTCGAGGGAAAACTGCTCGAAGTGCCGGTCGGGACGGGCTGTCTCTCGCTGCCCGTCTATGCGGAGCTGCCGAATGCGGACATCACCTGCCTCGACTACTCGCCCGCGATGCTCGCAGCGGCGCGTGCGCGTGCGGACGCACTCGGCGTGCACAACGTTGCGTTTGTGGAGGGCGATGTCGGACAGCTGACGTTCGAGAATGACTTTTTCGATGCGGCAGTTTCGATCAACGGCTTTCACGCCTTCCCCGATAAGGAGGCGGCGTGGAGTGAGGTGCACCGTGTGCTGCGTCCCGGCGGGCGACTGACGGGCTCGGTCTTCGTGCTCGGCGGAAATCCGTGTACGGAGTTCGTTGTGCAGCATCTCTATACACGTATGGGCTTCTTTACACCGCCGTACGATACAAAGGAAAGTCTCGAGGCACGTTTGCGCTCGCTCTATCGCGAAGTTTCGGTCGAGTGTGTGGAGTCGCTTGCGTGTTTCTCCTGCATTAAATAGTTTTTGATTTGGTTGGATGAAGGAGGAAAATCCATGAAAATCCGTATGCTTTCCCGTATTCTTGGAACTGCGCTCGTTGCGGGCAGTGTGTTCACCGTATCGCCCGCCGCGTTTGCCGAGGAAGGCGCAGCGGCTCCCGCACAGGCAGAGACGGTGCAGGAGCAGGCACCCTTTGATGTGCATGTGGTGGAGGAGCACATGATGGCGACGATCGCCCGCTTTGAGAGGGAGGACATCACGGCGCTCCAGCTTGAGGCAACACAGGAGCTGCGTCCGCATCTGACGGCGGCGCAGGTCACGGGAGCGAAGGCGGAGTTCGTGCCGAAGTGGGGCGCACGCACGGGCGTCGGCAAGCCGCTCATGACGGCGGGCAAAGAGGGCAGCAAGTGGTACGTTGTCTGCGAGATCGCCGTGGGCTATAAGGCGACTGCCGTCATCTACCGCCTCACCTACGATGAGAATATGAAGCTGGCGGGGTTCCTCGTCCGCTGAATGCAGCGCACATAAGCAGAGCTGTAAGAGAAAAAGGAGACTTTAATTATGAAAATGCGTCGTATGTTATGTGTACTTTCAACGGCACTGATGGTGGGCGGCATGACCCTCACCGCGTCGCCTGCAGTGTTCGCTAAGGACGCTCCTGCTGCTGCCGCACAGGAGCAGAAGCCGCCGTTTGATGAGCAGGCGGTGGTCCAGCAGATGCTGACGACGATTTCGCTCTTTGAGAAGGGCGATGCACAGGGACTTCAGGCGGAGGCGACGCAGGAGCTGCGCCCTCACCTGACACAGGAGCAGATCGACGGAGCAAAGGCAGAGATTGCGAAGGTGTGGGGCGCGCGCGTCAGTGCCGGCACGCTCTCCATGACAGCGACGCAGACAGATGGTGCATGGGTCGTCATCTGCGAGCTGCCCGTCGGCTACGAGGGGACGGCTGTGGTCTATCGCATCAGCTACGATGCAAACATGAAACTCGCGGGATTGTTCATTCGCTGATACAAATTTACAATGATTGCCTTATCCATTGATAAAGGGCTCACATGTCAAACAGCATGTGAGCCCCTTGTGTTACTGTGACACCCTCGACCGAACAAACGCAAGAAGCCCCCTTTTCTCTTCCTCCGATGCAAAGATATACAGGGGCAGGATGATTGCCTCTGCTGGTGCAGTGAAGAGATAAATGCCGCTGTCGGAGAGCCTGATGTCTGTAATGCTCCGATAGGCGATTGTGCGCTCTGTATGCTCGCTGCATTCGACGATGTGCACATCGTCGAAGATGACGGTACGGATGCCGAACATACGCGCAGCGTGCATCGTCTCAAGGCGGTGCAGCACGTCTCGTGCGGCAATGCGTTCCGAGAAATGGCTGTAAATGCGGTAGAGCACCCCGCAGAGGACGGTGGTCAAAGCGGTCTGTATGAGCACAGCATCGACTTCCCATGGGGCATCGTCCAGGAGATCTTGGAGAAAAAATAGGATGGGGATCAGCGGGACCGTCAGCAGGAGAGCGAGCACCGTTCGATTTGCCCGCTTGAACGAGAGGGTATTCAGAGTGCGAAAGAGCGCGAAGTGAAGTGCATCCTCCTCTGTGAAATCAAATGTGAATTTGAACAAAGTGTTATCCTCCAGCCGCAATAAAAATTCCGCATCTGCCGCGTTTTATAAGGCGTGACAGATGCGGAGCTTTTAGGGAATCGCTGATAAATTCAGCAGAAATGTTATACTTCGTCGTCGTAGACACTCGTGTCGTTGGTTCCATTATGCGAGGAGGAAGATGCTGCCGTTGACTGGAACGGGGCGGCGCTGTCGTAGGTGGTCTGAACGCCGTAGACGGTGGTATCGCTCTGCGTCTGGATGTAGAGCTCGGTACCGGCGGGGAGATCGACGTTTTTGCCGTGGACGAACGCGCCCGCGACAACGCCGAGAGGCCCGAGGACGGCGATGCCTGCGAGCGAGGCACCCGCAGCCATTGCGAGATGCTGCATCTCCTTCTTCGCCTCTTCGCCGATGAAGGTGGTCACATACGTGCCGTCGAGTGCCTTTGTGTTCTTGAAGTCGATCTCAACGACGGCGTTGCGGCCGAAGTTCTTTGCCTGCTTCACCTTCGTGACCGTGCCCTCGCCGCGCGAGCCCTTTGTAAAGACGAGGACATCGCCGACAAAGACATCATCCGCGACCTGGTACTCGATCGTGTCGCCGACCTTCAGGTTCTTTGCGTTGACGGGGGTTATGAGTGCGACTTTGACAAGTGTGTTTGCGGGGACGGAGACGGGGGTGACGGGGATCTCCTTCTTGCCGAAGGATGCCATCGAGAGCGCGGAGATGCGCTTCTGGAAGGTTCCCTCAGACGTCTTGCCGAGGAGTGCCGTCTCCATCTCGCTGACGCGTTCCTGCACGGAACGCAGACTTGTCTCGTGGTTGATGTTCCACTCGATCGCATTGAGATTCATCAGGACAGACGGTGTGGTGCTGTTTGTATACACCTCGTCATAGATAGCATCGATGCGTGCCATCAGGCTGCCCGTACGGTGCTTGCCGTCATAGTCGCGCTCGAGCTTGTTGATGCGGTCGATGAGCGCTCCCGTCTGCTCCTGTCCGTAGGTGTCCTGCTCGATGAGTGCGAGTTTCGACTGGACGGCGTTGGGCGGCTCTGCGGCGAGTGCCGTGCCAAAGGATGTGAGTGCGAGTACGAAGGTCAGCACAAGTGCACAGATTTTCTGTCGCATGAGTATCCTCCTCTACTTTGTTTGCGGCTGTTTTTCTTTCAGCAGCTCCTCAATAAAGTCTGCGATGTTTCTGAACGGGGAGGACGGCATATACCGCTGCGGTGTGTCCATGCCCTGCGATGTGCGCAGCACTTCCTTCGTATCATAGACCTCGACCTGCGTGGAGATGAACTGATAGGTTCCTGCCTGCGGGTTGAGTCGTGTACGATAAAGATAGCGGCGGTTCTCATCCGCCTTCACAACGGCGATGACAGCGACGCGCTCTGCGTCCGAGACGCGGACGACGCTCGCGGCGTCGACGTAGTAGCCCGTATTATCCTCGGCATCGACGAAGCGCATATCCTCCGCCGCCTCGCATGTGCCCACTCCCACGATCCATAGGGTGACAGCAAGCAGAAGCGCGCTTGCTGTGAAACGCTGCATGTACGGATCGCCTCCTTCCATTGTGAAAATCCTAATGTTAATTATTATAGAGGAAAAATTTTTGTGCGTCAAATTTATCTTGTATGAGACTGCAGGGGTGTGACGGGCGCAGGAGCTCTTTTCAGTTGCGAAAATTTCGTTTATGATGTAGTATAAGAACGTCAAACTACTTTATAAAGACTGGAGAACGCGCCGATGACCGAGCTTATGAAAACGCGCATCCTACTGACACTGACTGCCGCCTGTGCCGTATTTCCAAGTGGGGCCGATGCCGCCTTCAATGGAACCTCGGACACCGGCTTTCAGCATTTGGACTTCATCGAGAACGAGCGGCGGGAGGAGCGTGAGAACCGTCTCACGGATGAGCAGAAGAAGCTGCTCGCGGATGTGGAGGAGATGGGGCGGCATCTGCGCCATCCCGTGACGGCGGGGGCGCCGTCCCCGGTCGCATTCGAGGGCGACGACCTCACCTATGATGAGCGTACGGGTGAGTTCACGGCAAAGGGGCATGTGGACATCATGCAGCTCGAAGCACGACGTTTTCAGGGGGACTACGTGGAGGGGAACACCATCACGGGTGCGGTCTCCGTCCCCGACCGCGCGCACCTGCTCCAACTGACGAAGGGCGAAGCGCGTGTGACGCTCGACGGCTACCGCATCAACTACAACTACAAGACGCGTGAGGGGACGATGGCGGAGGCTGCGGGTAAGGTCGGCGGCTACTATATGACGGGCAAGCGCTTCGAGTTCTATCCGGACAGGATCGTGGCCTACGACGGCACGCAGACGCGGTGCCCCGCCGAAAAGCCGGACTACCATATGAGCGCGGATGTTGCGGAACTTTACCCTGGTGACCGCATGGTGCTGACGAATGTGAAGTTCTGGATCAAGAACAAGGTGATCTTCACGAGGAAGCGCTACGAGGTGGACTTGGCACATCCTATGCAGCGGAACTTTCCGACGATGGGATATGACAGCGACGACGGACTCTGGCTGGAGCAGACGTACGAGTATGATCTCGCGCCGCATGTGACAGCGAGTGCGAATCTCTACGTGACGACGAACAAGGGCTGGCGCAGCCACTACGACCTCGGTTGGAACAATGCCGGAGCGAGCGCTGTCCTGACCTACGGTCTCTTTGAGGACGGTGACGACGGCTCGATCAAGAAGCAGCCGTCGCTCATCCTCGGTTACGGGCACCGCCTCGGTAGGACACCGATCTCCTACAACCTTTACTCCGAGTACGGGCGCTGGTATTCGGACGGGATTCACAGCAACCATTGGAAATACGGCATCTCCGTCGTACATGATACGATTCACTTTCATAACTATCGGCTCGATCTCGCGGCAGGCTACTCCGTCACGCGCGAGAGTTATGATGGCTCGCGCGTACAGGGATTCAACGCGAGTGCCTATCTCACGAAGCCCTTCAGCGAGCGTTTTGCAGCGTATATCGGCGCGCTTTATTCGAAGAGCACGAAGGAGAACGCACTCTTTGACTTCGATCAGGAGGACTACTCGAAGGTCCTGCAGGCGGGGCTGAGCTATCGGCTGAATGAGCGCAACCGCATCGCGGTGGGGATGAAGTACGCCGTCGATCCCGAGCGGTGGACGGATGTGGACTACTACTGGTTCCACGATCTGCACTGTTCGCAGATCATCCTGCGGTACCGCTCGAAGCAGGATTCGTGGAAGGTCAAATGGGAGTTCACCCCATGGTAAATGCACTTGAACAGATGGCGGATGTCCCCGTCCTTATCATCGGGGACATGGTGGCGGATGTCTACCTCGACGGTGCAATTGCGCGCATCTCGCGTGAGGCCCCCGTGCTCGTCTTGGAGCAGCGAGAGGAGCGCGTGGTTGCGGGCGGCGCGGCAAATGTCGCGAACAACGCCGCGACGCTCGGCGCTGCAGCATATGCGGTGGGGGTCTGCGGTACGGAGCGCAGCGGGGATGCCCTTCTCGCCGTGCTTGGCGAAAACGGCGTGCATACAGAGTTTATCCGCGCGGAAGCGCATCCGACGATCACGAAGACGCGGATCATCGCAGGCGGGCGCGCAACGGTCAGCCAGCAGATCGTACGCGTGGATCGCGAGTGGCACGCGCCGCTTGACGCAGAGACGGAGGAGGCGCTGCTTGCGCGCATCCGTACCCTGCTCCCACAGGTGCGCGGCGTCGTGCTCTCGGACTACGGCTCTGGGACAGTGACCGCGCGCGTACGCCGGCTCGTCATCGAGGAGGCACGCAAGTTGGGCATTCCGAGCATCGTGGATTCGCGCTATGACATCCTCTCCTACGCAGGCATCGGCTATGTCAAGCAGAATGATGCGGAGCTTGCGGCAGCGCTCGGGCGTACGCTGCGCTCCGAGGAGGACATTCACGCGGCGGGGCGGGAACTCCGCGAGCGGCTCAGCGCCGACGGCGTACTGATTACGCGCGGGGATAAGGGGATGACTCTCTTCCTTGCCGACGGCTCAGCGACGAATATTCCCGTCAGCGATCACAGCGAGATCTTTGATGTGTCCGGAGCAGGCGATACCTGCGTTGCCGTAGTGATCCTCGCGCTCTCGGCGGGCATCGACCCACGGACGGCAGCGCGCCTCAGCAACATTGCGTCCGGTATTGCTGTGCGCAAGCGCGGGACGGCGACGGTCGCTGCCGAGGAACTGCGCGCTGCTGTGAGCGCAGCAGAGGGAGGCATGTGTGTATGCTGATTCCAAACGAACGGATTGAGGCCTTTGCCGCTGTCCTGCGCGCGGCGGGGCAGCGCGTCGTCTTTACGAATGGCTGCTTTGACATCCTCCATGCGGGGCATGTGCGCTATCTCACGGCGGCGCGGGGGCTCGGGGACTATCTGATCCTCGGCCTCAACAGCGATGCCTCTGTACGGCGGCTGAAGGGCGCGGGGCGCCCCGTGAACAGCGAAGCGGATCGTGCCGAGGTTGTCGGCGCGCTGCAGTCGGTGGATGCAGTCGTCATCTTTGACGAGGACACGGCGGAAACCCTGATTGCGAAGGTGCGCCCCGCTGTCTACGTAAAGGGCGGGGACTACACGCGTGAGACGCTGCCCGAGGCGCGCATTGTCGAGAGCCACGGCGGCGAGGTGGCGTTTATTCCTCTTGTCGAGGGAAAGTCAACGACGAACATCATCGCGCGGGCTGCGCAGAAGTAGTGTCTGCCGCGTATTCTGCGCAAACGCCTTGCTGCACAAGCGTTCGCGTGGGGCAAGAGCCAAAACAAACAGTGCAATGACGAAAGGAGGGCAGGGCATGAAGAACATTCTGGTCGTGAAACTGAGCGCGATCGGCGACGTGATTCATGCTCTGCCCGTTTCGTATGCCATCAAGGAGCAGTTCCCCGCAGCGCATCTGACGTGGGTGGTGGAGCCGGCGGCATACGCGATCCTTGAGGATAATCCGTACATTGACGAACTCATCCTGTTCGAGAAGGCAAAGTTCCGCAGTCTTGGCGGCTTTTTGCGTGAGATTCGCCCGTTCCGCCGGCGGCTGCGCGCGCGTTCCTACGATGCCTCGCTTGATCTGCAGGGGCTTTTCAAGTCGGCGGCAATCGTCTTTAATGCCGGTGCGAAACTGCGCATCGGCACGGCGAATATGCGTGAGGGGGCGCATCTTGTGAGCCGCCCCGTGCGTGGAGCACACGCGGAGGGGCATATTGTCGAGCGCTGCCTCGATGTCGCACGTGCGCTTGGCTGTGCAGTGCGCGAGGTACGCTTTCCCGTCGCGATTTCTGAACGGGACAGGGCGGCGGCAGACACGCTCCTTGCGCGTGAGGGCGTGCGGGAGGGGCGGCCGTTCGTTGCCTTTGCCATCGGAGCGAACTGGCCGAACAAGCGTTGGCCGGCGGAGCACTTTGCAGAACTCTGTGACCGTCTCTACCATGCACATTATGTCCCCGTCCTCATCGGCGGCGGGCGCCTGGATGAAAGCATAGCGCAGGATATTATGGCAGCGAGCGGGATTCCGCCTGTGAATCTTGTCGGACGGACGAATCTGAAGCAGCTCGCACACGTCTTCACGCGTGCGGCGCTTGTCCTCGGCGGCGACACGGGACCGGTACACCTCGCGGCGGGGCTTCGTACACCGACGGTCATGCTCATGGGGCCAACCGATGCGAACCGCAACGGGCCCTACGGTCAGCTCGAAAATGCGATCGAGGCCGACCATCCCTGCCGCGGATGTTGGAAGCGTGCCTGCCCGAAGGGGCTCGACTGTCTCGCGGCGATTAGCGTGGAGGAGGCCGCGGCAAAGATGCGCCCCCTTCTTCGGCACTGAGACGGGACCGCAGGATTTTACGGAATAAAAAGAAAGGAGCGGAGCGAAGAATGCGCATTGAACGATACAGAACGCGGCAATATGGACGGTTGGCGGCGTTCTATGATGCCGCACAGCGTGACTTGAAGCTGTTTGCCTTCCTGCTGCTGACGCTTTGCATCTATCGTGCGTATTTCATGCTCTACATGGCGGGCTATATGTCCCCAGCCGCAGGGGCGGCAGACGTAGGGGTTGCCCTCATGGCGGGGCTGCGGCTCTCGCTCAAGACGGCGGGTGCACTTGCCTTGCCCGCGTTTGTCCTCTGTACGCTGCCGCTCCTCATCGCACCGCGCCTGTCCCGTGCACTGCAGCATCTGCGCCTCGCGTGGGGGACACTTGCGGCATTTGCCTTTGCCGTGCTCTTTCAGGCGCGGTTTCCGTTCTACCGACAGTATCAGACGGGCTTTCACCTGCAGGTAACGGCAGGGCTGAATGACGATATCCCCACGATTTTCCTGATGCTCGTGCAGGAGTACGGCTTTGTCTGGCGATTTGCAGCCGCCCTCCTGCTGTCAGCGCTGTCCTTCTGTCTCCTGCGTCAGCTTCTCATCGTGCGCGGGACATATGCGCTCCCTATGCTCCGCTCGGGTGCACGGCGCGCATTCTTTTCGCTCGGTATGCTGCTGGCCTTTGCGGCGCTGTTTGTCTTTGTGCGCTTCGGCGGGAGCTTTACCTATGCACGCGGCATCAACTGGGAGAATGCGGGCGTGACGAGCGATGCCTTCCTCAACGAGTGTATTCTGGACGACGGACAGGCGCTCTACCGCGTGTACTCAATGCAGAAGCGGCTCAACAGCGGGGAGATCGCAGGTGTCGAAAAGGCGCGCGTACGCGAACTCGCGCGTGCGGCGGCGGGGCATGAGGATCTCGCCGCAGACACGCTCACGCCCTATCTGACGCGCACGGCAGCGGGCGCACGTATTCCGCAGCCGCGTCACATCTTTATCGTTCTCGGCGAGACGTATGCACAGTGGCCGATGCTCGCGCCATACGCGGCACTGCACGCCGCCGATGGGATCAAGGGACTGATCATAGAGCCGAATGCCTACTATTCGCGCCGTTTCATGCCGAACGGAGACTTTACGTCTGTTGCAATTACGGGGCTTGTGACGGGGCTGTCCGAGGTCAATCAGCACGTCAACTATGTGCCGCGCAGTCTGAAAGAGGTCTATCCGACCGCGATGGCACCGCAGTTCAAACAGCTCGGATATGCCGTTGATTTCTGGTACGGCGGCGTGCCCTCGTGGGAGGGAATGGATCGCTTTTCCCGTGCGCAGGGCTTTGACCACTTCTACGGTTATCCCGATTTTCATGCGGAAAAGGTGAATACGTGGGGCACATCGGATGCACAGCTCTTTGCGGCGCTCGGGCAGCATCTTGCGGATGAGCCGCCGACGGTGCACCTTATCATGACGGTGTCAAACCATCCGCCCTACGATATCGACGTCGCGGCGGAGGGGTTCGACCTTGAAAATGCGCGCACGGAGGCGGCAAAGATTCCGAATGTGGACGATCCGAACCAACTTGCGCTCGAGCTCGGGCACTACTGGTATATGGACAAGATTGTCACGAATTTCGTGCATGAGACGATGGCGAAGTATCCGGACAGCCTCTTTGTCATCACGGGTGACCATGCTGTGCGCATGAATCCGTCGCGCACGCCGACCATGTATGAGTACCAGTCTGTTCCCTTTGTCCTGTATGGGCAGGGCGTTGCGCCGGACATCCTGCCGCCCGATGTGGTGGGCGGTCATACGAATATCGTTCCGACGCTGCTCGAACTGATCGCACCCGCAGGATTTTCTTACGTCTCGATTGCGCCGCCGCTGACGGAGGGAAGTATGGGGGCGGCGTTCAACCGCGACTACTTCCTGACTGCAAATCTCATGGGAACGGTTGACGGGACACGGACGGAGCAGCTGCCGGGCGGAACTGCGGGCGATGGCTCTGCCGCCCATGAGCTTCTGCATGCACGGATGTCCATTCTGCGGACGCTCTCATGGCAGCTGATCGAACATGGCGATTCGTTGGAGGGACAATGAGCGAATATCGGAATATTCTCGTTATCAACCTCATGCATCTCGGCGATCTCATGCTTGTGACGCCCGTCCTGCGCACGCTGCGGCACAATTATCCCGCCGCACGCATTACACTCCTTGCGGATCGGATTCTCGCGGACATCGTGCAGGAAAATGCACACATCGATGAATGTCTGCTGATCGACAAGAAGGGCCGCGACCGGAGCTTCCTCGGCATCATGCGCTTTGCGCGCCGCCTGCGGGAAAGGAAATACGATCTCGTCGTCAACCTGCACCGCAACGAGCGCTCCTCCGCGCTCGCGGCACTCAGCGGGGGAAAACGCATTGTGGGCTATACAAAGCCCGGCTTCTCCCTCCTGTTCGATCACGTCAGCCCCGATCAGCACATGGTGATGCACGAGGTGCACTCACACTACGCGGCACTGCGTGCGGCGGGCATCATCGGGGAGATCGATGATGCAGGGCTCGAGATGTGGCTGCCGCCCGCTGCCGAGGCGGAGGCGGCGCGGCTCTGGGCAGCGCATTTTGCGCCGGAGGACAAGGTGATTGCGCTCAACATCGGCGCGAGCTGGCGGACGAAGCGTTGGGAGGACGGCTATTTCGCGCAGGTTGCGGATACGTACCTCGCGCGCGGCTACCATCTCGCAGTCATGGGCGGGCCGACGGATGTGGAGATGGTCGCAGCGTGCCGCGCACAGATGCGGGAGAAGGATCATCCGCATCTGCACATCTTCACGGGGCAGGTCAGTCTTGGTGTGCTCGCAGGACTTCTTCGCCGCTGCATCCTCTTCATCACAACGGACTCGGGGCCGATGCACGTCGGCGTTGCGATGAACGTGCCCGTTCTCTGTATGTTCGGCGCATCGCCGATTCCGGGTTTCTACCCCTACGACGAGAAGAGCATTTCCGTCCGCGCGCCCGTTCCGTGCCATCCCTGCCGCCTGCACGAATGTCCGCTTGCGGAGGCAGAGTATATGAAGTGCATGAAGCAGATGCCGCCCACGCTGATTTTGAAATATGCGGATCAGATGCTCGCGGAGAACGGGGAGCGTCCCGCATGCGAACTCGTGCGTCCGACGGATTTTGAGACGCGTGTGGCGGAGCAGGCGAACGGCTCATTTGCCCTTGCACCGAGGGGGGCGGCGGGACGTGTTGTCCGTCCCGTTTTGCCCGCAGGGCTCAAAGCACATGGATTTGACTGATATCTTTTGATGGTTTCCATAACAGATAGGAGCGTTCTCATGGATATGGCAAAGATCCGCGCAACGGTCGCGGAGAAGAGTGGGCGCAGCAACATCCTCGTCGTCGGCGATGTCATGCTTGACAAATACTATTCGGGTGAGGTCACGCGCATCTCGCCCGAGGCACCCGTGCCGATTACGCACGTAACGGGCACGCGCGAGACTCTCGGCGGCGCGGCAAACGTTGCGCACAACCTCGCGCTTCTCGGGACGAATGTCAGCATTGCGGGCTATGTCGGCGACGACGCACACTGCAAAAGTCTCCTCGAGAAATTTGCTGCACGCGGCATCGATTACGCGGGGCTTGTCCGTACGGAGCGCCCGACCACGACGAAGATCCGCATCATCGGCGGGCATCAGCAGATGCTGCGCCTCGACTTTGAGGATGCGAGCCCGATCGACGGCGACTACGCTGAGCAGTATCTTGCCTACATTGACCAAAAGCTGAACGAGAGCATGGACTGCGTGATCATCTCGGACTACGGCAAGGGCGCATGCACGGAGTTTGCGTGCCAGCACATCATCCGCGCGGCGCACGACCACGGCGTGCCCGTCATCGTCGACCCGAAGGGGGCACAGTGGCTGAAGTACAAGGATGTCGACTACATCACGCCGAACATCAAGGAAATCAACGAGATCATGCTCGAACCGATTGCGAACAACGATTTCGAGGTCGAAAAGGCGGCGCGCTACGCCATGCGCAAGTTCAGCCTGCGCAACGTCGTTCTCACGCGCTCCTCGAAGGGGCTTTCGCTGGTCCACGGCGAGGAGGTTGTCCATATCCCGACGAAGGCGCAGGAGGTCTTTGATGTCTCCGGTGCGGGCGATACGGTGATCGCCGTGTTCGGGCTCGCACTCGCGGGCGGGCTGAAGCCGGCAGATGGCGCCTATCTCGCAAACCTCGCGGCGAGTGTTGTCGTTTCGAAACTCGGTACCTATGCGGTCAATCGGGAAGAGCTTCTTCAGGTACTTGAGCATCAGGAAGGGGTAAATGGATGATTATTGTCACCGGCGGTGCCGGCTTTATCGGCAGCAATCTCGTTCACGCACTGAATGCGCGCGGGCACAGGGACATCCTCATCGTCGATGATCTTGGGGATGGCAAGAACTACAAGAATCTGCGCGGTCTGCACTTCATCGACTATCAGCAGAAGGACGACTTCCTCCACCTCATCGAGGAGGGGGATTTTGACGGCACGGACATCGATGCGATCTTTCACGAGGGCGCGTGCTCGGACACAATGGAGTACGATGTCAACTACATGATGAAGGAGAACTACTCCTATTCCAAGGCACTCCTGCACTTTGCGATGGGTGCACGCATCCCGTTCTTCTATGCCTCCTCCGCCTCGACCTATGGCGGCGGCAAGAACGGCTTCACCGAGGGCGGGAAATGTGAGGATGCACTTAATCCGTATGCGTTCTCGAAGCTCGCGTTCGACCGCTACGTGCGGCAGGTGATCCCAGAGGCACGCAGCCCCATTGTCGGACTGAGGTACTTCAACGTCTATGGTCCGCAGGAGCACCACAAGGGCAAGATGGCGTCGATCTTCTACCAGCTCTACCATCAGATCATGGAGACGGGTGAGGCGCGCCTCTTTCGTGGGACGGACGGGCTTGCGGACGGCGAGCAGCGCCGTGATTTCGTCTATGTCGGCGACGTGGTGCGTGTGAATCTGCACTTTTTCGAAAACGGCGGCGAGAGCGGTGTCTACAACTGCGGCACGGGAGCTGCGCACAGCTACAACGAGGCAGCACGCGCTGTCATTGCCGCGCTCGGCAAGGGGCGAATTGTCTACCGCGACTTCCCCGAGGTGCTGCGCGGCAAGTACCAGAACTACACACAGGCAGATACGACGGCACTCCTCGCTGCGGGCTACGACGGCGGCTTCACCCCGATGGAGGAGGCGGTCAAGAAGTACTGCGACTTCCTGAATGCGGGCGGATATTTCTCCTATGCAGAATAAGGCGGTCTTCTTCGACCGCGACGGCACGCTGAACGTGGATGTGCACTATCTCCACGATCCTGCAGATTTCGTCTGGATCGAGGGGGCGATGGATGCCATCCGCTGGGCGAATGTGCATGACTATCTCGTCGTCGTCGTCACGAATCAGAGCGGCATCGCACGCGGCTACTATGACGAGGCTGCCGTGCACCGTCTGCACGACTGGATGAATGTACAGCTTGCTGCGTACGGCGCACACATTGACGCATTCTACTACTGTCCCCATCATGCGGAGGGGAGCGTGCCCGCTTACCGAACGATGTGTGACTGCCGCAAGCCCGCACCCGGAATGATCCTCAGGGCGATCGCAGAGCACAATATCGACCCCGCTGCCTCCGTCCTCTTCGGTGACGCGGCGAGCGATGTCGCCGCTGCCGAGGCTGCGGGTGTGCGGGGGGTGTGCTATACAGGCGGGAGTTTGTGCGCCTGTGTACAGAGTGCATTGGAGCATCGGTGATTTTCCATCTGCCGATCATGGAAAAGAGAGGCGATAGTATGACCAGCAATCTCTCTGTGCTGATTCTGGCGAAAAACGAAGAAAAGAATATTGAGGAGTGCATCCGCAGCGTATCCTTTGCGCGGGAGGTCGTTGTCATTGACGATCACAGCACGGACCGCACAGCCGAACTCGCACGCGGCATGGGGGCGCGTGTCGTTGCGCATGCCATGAACGGCGACTGGGGGGCGCAGCAGACGTTTGCCGTAACGCAGGCATCGTGTGACTGGATTTATTTTCTGGATGCAGACGAGCGTGTAACGGCGGGGCTTGCAAAGCGCATCGCGGAGATTGTCGTCGCCGATGACCGCCGCTGTGCCTATGCGAACGCGCGTCTGAGCTATCTGTGGGAGCAGCCGATTCGGCACGGAGGCTGGTTCCCGGACTATGTCGTGCGGCTTCTGCCGCGCGAGGGGACGACCGTGGAGGGGCTCGTACACCCGAAGATCTGCCATCCCTATCGGGAGATCAAGCTGCCGCACAAATACTGCCTGATTCACTACACATATCGGGATTGGGAGCACTATTTCAACAAGATGAATGTCTACAGTACACTTGCCGCGCAGAAACTCCACGATGCGGGGAAAACAGCATATTTTATCAACATCCTGCTGCACCCCCTGTGGGCTTGGTTTCGCATGTATATCCTGCGCGGCGGCTTTATGGATGGACGCATCGGCTTTGTGCTCGCCGCGTTTCATTTCTTTTACACCATGTCGAAATATACGAAGTTCTACTATCTTGGGAAAAGCAATCGGCATACGGGGGCGCTTTCATGATTGCAGAAATCAGCGATGTGGCACGTCGGGCGTATCGGCTTCGGAACATCAGAGAGGGGCGGCGTGCACTGATCTTCAGCGTGCGGGCAGTTCTGTATTGGAAGACGCTGCGGGAACTTTGGAGATTCTTTCAGGAAACAGAGCTGCGCAGAGCACTCTACGCGCGCAATCCCTACCCCTTGGAGCAGGCGACGCGCGCCTTTTTTTATGCGGGCTCGACGGTGCGCACGCGCATTGACCTCATTCGGGCGCATTATGCCTATCTCGAGCAGAAGATGAAGCCCGCGGATTTTGTGCGCCTGAGCTATGATACGGCACACGAGATCTGGCGCGCGTCCGAAACGGATATGCGGTGGAATGCCTATCTGAAATTCGAGCAGGGACAGCGCAAGGAGGGGCTTCTCTCCGTCATGATGGATGTGGACGGTACGCATCTCTATCAGATCGTCTTCTGGATCGCGCAGCAGGATGGTCAGCCGACGCTCGTGATCGGCGCGATGCAGGGGCCGAATACGGAGGACGCGCAGGCGTTCGTCCGCGAGATGACGAAGCGCGCCCACCGTTTCCGCACGAAGAATCTTATCCTCTATATGGTGCAGGCGGTTGCGCGCGCACTTGGCGTGCAGCGTCTCTGCGCCGTATCAAATGCGGGCTACTACGCGAACAATCACATCCTCCGCGACCGCAAGCTCAAGACGGACTTCGGCGCGTTCTGGGAAGAGGCGGGCGGCTGGCAGACGGAGGATGAGAGGTTCTACGAGCTGCCGCTGATCCTGCCGCGCAAGACGATGGAGGAGGTGCCGACGCGCAAGCGCGCGGTCTATCGGCGGCGGTTTGCGTTCCTCGATGCGGTGGATGCGGAGATTGCCGCGCGTGTGGGGGAGGTTCTGCGATCGTGAGGGAGTATCATAACATTCTCGTTTACGCGATGGTGAACCTCGGTGATGTCATCCTCTTGACAAGCGCGATCGCTCTGCTCAAAAAGATCTATCCGAACGCGCGCATTACGATGCTGTCGCGCCCCATTGTGCGCGAGGTGATCGAGCACAACCCTGTGATTGACGATGTGATCCTCTTTGACTACAAGGCAAAGCAGAACGCTGCCGGCCGGATGTGGGCGATGGTGCAGGAACTGCGTGCCCGAAAATTTGATCTTGCGATATCGTTCGACCGCAAACTTCGCACTGCACTCCTCTGCTGGCTCGCGGGGATTCCCGTACGCGTCGGTCCATCGCGTGTCCTGGACGCGCGGCCGAGCCGCGTGACGTGGCTCTATACGAATACCGTCCCGATCACGTATAATCTCGACGAAACTCTGCAGGCCGAGACGTATCAGGAGATCATCCGCAGCTTTACGGGCAGGGAGGGGCACGAGCGTCCGATTCTGCCGTCTCCGACCGAGCAGCAGAGGGAAAAGGCAGCGGAACTTCTCTCGTCTGCTGCGGGGAAACGAAGGATTGGACTCTGCGTCAAGGGCACATTCGGTCTGAAGACGTGGCCGAAGGAGTATTTCGTGGAGGTCGTCCGCGCGCTCCACGCGCGCTATGACGCGGCGTTCTACGTGACGGGCGCACCGGGTGACCATGCCTACGCCGAGGAAGTGATTCAGGCGATCGGACTTCCTGTTGAAAACCTCTGCGGGAAGACGAATCTCATGGAACTCACGGCGCTCTATGCGCAGCTTGACCTGCTTGTCAGCGTGGATACGGGCGGTGCTCATATTGCGGCAGTGACGGGCGTTCCACTCGTGGTCATGTTCGGCTGCACCTCGCCGCGCCGCTGGCATCCAATCAGCGAGCGTGCCGCGGTATTTTCCTCGCATGAGCCGTGCTGCCCGTGCAGCTATGGGGAGACGGACTGCCCAAGCTATCCTCAGCCCGACTGCCTCTACCATGTGAAGCCCGACACGATTATTGCGGCGTGCACCGCATATTTGGATGAGACATAAGGGGATATTCTGCAAAAAACCGCAGTGAGAGCTTCTCACTGCGGTTTTCATATGGATATGTGTCTGCTATTCTGTGTCGGCGTTCGTCGGCTGCTGGATATGCTCCACATTCATTCCCGGTGTGATGCCGCGCGTGTAGCGGCGTTCCATGCGATCGTGGACATGGGCATACTTCGCAGTGACCTTCGGGCTGCGCTGGCGCAGGGTCTCCTGCACGACGCGCAGATCCTTCGTCTCCTGATAGAGGTTTGTGCCGCAGCTGTGGCGGAAGAGATGGCACGCGTAGCCGGGCTGTTTCAGCCCCGCATCCGTCAGTGCCTTGTTGATGACGTAGCGGATGCCGACGCGCGTGATGCGTCCGCTGCGGTTGTTCGGCGAGCAGGAGATGATGGTCGGCGTGAGACGATTTTCCGGCGGGATGGCGCCGCGCGTCTCCACGTATGCCTTGAGGAGCTGAAAGGTCTCCTCGCACGGGTAGATGATCCCTGCGTGCCCCTTGCCGCGTATCTCGATGCGTCCGCGCTGCCAGTCGATGTCCTCGTCCGAGAGGCGCATGACCTCGACGACGCGCAGCCCCTCGACACCCATGAGGTAGACGATGAGGAGGTTGCGCAGGCGGCGCAGGGCGTTCTTGTCCGCCGCAAGTCCCTCGCAGATCTCCTTGATCTGGTCGACGGTGAGATATTTATAGTCCTCGTCGAGGTGCTGCGGGTTGCGCAGCTGCAGGTCGGCACAGGGGTTCTCGGCGATGAAGGAGAGCCGCTCTGCGACCTTGTAAAAGGCGCGAATCGCAGCACCCTTGATCATGAGTGTCGCGGCGCTGTAGCCCTTTGTCCGCATATCTTCCATGTAGACGCGGATCTGATAGTCATGCACGTCGTTCAGCGGATGCAGTCCCTGCTCCATGCACCAGTGGAGGAAGAGACGAATTGCGAGCTCGTATGTGTCGCGCGTGTCTGCTGTGGGCGCACCGCCCGCGATGTAGCGCGGCAGATACTCGTAGAAGTGGGTGATGAAGTACTCAGGGCTAATTGCGTCCTGCCGTACACTTGCCGTGACTTCGCCCATGCGCCGCACGCTGCCGGGGGCAGTCTCCGTTCGCCGTGCAGGAACGCCCATTGCAGCACTTTCACCGCTGCGGAAGCTTTCGTTTGCAGCCAATACATCACCCGCTTTCACCTTATTTGATGAGGTGATTATAGCACGTGAAGAGGAACTTAGCAACAGGTATTAAACACATAAAAACCGCCGCATACACGGTGTACGCGGCGGTTCGATGCCGATCGGGTTACTTGCCGAGCAGGATGGATGCACCGCTGGCAGCGAGCATCTTTGCGGCGTAGACGAGTGCCTTCTCGTCGAAGTTGAAGCGGGAGTCGTGATGCCCCGCGGCGAGCTGCGCGCCGATCATCATGTAGGCGGCCTGTCCGCCGCGCTCCTGTACGCGCTCCATGAAGTAGGAGAAGTCCTCACTCGCGCCGAAGTTCGTCTCACTCATGATGTCGCGGAAGAGACCAAGCTCCTTCGCACGGTTCTCAAGGTAGGCGGCGAGCTCCGGCGTATTGTTGCCGCCGGCAGCACCGCCCGCCTTTTCGATCGTGACATTGACATCGTACATGGCCGCCGCTGCCTTGATGATGCGCTCGGCTTCCTGCTCCATGTAGCGATTGATCGCGCTTGTCGCGCCGCGCGTTTCAATGCGCAGCAGACCCTTGTCACCGATGACGTTGCGCCCGCTGCCCGCCTCCATATAGCCGACATTGATGCGCGAGGCACCGCCTGAGTGGCGCGAGATCGCATGAAGGTTTAGTGCCGCACACGCGGTCGCGAGCACGGCGTTTTTGCCCTCCTCGGGCGCGGCACCCGCATGTGCGGGTACGCCGACGAAGTGCGCGTCGTATTTGCTCGTTGCGAGGAAGCCGACGACGTTGCATGCGACGCTGCCCGTCTCCTTCGCCTTGAAGCCGAAATGTGCGCCGAGCATGTAGTCCACATCGTCCACGACACCCTTTTCCACCATCGCATGCGCTCCGCGCACACCTTCTTCGGCGGGCTGAAAGACGAGCTTCACAGTTCCCGCAAGCTCATCCTTCAGTGCGGCGAAGATGCGCGCGACACCGAGTCCGACAGAGGTATGCCCGTCATGCCCGCACGCGTGCATCGCACCCGCGTGGCAGGAGGCAAAGCCCTCGCGGTTCGGGAAATGTTCGGGTGCATCCGTCTCCGTCACATCGTTGGAGTCCATGTCAAAGCGCATTCCAAGCGTCGGCCCCTTGCGCGCAAAGTGCAGGATGCCGACAACACCCGTATAGCCTCCGTCCATGCGGTCGAGCCACGCGGGATCGGCACCCTCTCTGCGGGCGCGCTCCTTCTCCCGTGCGAGAACATCCGCTGTGGGGACGCCCATACGAGCGCTCTCCTCCATGACCTCGCGTCCGATGTGCACCTCGTAGCCGAGCTCCGAGAGCGTCTTTGCGACAATCGACGCCGTGCGGAACTCTGTCCAGCCCGGTTCCGGATGGCGGTGGAGATCCCGGCGCTGCCGCGTCAGTTCTTCTGCCATCTCGTCTGCCATCTGCATGATCTTTGCATCCAGTTCCATCGTATTCCCCTTTTCCGTTGTTCTATGCGTTCTCAGCGACCTCGCGCACGATGGCGAGGGCAAGCTCTGCCGCATCATAGAGATCCTGCTCGCGGATGCTCTCGTCCTTCGTGTGGCAGTCCGTCATGCCGACAGCGAGCACTGTTGTCGGCACGCCGTACGTGTTGAAGTGATTTGCGTCCGAGCCGCCGCCCTCCTCCAAGATTTCCACGGGGAGACCGAGTTTTCCCGCGGCACGGTGCAGATACTGTATGGGGAGGGCATCCTTTGGCAGCTCAAAGGGATCGTAGTCTTTATTGACTGCGATCTCCACAGTGCAGCCCGTTCCTGCTATCGCGCCGTTCACAGCGTCCACGATGCGCTGCGTAATGGCATCGAGTTTTGCCTTGTCGCGGCTGCGCGACTCGAAGTTCACCGTGCAGAACTCGGCGACGACATTAGTCGCCGTGCCGCCCGTGATCTTGCCGACGTTGCAGGTGGTCTCCTCGTCGATGCGCCCCTGCGGGACAGCGGTGAGTACACTGCCCGCCGCTGTGATGGCGTTCTTCCCCGCCTCGGGCTCGATGCCCGCGTGAGCCGCCTTGCCGTGTATCCGCACCTCGATCTGGTTCTTGCCGGGTGCCTTGAATACCGCGATGCCGGGATGCCCGTGCGTGTCGAGCGTATAGCCAAAATCAGCACGGAGAAGCGACGCGTCGAGGCAGCGCGAGCCGTTGACCCCGCCCTCCTCGGCGACGGTAAAGACGATCTGGAGATCGCCGTGCGGGAGATTGTGTTCCTTCAGACAGCGCAGTGTCTCAAGAATGGCGACCACGCCCGCCTTGTCGTCCGAACCGAGAATCGTCGTGCCGTCGGAGCGGATGACACCATCCTTCAGGACGGGCTTGATGTTCGCGCACGGCTCGACGCAGTCCATATGTGCCGTGAGCATGACGGTGGGGACACCCGTGATCGTTCCCTTGAAATTTGCGATGATATTGCCGCAGCTGCCGCCGAGTTTTTCCCCTGCCGTGTCCTCGTGGATCTCCGCCGCCCCGAGTTCCTTCAGGCGTGCGGTGAGCAGGTCGCCGATTTCGCGTTCCGCAAGCGTCGAGCAGCGGATGGAGACGAGTTCGAAGAATTCATCGAGCACTCTCTTTTTGTCGATCATGAGGCTGTTCCTTTCTCAGATGAACAGTGCGATCATAAAGGTAATCGTTGCGAGCAGCATGGGAATCGCGTTGCGCTTGGAGATCTCCATCGGGCTGACCTTTGCAAGCCCTGCGCAGACCATTGCCGCACCAGCGACGGGGGACATCGAGCGTCCAATCGCACCCGCCATCTGTGCAAGCGAACCGAGATCGACGATGCTCATGCCGAACGCCTCCGCCTGCGGTGTGATCGCGCCGTTGAAGGCGAGTGCTGCCGCGTCACCCGAGCCGGAGATCACGGCGATGAGGAAGGGACCGAATGCGCCCGCGAACTTTGCGACGGACTCCGATCCCTTCATCGCCTCGATCAGTGCGCCGGTCAGTCCCATTGCCGCCATACCGGCGGTAAAGACGCCTGCCGCGACGATGAGGCCCATGACGCTGCCATAGGCGCTGCCCATGCCGTCAAAGAATTTCTTCGTGACCTCCTGCGGATTCGTGCGCGTTGCAATGAGTGCGAGGATCGAGCCCGTAATCATGGCAGTCGGCACGTCCGTCAGCGGCAGGATCGCGATCTGCTTGCTGCCGAGCACGAGCATGACGAGGGGGACGAGCGGGATGAGCGCATAGATGGGATTGATCTTGAACGTTCGGTTCTGCTCCTCCTCGGAGAGCTCCGCGAGGTATGCCTGACGGCGGTCATCGCTTGGACCTTCGTTGCGGATCACCGAAATCGCAGTGAGTGCAATGATACAGACAAAGGATGCGATAATGGCAGCGGGTGCCTCATTCATGATGACGGACATCACGTCTGTCCCCGCCAGATCTGCAACGAACGGGTTGTGTGAGGTACCGGGGCTGATCGCACTGCCCCACGTCCCTGCGAGGACTGCCGCTGCCGCCATTGCGGGGTGCACACCCGCCGCAATGAGGGCGGGGATGAGGATACTGCCGACCGCAGCTGCGCAGCCTGCCGCACTCGGGATCGCGATGTTGATCCACCACGTCAGCAGCACGGCGAGCGGGATGAGAATGATGCGCGCCTTTGTGATGACGCCGGAGATGGACTCGACGAGGTGACGGTCGCACTCCGTGAGCTTCATGACGAACGAGAAGCCCATGACCGTACAGATGACGGGCACGAGTGTGCCGTGCACCATCGTCTTGCTGAACGTCGTGATCGCATTGCCCGCGACGCCGCCGATGATGCACATGAGGAGTCCTGCCGCAAAGAGCACCATGCGCGCCTCGTACTTCTTGATGATGGCGGCGAAGGCGATGATGACAATAATTCCTCCTGCAAGAGCCAATGAAAAGACCTCCTTTGATATAGGGAAGCACTGATAAATTCAGCGATCCCATAGAACCCAAAACGATATAAATTTCGACAAAAGGAAAAGGATTCCTTCCATTTATCGAAAAAGAAAGGGAGGATGCACAAGAAGGGAAGTATCGTCCATGATACTTCCCTTCGTTCATTGCTAAGCGATGCCCGGCCGTGTCATCTGGCGCGGCGAGAGAATGTGATCGAGTTCCTTCTTCGAGAGAATCCCCTGATCGAGGATGATCTCGCGGATGGGCCTGCCAGTCGTGTATGCCTCACGTGCAAGTTCGGCAGACTTTTCATACCCAATATGCGGCAGCAGTGCAGTCACGATACCAACGCTGTTGTCCAGCCACTTCTGGCACTGCTCGACGTTCGGCTTCAGGTCGACGAGGAGTTTGTCGACGAAGGTATTGACCGCGCGTGTGATGTAGTTGAGCGAGTTGAACATGTTGAACGCCATGACCGGCTCCATAACGTTCAGTTCGAACTGTCCGTTCTCTACACCGAGCGTCACGGCGAGATCGCCTGCGATAACCTGATAGCACGCCTGGTCGAGCACCTCCGCGATGACGGGGTTGACCTTGCCCGGCATGATGGAGGAACCCGGCTGCCGCATCGGAAGATGCAGTTCGTTCAGGCCGCAGCGCGGTCCCGATGCCATCAGGCGGAAATCATTCGCAAGCTTGATGAGGACGAGCGCCGCATTCTTGAGCGCGGAGGAGAAGTCGGCGAATGCATCCGTGTTGTTCGTCGCATCAATGATGTTCTGTGAAGTGCGGTACTGTTCACCCGTGATCTCGGAGAGTCGTTTGGCAACCGCCTTGATGTATGCCGGCTCGGCGTTCAGTCCCGTACCGACGGCGGTGCCGCCCATGTTGATCGTGTGGATGTGGCGCAGGACGTAGCGGATGCGGCGCATGGAGCGGCGCACGGCAGAGGCGTAGGAACCCATCTCCTGTCCGAGCGTGATGGGGACAGCATCCTGCAGATGTGTGCGCCCCATCTTTAGAATTGCACGGTATGCCGTCGCCTTTTTCTCGAGTTCCGCAGCGAGGCGGTCAAGCGCGGCGAGGAAGACCGCACCCTTCGTGGAGAGGCAGACCTTGATGCCCGTGGGGAACGAGTCGTTCGTCGACTGTGCCATGTTGGCGTGGTTGTTCGGCGAGATGATGTCATAGCGTCCCTTTGCTTCGCCGCGCAGTTCGAGCGCACGGTTGCAGAGCACCTCGTTCATGTTCATGTTGACGGATGTGCCCGCGCCGCCCTGAATCGGGTCGACGGGGAACTGGTCGATGAGACCGCCCGCAATGATCTCATCTGCCGCCTGTACGAGCACGTCACCGATCTCGTGCGGGAGACGTCCCGTATCCATGTTCGCGAGTGCAGCCGCCTTTTTCACCGTGGCAAGTGCCTTGATGAAATCGGGGTCGAGCTTCTGTCCCGTGATGTAGAAGTTCTCGATGGCACGCATCGTCTGCACGCCATAGTAGACATCATCGGGGACTTCCATGTTGCCGAGGAAATCGTGTTCGGTTCTCACAACAATCTCTCCTTAATAAATGGTGTAGAACGATTTATCTTCTGTATAATTTATGATATCATAAAGAATGAATGCAGTAAAATTGAAAGAAATGAATTTGCTTATCGAAAAAAATGATGGAAAGGAGAATTTCGGATGGAACTTCGCAACATCAAGACCTTTATCCATGCGGCAGAGACGGGCAGCTTTTCGGCGGCGGCACTGCGTGAGAACTACGCGCAGTCGACCATCACGCAGCAGATCCAGGCACTTGAGCGCGAACTTGGCGCCTCACTCTTCATTCGTGCGGGGCGTCGTGTGATCCTCTCGAGTGCGGGGCATGCATTTCTCTCCTATGCCTATCGCATGGCGGCGCTCGAACAGGAGACCCTCATGCAGTTCCGTGGGGAAGGAGAGCCGGAGGGCGAGTTCTTCCTCGGCATCATCGAGACAATTGCGACCTCGCGCTATATGCAGCGTGTCGGAGCTTTCCTGCGCCAGTATCCGAAGGTTCGCCTGCACGTCAATGTAGATACGGCGCCGCGTCTGCGCAAGGCACTCACACATGGTGACATCGACATTGCGATCCTGCTCGATCCCTATCATGAGGGGGAGCGCCTGCGCATCCTGCATCACAGTCCTTCGCCGATTGCCTTCATTACGGCGGTGGATTCGCCGTTCGCCAATCGCTCCGTCTGCCTGCATGAACTCGTGGACAGTACGTGGGTGCTCACGCAGCGCGGCACAAACTACCGCAAGAAGCTCGAGGATGATCTCACGGAGCGGCATCTCTATCTGCGCGACCGTGTCGAGATCGGTACGAGCAAAACCATCATCGACTTCGTCGCGTCGGGACTCGGCCTCTCCCTCCTGCCCGCCGTCACCGTCGCAGATGCTGTGCGTACAGGTCATGTCGCCGTCATTGATGTCACGGATTACCAAATCGACATGCAGCTCCAGATCCTCGCCGCCGATGAGCGCTGGCTGCCGCAGCCGCTCGCACTGCTTGCAGAGGATTTTGCTGCGGGACTTGAGGAAGAGGGATAGCAAAAAAGCGGAACTGCCGCTCAGGGGTTTCCTGATAGCAGCTCCGCTCTTTGTTGTTGATGGGGAAAAATACGCGTACTCAGTGAATCTCAATCTGCTTGCGTTCGGGTTCGCCCGCCGTCTTCGGCAGATTCACCTGCAGTACGCCGTCCTTGAACTCTGCGTGGATGTTCGCATCGTCGATGCCGTCGATGTAGAACGAGCGGCTGACCTCGCCCGTGTGACGTTCGCGGCGGATGTAGTTGCCCGCATCGTCCTTTTCGTCATTCGACTCCGTGCGCGAGGCGGCAATCGTGAGATAGCCGTTCTCGTAGTGGAGGGCGATGTCCTCCTTTGTCATGCCCGGGAGGTCTGCGGTCAGCTCGTAGTGATCGCCGCTGTCCTTCACGTCCACCTTGAACGAGGCGGCGCCCCAGTTCGCGGCGGGGAAGTCGTCGCGGAAGAAGGAATCACGCATCGCGTCGAAGAGTGCAAACGGATTTGCGGCATCGCGCTGCGAGAGGTTCCGGCGTCCGGCAAAAGGTACAAGTCCAAACATGGTAATCAACTCCTTAAAGTCTTTGCAGCATATTCGATGTTTGGTATTCGATATGCCATTCATTTACTTTTGATTGGGAAGGTGCGTTTGCTTTGAATCACCTTTCGATTGTTATTATACCTTAAATAGTCAAAAA
Organism: Selenomonas sp. oral taxon 920; assembly: GCF_001717585.1. NCBI lineage: Bacteria > Bacillati > Bacillota > Negativicutes > Selenomonadales > Selenomonadaceae > Selenomonas > Selenomonas sp. oral taxon 920. The sequence continues at coordinate 293,609 of NZ_CP017042.1, forward strand.
GTCAATAGGTCAAAAAGAAAAAATTGAAATTTTTTTTTGAGAGACTATAATAGAAAAGTAAATAAGTAGATTTTATGCAAGGAGAGATGATATATGGATCAAGATGTGCTGTTTATCGGCTATCCGAAGTGCTCGACCTGTCAAAAGGCGGAGAAGTTTCTGCGGGCGCACGGCTGCGCCGCGCCGATGCGTGATATCAAGGCGGAGAAGCCGACGGCGGAGGAGCTGCGTGCGTGGCACGAGCGGAGCGGGCTGCCGCTGAAGCGTTTCTTCAACACGAGCGGTATGATTTACCGCGAGCTCGCGCTCAAGGACAAGCTGCCTGCGATGACGGAGGAGGAGCAGTACGCAGTGCTCGCCTCGGACGGGATGCTTGTGAAGCGTCCTCTTCTCATCACGAAGGATCGCGTGCTTACGGGGTTCCGCGAGAAGGAGTGGGCGGAGATTTTTGCTTGAGAGAGGTGCTTTTATGAAGCGTGAATACATGGACGGCATTCTCTATGCGCTGCTCTTTGCGATCCCTGCGTATATCCTGGGGCTGTACTTCCCCATCGTGGGCGGTCCCGTGTTCGGCATTCTGCTCGGCATGCTGTTCGCGAAGAAACGGCGGCCGCAGGCGACCGAGAGCGGGATCAAATTCACGGGCAAGAAGATTTTGCAGTATGCGATCATCCTGCTTGGCTTTGAGATGAATCTCTTTCATGTGGTGGAGGTCGGGGAGCAGTCGCTCTACGTCATGATCTTCACGCTGCTCGCGGCGTTCGGCGCGGCGTTCCTGATGGGAAAGGTTCTGGGGATGGACCGCGATATGACCGCGCTCGTCGGGGCGGGGACGGCGATCTGCGGCGGTTCCGCGATTGCGGCGGTCGCACCCGTGATCGGAGCGAAGGATCGGGATGTCGTGATCTCGATTGCGACGATTTTTTTCTTCAACGTGCTTGCGGTCTTTATCTTCCCGTTCCTCGGGCATAGTTGGGGGATGTCGGACGCAGGGTTCGGCATGTGGGCGGGTACTGCCATCAACGACACGTCGTCGGTCGTTGCAGCGGGCTATGCCTACAGCCATGATGCGGGCGCGTACGCGACCATTGTGAAGCTGACGCGCACGCTGATGATTGTGCCGGTCTGCCTGTTCTTCGCGCTGCTGATGATGCGCAGCGCGGCGCAGAGCGGCACGGGTTTTTCGCTGAAGCGCATCTTCCCGATGTTCGTACTCTACTTCGTGCTCGCGTGTATCGTGAACACGACGGGCATTCTCCCCGCAGAGGTTTCGCATGGGCTTGGGATGCTCGGCAAGTTCTCCATCGTGCTCGCGATGAGTGCAATCGGGCTGAACACGGATCTGCCGTCGCTCATCAAACACGGGACGCGCCCGCTCCTGCTCGGCATGGTCTGCTGGATTGCGGTCGCGGGTACGTCACTTATCGTGCAGCACGCACTGGGGCTGCTGTGAGGTGAACGATGACGGATGAACATGAAATCGAGCTTCGCCCGTTTCCTCCTTTTTTGCCGCCCAATGCGACCGTACTCATGATGGGCTCGTTTCCGCCCGCTGCCGAAAAACGGGCAATGGAGTTCCACTATCCGAACTTCCAGAACGATATGTGGCGCGTCTACGGGCTGGTGTTCTTCGGTGATGCGATGCATTTTCAGCGCGTAGGGGAAAAGGCGTTTGATGCGAAGAAGATCAAGGCGTTCCTCGCCGAGCGCGGCATTGGCTCGTGCCCCGGTGTGCGCCGTGCCATTCGTACGCATGGAAATGCATCCGATGCCTATCTGAAGGTTGTGGAGACGGTTGAGCTGCCCGAGATTTTGGAGAAGATCCCGCAGTGCCGCCGCATCTGCACAACGGGCGGCAAGGCAACGGAGATCCTGCTCGCACTGCTTGAGACGGAGGTCAAGGCAAAGGCCTTCAAGACGGGCACGACGATAACTGCGCGCTGCGGTGACCGTGACCTCCTCGTCACGCGCCTGCCGTCCACCTCGCGCGCCTACCCAATGAAACTCGAAAAGAAGGCCGAGGCATATCGGAAATTTTTCGTTGAGGCGGGCTTTACGGTGGCGAAGTAAAATAGGAAATAAAAACGGCACACCGTGAGTAAATCACAGAGTGCCGTTATTTTTACAAAGAAATGGTTAGAACAGATCCTTGGCAAGGACGATGGTCTGTTCGCGCGAGGGACCGACGGAGACGATGCCGAGGGCGATGCCCGTGATCTCTGCCATGCGCTCGAGGTACTTGCGTGCGTTCTCTGGCAGCGCGTCGTAGCTGCGGATGCCGGAGATATCCGTCTTCCAGCCCGGGAAGGTCTCGTAGACCGGCTCCACCTCGGCGAGGACGTTGAGGCTTGCGGGAACCCCCTTCAGCAGCTCACCCTTGTACTTGTAGCCCGTGCAGATCTTGATCTCGTCGAAGCCGTCGAGGATATCGAGGCGCGTGACCGCCATGTAGTCGATGCCGGAGAGGAGACCCGCATGGCGGACGACGACGGCGTCGAGCCAGCCCGTACGGCGCGGACGCCCCGTGACAGTGCCGAACTCATGCCCTGCCTCGCGCAGCTTCTCACCAATTGCGTTTAGCTGCTCGGTGGGGAAGGGACCCTCACCGACGCGCGTGCAGTATGCCTTCACGATGCCGACGACCTTGTCGATTTTCTTCGGTGCAACGCCTGCGCCGACGGTGACGCCGCCAGAGACGGGGTGCGAGGCGGTGACGTAGGGGTAGGTGCCGTAGTCGATGTCGAGCATGGTCGCCTGTGCGCCCTCAAAGAGGATCTTGCGTCCTGCCGCGATCTCCTCGTTGATGAGGGGGATTGTGTCCGTGACAAGCGGACGCAGGCGCTCGGCGTAGCCCTCGTACTCCGTGAGTACCTCTTCGTAGTCGAGCGGTTCGTGGGCGTAGACGGCGGCGAGCTCCCCGTTCTTATTGTCGAGGTTCTTTTTGAGCTTCTTCGCGAACTCGTCCTTCTCCATGAGGTCGCAGACGCGGATGCCGATGCGGTCATCGCGATCCATATAGCAGGGACCGATACCGCGTCCCGTTGTGCCGATCTTGTCCGCGCCGCGCTGTGCATCGCCGATGCCGTCCATCAGGCGGTGATAGGGCATGACGACATGGGCGCGGTCGGAGATGCGGATGCTTGAGGTATCAATGCCGCGTGCCGCCATGGCGTCCATTTCCTGTAAGCATACCTCGGGATCAAAGGCGACGCCGTTTGCGATGATGTTGTGCGTGCCCTTATAGAGGATGCCCGACGGCAGGAGGCGCAGCTTGTACTCCTCTCCGTCCGCGACGACGGTGTGACCCGCGTTGCAGCCGCCCTGGAAGCGGACAACGGTGTCTGCCTTGCTTGCGAGGTAGTCGACGATCTTCCCTTTGCCCTCGTCGCCCCACTGTGTGCCCGTGATAACGATGGTTGACATAGATGAGTCCCCCTTAATTCTTTCCCTTAGAGATCAAAGCGCGCAAAGATGGAATCCACATGGCGCAGGAAATAAGTATAGTCAAAGCACGCGTCAATCTCTTCCTTTGTAAGATGTGCGGAGATATCTGCGTCCTTTTCGACGTTGGTACGGAAATCCTCCTTCTCGAGCCAGCGCTTCATGGCGTTGCGCTGTACCCAGACGTACGCGGTCTGGCGCAGGATACCTTTGTTCACAAGTGCCGTGAGGATGCGCTGGCTGTAGATGAGTCCGCCCGTGCGGTTCATGTTGTGCAACATGGCGTCGGGGTAGACGAGAAGTTTGTCGACGATGCCCGTCAGCTTGTGCAGGCAGTAGTCCACGTTGATCGTCGCGTCGGGCAGGATGACGCGCTCGACGGAGGAGTGCGAGATGTCGCGCTCGTGCCAGAGGGTCATGTCCTCGAGTGCCGCGACGGCGTTGCCGCGTACGAGACGCGCCATGCCCGAGACGCGTTCGCAGTTGATCGGGTTGCGCTTGTGCGGCATCGCGGACGAGCCCTTTTGCCCCGCCTTGAAGAATTCCTCTGCCTCGCGAATGTCCGTGCGCTGCAGGTTGCGGATCTCGGTAGCGATCTTCTCCATTGTACCCGCGATGATGGCGAGCGTTGTGACGAACTCGGCGTGACGGTCGCGCTGAATGACCTGCGTGGCGAGACGCACGGGGGTAATGCCGAGCTTCTTGCACGTCAGCTCCTCGATGCGCGGGTCGATGTTGGAGTAGGTGCCGACAGCACCCGAGAGCTTGCCGACAGAGACGATCTCCTTCGCACGCATCAGGCGCTCGATGTCGCGCTCGATCTCGGCACTCCAGAGGAGAAGCTTCAGGCCGAATGTCATCGGCTCCGCGTGGATGCCGTGGGTGCGTCCGATGCACGGCGTGTGGCGGAACTCCTCTGCACGGCGGCGCAGCACTTCACGGAATGCGCGCAGATCATCGAGGATGATCGCGGCGGCATCGCGCATCATGACGCAGTATGCCGTGTCCTTTACATCGCTCGACGTGAGGCCTTTGTGGATGTACTTCGAGTCCTCGCCGACATTCTCCTCGAGATTCGTGAGGAAGGCAATGATGTCGTGGTCGGTGGTCTTTTCGATCTCGTTGATGCGCGCGACATCGAACTTCGCGTTTGCCTTGATGTTCTGCACGGCAGCGGCTGGGATTTCGCCCAGTTCCGCCATTGCCTCGCACGCGGCAATCTCCACATTCAGAATGGTCTGCCACTCGTTCTGGATCGACCAGAGATGTCCCATCTCCGGACGGGTATAGCGCTCTATCATCTGTTTCCTCCTGCTCATGTAAATGAACATAACGCAACACCTCTATCATATATCGCGCGGCGTGGAATGTCAATCATGGGCTTTGGACTGCGGTGCAGCGGAAAGATTCCAGGGGCTATCATGTTCATTTCAGAATTTTTGCGTTATAATAGAAGAGAAACAGTGATAAATTGAGCGATTCCGAAAGGAGGGGCGGCTGCGATGACCTTTCGGCGGATTCTCGCTGTGGGCGATATTCACGGGAATGCAGACCAGCTGCGCGCCCTCTGGAAGAAGATTGCCTTCGATGAGCGTACGGATCTGCTCGTCTTTCTCGGCGACTATATTGATCGCGGCGCGGCACCCGTGGATGTACTGCGCTTCGTACGTGCACAGGTGGAGCGCTATGAGAACGTGCATGCGCTCTACGGCAACCACGAGGCGATGATGCTCGGCTACCTGCGGGAATATGGACTGGGGCGGACGCTCCGCGGACACTTTGATATCTGGCTGATGAACGGCGGCAAGGTGACGAAGAAACAGTTCGCTGCACTCCCTGCGGAGGAGTCAGAGGAGCTCCTTGCATTCGTCAAGGCGCGCCCGCTTTACTTCCGTATGACGCACGGAGCGCAGAGCATTCTCTTCGTCCATGCGGGCGTGAACCCACGTCGTGCGAAACAAACTTCGCAGGATTTGCTGTGGATTCGTGAGGATTTCTTCGATAACTACAGTGGAACGGAGCTCATTATCGTGGGGCATACACCGACCCAGTCGATCGGCGGACGCGATATGAGCCGCAATGTTCCGCTTTTCCTGCCGAATAATATCATCGCTTGCGACACGGGATCCTTTCTTCCCGGCGGACGGATCAGCTGCGTGGATGCGGCACACTATCTCGCGCTGCGCGGCGCGGGCAGGAAACTGACGGAAACGGAACTTGCCTCCTGCTATATACAGTCTGCATGAGGTATCGGCAGAAAATTGGACAGAGAACATACACTAAGGGGTATGATATGACAGCATAGAACGAGGGAATAGAAACGAATGAACAATCAACAGAAGATGAATCGCCGCCGCTTTATCAAGATGGCCGCGGCGGCAGGCGCCCTCGCTGCGGGCGGTGCGGCGCTCTGGAAGCTCGGTGCCGTGCGCCTGTTTCGCGACACGGCGCTGCAGCAGTTCCCGGGCGTACTCTATGTCGATCGGCTGCGGCAAGTCGTCGCGGCGGACAGCGGACATGCCCGCGTCCTCATGTGGGAGCGGCCGTCGCCGACCGAGAAGCAGATCGTCGAGGTGCGTTTGCAGGGGGCAGGGGGGCTGCGCCGCTATGCAGCGGCAGACGACAGCTTCACCGATGATGGCACGGAGGTCTATCAGTACACGGCAGAACTGGATCAGCTGACGATGGGCAATGCGTATCAATACCGCATCACGGCGGGGGAGGCGGCGACGGACTGGCAGACGCTCTATGTGCCGACGGCGAATGAGCCGTACAAGATGCTGATCTTCCCTGATTCGCAGTCGAGCGACTATGCGGACTGGAAGCAGCTCGCGCATCTCGCATGGGCGCGCAATACCGATGCGCAGCTCTTTGCCTGCATGGGTGACCTCGTGGACAACGGCGAGGATCGCCTGCAGTGGACCGAGTTCTTTGGCGGGGTGAAGGAGATGCAGCGCGCGATCCCAATGGCGCCTGTCATGGGGAATCATGAGACGTACAACCGCGACTGGAAGGTGCGTCTGCCCGAGGCATATCTGCACTATTTCAAGACCCCGCGCAATGGGAGCAGAGAATTCGAGCGCTATTACTACTCCTTTGACTACGGCGAGGTGCACTACGTCGTGCTCTGCACACAGACGAAGGAGATCGGCAACTTCAAGAGCGGACTGCTGGAGGAGCAGCTCGCGTGGATACGCCGTGATTTGAAGGCGCACCGGAAACGGTGGAATGTTGTCCTCATGCACAAGGATGTACTGCAGTACCGCATCAACGGGCGCCCCGAGCGCGCGGAGGGCATTGACGAGGAGAACGGGCGCGTGTGGATGCCTGTCTTTGACGAGCTTGCGATCGATATTGTCTTTACGGCGCATCTGCACACCTATCGAAATCGCGGGCACATTTACGGATTCGAGAAGACTCCGGACAAGAAGGGACCACTCTATATTCTCACGGGGGTCGCAGGCAACGTCCGCTATCCGAACCTCTGGATCGATCACTCCTTCGACGAGGTGACGCTGCCGCAGCCCGAGACGGACAACTATCTCACGATGGAGGTCACGCGGGACTCGATCGAGATCGCATGCTTCCTGATGGACGGCACGGAGATGGATCGCGTGCGCGTGACGAAGAAGTAGGGGGGCGCACACTTCGCCTTGAAAATGAATTGTTGTGGTAGAATAAGCACAGAAAAAGAGCTGATGTGTAAATGGTCAGCTCACACATTTGGAAAAGTTTTCCGCCTATCGTTCGCAGTTACGGGGCGGATTCTTTTTTGCAAAAATATTTGTAAACCGAAATAAAATAAATTGGTTGACAGTAAAACACGAAACGTGTATGATAAAGCAAGTTTATTTCACCGATAAATATGCTTGGAGGTATCTGAACATTATGAAGTTACGAGAAATAATCCTTTGCGGACTATTTATTGCGCTCGTTGCCGTCGGTGCATTTGTCCGCATTCCCGTCGGGACAGATGTGTATACGCTCCAGTTCCTCTTTACGCTGCTCGCGGGGTTGATGCTCGGTGCGCGGCTTGGTGCACTCGCGGTTGGGACGTATGTGCTTATGGGACTGGTCGGGATCCCGGTCTTTGCCTCGGGCGGCGGTCCTTCCTATGTGCTTCAGCCGACGTTCGGCTATCTCGTGGGCTTCATTGTACAGGGCTGGGTGACGGGTGCATTTGTCCGCACGGGTGTGCCGACGTTTCGCCGCGCACTGACGGCATGCCTTCTGGGCATGGTGGTGGTCTATGTGTTCGGCATCTCGTATTTCTACTTTGCATCGAACTATATTATCGACGCGCCGATCGGCTTCTGGGTGGCGATCTGGTACTGCGGCGTGCTGCAGGTTCTGCCGGACTTTCTGCTCTGCGTGGCGGCGGCATACATCGGTATGCGGACACAGCGGGCAGGTCTGTGGCTGTAATGGGGCGGGTTCTCTCGGCGGCACAACAGCATAGTGCAAAAGACGAGTAGTTCAGCAGAAAGGAAGTATATTTACACGATGGGCAAGGCATTATTCATCACGGGTACGGGCACAGACATCGGTAAGACGTACGTGACGGGGCTGATCGTAAAGAAGCTGCGTGATGCGGGGCTGGGTGCGGGCTACTACAAGGCGGCACTCTCAGGTGCGGAGACCCTCGCGGACGGTACGCTGCTGCCCGGTGACGCACTCCATGTTGCACGTGTCGCAGGACTTGCGGCAGCGGATACAACGGTCTCCTATATTTACCGTGATGCGGTATCGCCCCATCTCGCGGCACAGATTGAGGGGCGTCCGATGGACTTTGACAAGGTGGAGCAGGACTACCGCACGGCGAAGGAACGGACGGAGTATCTGACGGTGGAGGGGAGCGGCGGCATTATCTGCCCCCTGCGCTGGGACAATGAGGAGCACGTCATTCTGGACGATCTCGTCGTGCGTCTCGGGCTCTCTGCGCTCGTTGTTGCGGATGCGGGGCTCGGCACGATCAACGCCGCCGTTCTCACGGCAGAGCATCTGAAGATGCGCGGCATTCCTCTGAAGGGCTTTATCTTCAACAACTGGACGGGCGGCACGATGCAGGAGGACAACGTAACGATGGTTGAGGCACTGACGGGAGCGCGCGTGCTTGCCTGTGTAGAGCACGACGCTGCGGAGCTGCCGATGGCGGCGGATGCACTCGCCGCACTGTATCAGTAAAGGAGAGAGCTATGCCGACGATTGAGGAGCGCGACCTGCGCCATATCTGGCATCCGTGCGCACAGATGAAGGACTATGAGGACTTGCCGCCGATGGTGATCGACCATGCAAAGGGGGCGTGGCTCTACGATGTACACGGGCATTCCTATCTCGATATCGTGAGTTCGTGGTGGGCGAACCTCCTCGGGCATGCGAACGAAAAGATCAATGCGAGGATCAAGGCACAGCTCGACCGCCTCGAGCACGTCATCTTCGCGAATTTCTCCCATCGCCCTGCGATTGAACTCGCGGAGCGGCTCGCATCGCTCGTGCCTGCGGGGCTTACAAAGTTCCACTTCAACGACAACGGCTCCTCGGCGGTCGAGGCAGCGCTCAAGATGGCGTTCCAATACTGCCAGCAGACGGGGCGCACGGAAAAGACGCGCTTTATGTGTCTCTCGGAGGGCTATCACGGCGAGACCATCGGCGCACTCTCGGTCGGGAGCATGGATCTCTTCGCCGAGATGTATAAGCCGATGATGATGGACAACATCCATATTGAGGCACCTGACTGCTATCGCTGCCCGTATGGGAAGCAGCGCGGGAGCTGTGACTGCGCGTGCATCGAGCACGCGGAGCATGCATTCGCGGAGCATGGCAAGGAGACGGCGGCGATGATCGTCGAGCCGCTCTTGCAGGGGAGCGCGGGGATGCGCATCTATCCCGAGGAGTATCTCAGAAAGCTGCGCGCCCTCTGCGACGCGCATGACGTACTCCTCATCGCGGACGAGATTGCGACGGGCTTCGGGCGCACGGGACGGCTCTTTGCGTGCGAGCGTGCGGGCATTACGCCCGACCTCATGTGTCTCTCGAAAGGCCTGACAGGCGGCTATCTGCCGATGTCGATCACCGTTGTGAAAGAAAAAATCTATGAGGCATTCTACGCCGATTGGAGCGAGGGCAAGGCGTTCATGCACTCTCACACCTACGCGGGCAATCCGCTCGGCTGTGCGGCGGCACTTGCCGTTCTCGACATCCTCGACGAGGAGAATGTATTGGAGCAGGCGGAGAATACCGCCGCGTGGCTGACGGCCCAGATGACGGAGCGTTTCGGTGCACATCCGAATGTCGGCGAGATTCGCCGCATCGGACTGATTCACGCGGTTGAGCTTGTGGAGAACCGCGCGGAGAAGCGTTCCTTTGACAGCAAGAAACGCCTTGGTTATGCGATCTATCGTCGCGCACTCACGCACGGGCTGCTCCTGCGTCCGCTCGGCGACGTACTCTACTTCAACCCGCCGCTGAACATCGGAAAGACTGACCTCGAGATTGCGATGGAGCGCATGAAACGCGCGATGGACGAAGTTTTGGGATAAATATGGCAAACGAAAAGACGCACCCGTATGAGTGCGTCTTTTCTTGTATTGAAATTCTCCTTGCCTTAGGGAGGCACCGATAAATTCAGTGATTCCTTAGAAGATCCAGCGCATTCCTGCATCCATGCGCCATGCAGTCTTGATATCTCCGCCGAAGGTTTTCTCGAAGTTGCCGTAAAGATTCGTCTTGTCACTGAGCTTGAGCGTTCCGCCGAGCTGAACGCCGACCCACGTATCCTTGCCGCGCTGCATGGTGCTCTTCGGCGTGAAGCCGTCGGAGTAATCCGTGTGCATATCGCCTGCAAACTCATGATAGAGCGATGCCCTCGCATAGTATGTGCTGCGCTCCGTCTCCTTGCCGAATCCGAAGCCGATGCGTCCGATGAAGCTGTCGAACGGCTTCTGGTGCACATACATGCTCATGCCGCTATAGTCTGTGCTGCCGACGTAGTTCGTACCCTGCATGTGGCTGTAGATGAGCTCAATTTGCGGCTCAACGAAGCTGCCGTCCTTCATGGAAATGCGCTTGCCGTACTCTGCCGAGAGGGAGCCGCCCCACATGCTGTAGTCGCCCTTGACATAGTGTCCAAAGTCATTGTAGACGGTGTACTCGTTCTGGAGTCTGCCGATCTTCGCAATGAGATCGACGTATTGTCCTGATTTGCCCGTCCACGTGCCGTAAACACCGAGGTTGCCCTCTTTGTTCTTGCCGTTGCCTGCAGCATAGGCCGATGAGCCGCTCATGTAGCTGCCTGCAACGCCGACACGCCAATCCCTGCCTACCTTCTTGTCGCAGCCGACCTGAATGGTGGAGTAGTTCATACGGAAATCGGTATTGTCCTTGTTGCTCGTCGATTTGCCGCGATAGACACGCGCCCAGATCCCGGTATCGTTGGGCAATAGACGCAGGTCGCCCATACGCTTCATGAGGTCGTTCGCCTCGGCGCGCCATGCCATCGTGGAGGCGGTCATCGCCGACTTGACACCTTTCATGAGCTTCGTCTCGTAGTCGCCGTACTCGATGTTCGACACAAAAGGCTTTACATCGCCAGATGTTCCGTCCGCCTCCATGAGGATATTATATCTCTTTGAGGAGGAAACAAGGCCATCTGCAATGAGCGCACTCAGAGAAAGCCCCCGAATCCTTTGATTCTGAATGTTGCTGCTGCTGCCGACATATTCAAACTGCCTTGCCAGCGTCTTTGCAACTCGCTCATCTGCCGTATCGCTGCCACCGTGTGCATCCGTCGCAATCGTGAGTGCATTGCCGGTACCGTCAACATTCCGAATGCGGAACTTGCCGGTATTAGCGAGGGTCAGCGTTCCGTCGGACGTTGCCGTGCCATTGTAATGAACCGTCGCCGAGCCCTTGAAATTTTCGACATTGACACCCTCATTATGGCTGAAGAGGTAGTTGATGACACTGCCCTGCTTTGCGTTCAGCCGGGTAAGGTTGGACGGTGACGTAACATTCCAGACCGTGCGGTTCTCAAGCGTCAGTCTGCGGTCACCTGTGCCCGCTTCCCGTGCACTTCCCGCACCGCGGATACTGCCCGTAAAGGTCGCGCCCGCACCTTCCATGGAGAGATCCAGAACTCCGCCGCTCGCGATGATATTTCCTTTGAGCTTCGAGTCCACACCCTGCATTCTGAGGTTAAAGCTGCCTGCTGTCTGTGTGATATCACCGACTAACGAGCTCTTCCGCCCCATATCGTTGAGAGAGATGCGCCCGCCATTATTCTCGATTGCCCCTTTGAGGTCAAACCCTGCGGCAACGGAAATATCAGAACCTGCTGCTGCGCGAATGCTGCGGCTGCCCGCATCAATCGTGAGCTGCTTTCCTGTAATCGCAACCTTGCTGTTTGCGCCGGCATCCACACCATAATCCGCTGCCTGAATCTTGAGTTCCGCACCTGCGGCCTGCACCTTGATTGGCTTGTTCTGTATCGCCTGAATGCCCGTGGCCGCCGTAATCTTCGAGTTCTTGGTGAACGTGTACGCATTATTCTTGAGCACATGACCCGCAACATAGTCCGCATCGGAAGCTGCGTCACCGGTGATGGGGGTTGTGAACTCCGTCGTCGTCTGCTCATCCTGTCCCGGCTGCGGCGGCTTCGGCGGATCAACCGCAGGCGTATAGGCATAGCCGCCCTGTCCGGTCGATTCGTTGAACGTGATATTCTCAACACGCTTGCTTGCAGACGATGTCGTCAGACCCTCGGCGATCTCCGCCTTGCCTGTGAGATTCCGTTCTCCCGTCGTATAGGCGGTGTACCAGAGCTTGTTTGCAAGGGCGTTGAGCGTCGCACTGACAAGGTTTTTGTCTGCTGCTTTCGTCGACTCCGTATTGAGCCCCACATTATCCGTTGCCAGCGTAATGGCGCTGCCCGCCGCCGCGTTCTTGATGCGCAGGTCGCCGCCGATTATCGTTGTCGGTGTTCCGGCATCATGCTTGTAGAATACACGCGCATGGCCGCTGTAGTTGTCGATTGAGATGTCATAGTTGTTCTTCTGGAAGATCACGCCTGCACGGGAAGCGTCGCTGCCGCCCGTGAAGTTCGACAGACGACTGCTAAATCCTGTCGGCTGCGTCGTGTACTCCTCATTATGCCAAACAGCACCATTCTGAAGCCAGAGATTGAGCGTCCCAACACCGGAGACAAGCCCTTTGAGGTATGACGTTCCGGTTGTAAGCGCTGCATCCACACGGCTGCCGGACTCCCTGGCGGTAATATTGCCGTCGAGCATGACTTCGTTGCTGCCAACCGTGCCGTCCTTGACATTGACGTTGATGCGCCCCGTGCCCTGTACATCAAGCGTCACCGCATCCTTGGAAGCAGCATTCGCCTTGGCACGGAGGCCTTCCAGTGTCACCGTGCCGTCATAAGCCTGCACCGCCTTGCTGCGCTCCGTGCCGGCGACATCAATTTCCGTCATACCGGAGATATTCGTCGTACCGCCCGTAGACAAAATGCCCCAGGCGGTCTGCAGCGGAGCAGCCGAAGTCGTGCCGTTCACGAGGAGCTTCAGCGTCTTTGCCTTGATATCAAGCCCCTTTCCATAATTGGCGATGGCAGCACCTTGTGTGACGCTCGCGATCCCGCTTCCGCTCTTGATCGTCAGGACGCGATCTGCGGCATTGATGTGGACATCCGCACTCGGCATGATTGCCCCACGAGCCCCACTCACGTTATTTTGATATGTGATGGTCGAGTCCTTCGTGAAGTGATACGTGCCATCTGCCTGACGAACATGTGCGTCAATATACTCCTGATCCGAATCCGTACCGATGAGCGGTTTCGTGAACTCCGTTGTCGTCTGTTCCGTGCTTGGCGGCGGATCAACCGCAGGTGTATAGGCATAGCCGCCCTGTCCGGTCGATTCGTTGAACGTGATATTCTCAACGCGCTTGCTTGCAGACGATGTCGTCAGACCCTCGGCGATCTCCGCCTTGCCCGTGAGATTCCGCTCTCCCGTCGTATAGGCGGTGTACCAGAGCTTGTTTGCAAGGGCGTTGAGCGTCGCACTGACAAGGTTCTTGTCCGCTGACTTTGCCGACTCTGTATTGAGTCCCGTGTTGTCTGTTACCATCCTGACGAGACTTCCCGCCGCTGCTTTGCCGATTGTCAACTTACCGCCGTAGATCGTTGTCGGTGTTGTCACGTCATGGCGGTAGAGCATCGTCGTCGAACCGCTGAACTCATCAATCGTGAGATCGCCCGTTTCACCAAGCCCCTTTTCCTCAATGGAGGAAGAACCTGTCTGTACGGGAGCGCCGCTGAGGCTGTTGCTCGACGCGAGGAAGCGGTTCGTTCCCGTCATGTCGATAAAGCCGCCCTCGCCCGTGAAATACTTGACTTTGCTGATTGCGGCTTTGCCGTCCTGATTCTTCTGCTCCTGTGTGATGGCATTGTGCCAGATCGCGCCGTCGAAAAGCTTGAGCTGCATATTGTCGCCAAGATTGAAGCCCGTCCAGCTCGTGCCCGCACCGCTCATCTCCACCTTCATCGTGCCGTTGGAGAAGCCCTTCCAGTAGGAGCCGTTCTTCATAAAGAGGTTGACTGCACCGAGTGCCCCTGGCGTCACGCCGTAGCCGCGCGTATCGGCATAGTTGCCGATCCAGTGTGAGTTTGCTGTGGAGAGACCGACGGAGACGCGACCTTTCGTGCCCATGCCGCCGTTTGTGACGATATCACCTTCGATGACAGCGCGATTTGTACCGGCACCGTTGGCAAGACCGTCTGCCCCCTTCGTAACGTTAAAGTTGACCGTGCCATAGTTGTCCGAGACAAACTCACCGTAGGCGCGGATCGCCGCCCATGCACCATTGATTGCACGGATCGTGCCGCCGCCGATATCAATCGTCGAGGCGACCGCGCTGACACCTTCGTTTGCGCCTTTGCCGTTTGCCGCATCATTTCCGTCTGCCAGCACATCGACGAGCCCGTCGATCGTGATGTTTGACTCGACCCCCGTCACCCCGTTCATCGACTTGATCACGGCGACGTTCGTCTTATGGTTTCCGTTTGCGCGTACCTTCAGCACCTTGTCCTCAAGATTGCCGCCGCCGTTCCGGATGTGGATCGCGCCGCCGCCGTTCACGAAGAGCGCCGCCGTCTGACCATAGTTCGTACTCTCCGCATCAATCGAGATTGCGCCCGCATTCTTGACGATGACCTTCGAGTCCTTACCGATCGAGGAGATTCCCGTCGTACTGACATCCGTCTTTGTCTTGACGGTGAGGTTCTTTCCGCTCAGATCGAGATCGAGCGTCCCCTTATCCGCGCTTGAGATCGCAGCGCTGATATTGGTCATCCACGCGCCCGCCACGATCAGATCCTTACCGCTCGTGATCGTGGAGTCCTTGGTAAAGACATACCGCCCGTCCGGCTTGCGGACACCGGCATTCGTGTACGGAGTATCATGCACTTCATCCCCCGTGATGGCGGTGGTGAAATCGGTATCCGTCTGAGAAGCCGGCGGATTAATCAGCGGCGTATACACATAGCTGCCCTGTCCCGTCGCCGTATCGAACGTGATATTCTCAAGCCGTTTGCTTGCGGACGAGGCAGTCAGACCCTCGGCAATCTGCACTTGTCCCAGGAGATTGCGCTCGTTTGTTGCATAGCCTGTGTACCAGAGCTTGTTGGCAAGAGCGTTGAGCGTCGCGCTGACGAGATTTTTCTCTGTGATCCCCGCCGTCGTGCTCGTATTGAGACCGCTCTGATCCGTGACCAGCGTGATACTGCTGCCGCCGACGGCACTCTTGATGTCGATGTCGCCGCCCTTGATGTTTGTCGGTGTCGCGGCATCATGGGCAAAGAACACCTTCGTATGACCCAAATATTTGTCGATGGTGATCTTTCTCTCATCCCGCTGGAAGATCAACCCTGCCCTCGACGCATTGCCGCCGCCGGTCAGCTGGCTGACATGACTGCCGGTAAACCCGGTCGGTACATTCGCCCCACGTTTTTCATTCTCCCAAACGCCGCCGTTCTGCAGCCACAGATTGGTCTTGCCTTCGCCATAGACGAAGCCCTTCAGATGGGACGACGTTCCATAGATTGCCGCATCCACGCGGCTTGCCGCATCTTTTGCCACGATATGACCGTCGAGCGTTACCGTACCCGTGCCGCCGTTGTTGTGATTCATGTTGACATTGATGCGGCCGTTGTTCTGTGCATACAGCGCCGCCGCTTCCTCTGCGGCAGCATTCGTCGTCGCATGGAGGCTGCCCAGTGTCACCGTGCCGCCGGATGCGTGTACCGCCTTGCTCTCCTTTGTGCCGGCGACATCAATCTCCGTCGTGCCGGTCACCTCGGTCGTACCGCCCGTTGTACGGATGCCCCAAGCGGATTGCAGCGGTGCCGCCGAGGTCGTGTCGTTCACCAGCAGTTTCAGCGTTTTGGCCGCGATGTCAAGATCCTTCCCATCGTTTGAGATGGCGGCGGATTCCTTGACACTCGCGGATTTGCCGCCGCTCTTGACCGTCAGCACGCGATCTGCAGCATCAATCTGCACATCTGCGTTCGGCTTGATCGCGCCGCGGTTCATATTCGATCCGTTTTGATATGTGATGGTCGAATCTTTCGTGAAGCGGTATGTGCCGTCTGCCTGACGGACATGGGCGTCAATATATTCCTGATCCGAAGTCGTGCCAAAGAGCCGCTTGGTGAACTCCGTCTTCGTCTGTCCTTCCGCCTGCGGCGTATAGACATAGCTGCCCTGCCCCGTCGACTCGTTGAACGTGATATTCTCAACGCGCTTGCTCGCGGACGAGGTCGTCAGACCCTCGGCGATCTCCGCCTTGCCCGTGAGATTCCGCTCGTTCGTTGTATATGCCGTGTACCAGAGCTTATTCGCAAGAGCGTTGAGCGTTGCACTGACAAGGTTCTTGTCCGCCGCCTCTGTCGACTCCGTATTGAGTCCCGTGCTGTCCGTCGTCAGCGTGATGGCACTGCCCGCCGCTGCGTTCTTGATGCGGAAGTCGCCGCCCTTGATCGTCGTTGGCGTTGCGACATCATGCTCGTAGAATACACGTGTATGGCCGCTGTAATTATCAATCGTGATGTCCTTGTTGTTTTTCTGGAAGATCACGCCCGCATTGTTGGCATCGTTGCCGCCCCGTAAAGAGGAAAGTCGGCTGCCCAGCCATTTGTCCGTAACACCGGATCTCTGTTCATTTGTCCAGTGTGCGCCATTCTGCAGAGTCAAGTTGAACTGCCCCACATCGTGCGCTGTGAAGCCGCCCGTCCCGAAGTCTGCCCGATTGACATCATATGTCGCCGCACCCGTCCATGAGGAATCTGCCGTCGTCAACGAGACGTTCAGCATGCCCTTCTTGTCAAAATCTACAAGCTGACCGCCGCTGTATTCGACGACCTTCTTTCCGTACTCACGCGTGACATATATATCGCCCGTGATGTTTGTCTTTCTGCTCCCGCTGACACCTTCGGGCGTGTTAATATTCACCGTGCCCTTTTCAGCACGGACAGCACGGTACTGCTTCATATGATCGGCATCCTCAGCAGCCGAAATCGTACCGCCGCCGACATCTATCACGCTGTCTGCACCGATTGTCTGGAGTACGCTTCCCTTGATATTCTGAATATCGACATTGCCCTTGACCGTGATCTTGGACTCATCCGCTGTCGTTTTAAGCCCGGCCACATTCCTCCCATCGTCTGCGCCCTTGTTTTTCGTATCCACACGATCGGCCCGCACGGACTGCACGGTGAGATCGCCGTCGATCATGACATCACTCGGGGAGCCGATGGTTCCATTCGTCTGGATCGCCGCCGCATTGTATCCTTTGGTATGAACGTCCTCAATGACGACAGGCCCCTGGATATGGATATGGCCATTCGCCTCCGTCTGGATGCCGTTCGCTGCACGTGTATCCGTATTCGATGCCTTGATGGTCAGTGCCTTCTTCTCACCGCTGTTCACAATTCGAATGTACTTGTTGTTGCCGCCGTGAATCGCACTGGCAATTTGGTTCTTACTGTTTGCCTCAATGTGCAGACTATGCCCGTTCATATCGACGACCATCGGGTGCTGCTTATCGTACGCCGTGTTATCCGTATAGAGGCCGGAGACAATACGACCACCCTTGGTATTTGGCGCTGTCGCAAGTGCCTGACGATCATAGGACAGAGTCTCCGATTCCTTAATCGGGTCGGTCGTCGCCTCCGACTGCGGCGTATAGACATAGCGGCCTTGCCCGCTCGCCGTATCAAATGTGATGTTTTCGAGCCGCTTACTCGCAGACGAAGAGGTCAGACCTTCCGCGATCTCAACCTTTCCTGTGAGGTTGCGCTCATTCGTTGTGTATGCTGTGTACCAGAGCTTGTTTGCAAGGGCATTGAGCGTTGCGCTCACGAGATTCTTGTCTGTGGCTTTCGTTGACTCCGTATTGAGACCGCTGCTGTCTGTCGTCAGTGTAATGCCACTGCCCGCCGCTGCGTTCTTGATACGGAAGTCGCCGCCCTTGATTGTCGTTGGCGCTGCGGCATCATGCTCATAGAATACACGTGTATGGCCACTGTAATTATCGATCGTGATATCCTTGTTGTTTTTCTGGAAGATCACGCCCGCATTGTTGGCATCGTTGCCGCCCCGTAAAGAGGAAAGTCGGCTGCCGGCGAAGGTATAATCATAATCGTACCCAAGCTGGTTATCCTCTTTGTCAGGCACTGTCCCGCCATATTGCTCATTGTTCCAAACAGCACCGTTTTGCAGCCAGAAGTTAATCTTCCCCTTACCAAAGGCAAGACCATTCACTCCAGAATCTTTGTTTACCATAGCGACATCAATGCGGCTCGCTTCACCCATAGCACCCACGTTGCCGTCAATCTTCACCGTCTTGTTGCCTGCGCTGCCATCTTTTGCGTTGACATGGATCTGTCCCGTTGAGCCGGTGAAAAGTGCCGCCGCATCATCGTAGGCTGCCACCTTTGCTTTCAGACCCTCGAGTGTTACCGTTCCTTCAGTTGCTTCCACAGCACGGCTCGAATTATATCCGGTTGTGTCTATTTCTGTCAGCCCTGAAATATTGGTTGTTCCGCTCTCATTCAGAATACCCCAAGAAAATATAGCATCACTCACTTCATTTTTGTTCGTGAACAATCGAAGCGCATCTGCTGTAATATTGAGTTTTTTTCCTGTATTCTTGATGGCTGCTGATTTTTGTGCTCCTTGCACCTTTGTTTCAACAGTAAGAGTATGACCCGATGCATCAATCTTCACATCTTCCGTGGGACTGATGACGCCAGCATCCTCGTCGTCCGTATTGGCATAGCTGATGTTTGAATCCTTCGAGAATCGATATGTTCCATCTGGCTGACGAACATTCGCATCAACGTATTCCTGATCCGAAGCCGTACCGAAGAGTCGTTTTGTAAACTCCGTCTTCGTCTGCTCCGTGCTCGGCGGTTTCGGCGGTGTAGTGCCGCCCGCATAGCTTCCCGTCTCGTTGCCAAAGGTGATTTCCCCGTTGATGGTGGAGGTCGTCAGGCTCTCGCCGATCGAGAGTTTTCCCAAAAGTTTGTTCTCGGCAAAACTCTGATAGGACAGTTTGTTCGCAAGCGCGTTGAGCACGGCACTCTGGTTTCCTGTCGTTACGCCGCCGCCGTCAGTAAAGAGTGTAAAGATATTCTTCGTATCCGCGTTCGCCTTTTTGATGATGATTTCGCCGCCCTTGAACTGCGTCGGCGTTGCTGCATCATGCGAATAGACTGCCGCTGTATGTCCACTGTACTTGTCGATCGTCAGCGGATTGGCATTCTTCTGGTAGATGATGCCGCGCTGCGCTTCCGTCGCACCGCCAACAAAGTTCGTGACGTGACTCTGCGCATTGTAGACCTTCCCGACGGCTCCGCCGGTCCGTGTTCTTACCGCAGCCATCGTGCCTGCGCCCATATCCTCATCGTCCTGGTAGTAGCGCTCGTTTCGGGCTTCGTTGAGCCACTTTGCACCGTTCTGCAGGTAGAGATTCGCCGTGCCGCCGTTATCGACGAGACCGTGCAGATAGGACTTGTCCGTCATAAGGGCAACGTCGAGTCTGCCCGTGGGCAGTGCAAATAGGTCGCCGTCGAGCTTTACGTCAGCGAGCGCTTTTCCTTCTTTGGGGTTGCCGGGTTTCGTCCCGTCGTCGCCCATATTCATGGAGATTGCGCCCTGATAGGCAGCAAGTGCATAGTAGCTGTACCGCATACCGGCGGGCACCTGGATCGATCCGCCGCCTGCAATGTGTACGCTGCTGTCCTTGGCATTCGTCGTCACGCCGTTGCCATA
This sequence comes from Selenomonas sp. oral taxon 920, assembly GCF_001717585.1. NCBI lineage: Bacteria > Bacillati > Bacillota > Negativicutes > Selenomonadales > Selenomonadaceae > Selenomonas > Selenomonas sp. oral taxon 920. The sequence goes on from NZ_CP017042.1 coordinate 313,384, forward strand.
GACGGTCATATCCACATCACCGTCTACGGTCACATCGCTCTTTTCGACCTGCGTGAGGATGCCAGCGTTGTTAAAGCGGGAGAATACATTTTCACGGTTGAGCGGGATGCCCCACTTGTCAGTCTCTGTGCCTGCAATCTTCAGATTGCCGTTGATGCGAATCGCCGAGGCAAGGCGCGCCTCATAGGACTTCTCACCGAAGCGGTCACTCTTTTGGATTGCGACACCGTTGCCGCCAAGTCCGCCCGTCATGGAGATATTCAGCGGCCCATTGATGGTGAGCTTTGTCGCCTTATTCTTCAGTGCATCGAGCTGAACAGCATTCGTCAGGGAATTTCCGCCCTCACTTCCCCGTGTGAGGATGTTGATGCCCTTCTTCGCACTTACCGTGAGATCTGCTCCTCTGGCGTAGATCCCCGTCGGATTCCCCACGGTGTTTTCTACCTGCAGCTGCAGGATATTTTCCCCTGCATTGATATTGAGAGGCCTGCTGTCCGTTGCAGAAATCGCCGCCAGCACATTCGTCGACTTGTCGCCGAGCTTGTCCTTGCCGATGCTGACAACGGTATCGATGTTCCAGCTCTGCTGCGTCGTGATTGTATCACTGAATGCAGCACTGTTCTTCCAAACGGCATTTTCATTCACCGTTGCTGCCGTCGTGTCGCCGCCCAGCTCCGCAGGCAGTGTCATGACGACGGATGCTGTATTTCCGTAGACTCGGTCTGGCTCGATCATTGTGATCTTGTTGAAGCGGCTGAATGCCTTGTTGTCGGAGAAATCCTTCGCCTGCCATATGTGTTTTGCCGTATCATCGCCGTCTGTATAGGCCTGCAGAGTATCACCAAGCTCCAGCCAGAGACGCTTCGTATAGTATTCGGCGTTGAGCTTGCCGAACCAGCCTTCCTGCTGGCTTGCAACAGCGACTTCCTGCCAATCGTCTGGGTGTTCCGACATCAGATTGGACATGGTCGTCTTGTAGACATGCGCATTGATCTGACTGCCGGACGGGCTGAGATTGTACGTCATGACATAGGCGGTGCCATCCGGGAGAAGCTTCAGATCACGCATATCCTCGCCGGTGCCCTTGACGTGATTCGGAATCGAGGCGCGGCGCTGCTCCGTGCCCAGGATGCGCCCCGTATTCTGATCGATCTTGGCGATATTGAGCGCGGTATAGTGCGTATTGCCTGTCCCGTTGTAGTGCTGATACCCGCCGATGCAGGAGACGAGGATGTGATCGTTGAACTTATTGAGACGTCCCTGATCGATGTTGCGGCTGATGCGCGTATAGCTGCCGAACTTCAGGGTGCCGTCGTCCTGAATGTCGTACTGCATCAGGAAGCCGTCGTCGTAGGGATCGTAGCCCGCGAGCGGGTTGACGGATGCCGCTACGTAGAGTCTTCGCCCATCAACGAGAAGTGCCTCACCGTGCACCTGTGCTTTTGCAGGGTCACCCGTGTAGGTTTTGCCTTTCTCGCCCTTTGAATCTTCGTCGAGGTTTTTGAACGTCTCGGTGAAGTTGTAGCCGCAGTACTGCTTGATGTCATTCTTGAGGTTGACAACAGCTCTTTTGTTTTCCATCAATCGCTTGCCGTTTTGGCGCACGACACCGATCTGACCGAGATCATAGCCGGTCATGTAGATATACTCGTCGCTTGCCGCAGCCGCATGCATATTCGGTACTGCCGTCGTCTTTCCGGTTGCCGCACTCGCTGCTGCACCAGCAGAGTTCGGGTCGATCAGAGAGGTGTTCTCCAGCTCTGTCGTGCTGTAGGTATACTGGCGCAGCAGGATCATGCTCTTGCCCTTCTGATGGAATCCAAAGGACGCAGGATCGCGGTTGAGGTTCTTCAGCACACCTGCATGAGGCGTTGCGTCAATGTCCGTCGTCACACGTGAACCGGTGACTGCGCCCATTTCACTGTTGCCGTAGTCCGATGGAATGGTCGAGACGAGGTTCGCCGCGTTCGCCGTCGTACTGCAGAGCAGTCCGCCCACAACGAGAGCAGCGAGACGCAGGCGTTGTCGTTTTCCAAGATACGTCTTCATAGCTTCTCCTCCTTAGAATTCATAGCGGAAACTAATATAATAGCTGCGTCCCTGCAGCGGATATTCGATGTTTACCCAGCTCGGTTCGCTCAAGTAGCGCTGCACGCTGTGCACCTTCAGCTTGGATGCCGCGTCGAAGACATCATTGCATCCGAGGGTCAGCGTCATATCCTTTTTCGGCGACCACTTGAGCCCCAGGTTGATCGTCTTCAACGCCGCTCTTGGTCTGCCGGCAAGTTCCTTTTCTACAGGATCTCTGACCTGTGGGATGGCATAGTGCGTGTAGTACTGCGAGACATAGTGCGCCTCGCCGAAGAAGAGCCATTTCTCCGTCGGGCGATAGGTCAGACGGATATTGCCCTCCCATCTTGGCTGGTAGGTCGGACGCACTTCGAACCAGTCGTAATGGACCCCCGGAGAGGAATCCCTGCGCTGCGCCGCTATGTTGAGATGCGTGCCTTCGATATCGAGATCAAACTTCTTCCAGTGGAAATTCGTCTGCAGCTCAATGCCGTGTGCCTTACCGCGCATGTCGTTGAAGTAGGAGCTGTAGTTGAGCCCCGCGCGGTAGAGGTAGAGCATCCGCTGCGTGTCGCGCCAGAAATAGGTGAGCGTTGTTCGATTGTCCGAGCCAAGGAACTTGCCGTCCCATATGACACTGAGATCGAACTGCTTGCCGTATTCTGGCTGCGGAAATTTGGCGCCGCTCCCCTTATAGTCCATCGGTGCCGGCATGATGCCCGCGCCGTCGCCCGCGATCTCATACATGTTGAGCAGGCGGAAGTAGGTGCCGCCCGTCATGCGCATCGTAAAGTGGTCGTTGAACTCCTTCTTGAGTGCGAGCTGCCACGTCACCTTGGAATCGACCTGACTGTCCTTCGGATGAACCCAACGGTACGTTTTGAGAGGGTTAAAGCGTCCAAACTGACTGTAGCCAATGATCTGCGAGCGGTTGTAGCGGACGGCGGGCGTCAGCTGCCACGTCTTCTTTTTATCGAGCGTGATCGTATCCTGCAGCTGCACATTGAAGATGTTCTGATCGAACTGGTTGCGCATCTGCGCCCAGAGATTCCCAATGCCCGCCTGCACATCGTCGATGACCTCATCAAGTCCGTCGCCGTCGATATTCATGCGCTCATGCGAGTAGTTCATCTGGAAGTCGAGCATGTTGTTTTTGCTGAGCTCGTAGGTGCCGTCTATCTGCACATTGTATTTCTTCGAACGATAGCGGCTCCACTCCCTCATGGGAATCTTAATCATATAGCGCAGACCGTCGTGAATATTCTCGGCACGGTAATCCTTGCTCTGGCTTAGATAGTCAATCATCCAACCCCATTCATAGCGTTTCCCTATATAGCGTCGCTGTACGAGCAGCTCCGCTGCACTGATTTTTTGATGCCGCTTGTCGTATTTATAGAGATCGTATTTATCCACGAGAAGCCCCGGCTGAATCATATCGAAATAGCTTCGATAATCAACCCAGAGGCTGTCCGGCAGATGTCGATCGACAGTCTTGTATGTTCCCTTGATCATCCAGTCATCATTCTGCCATTTGACGAGAAGATCCGAATTGCTGTAGTCGTTGTATTTACGGCGGCGCTCGGGATCGTCGGCGGCTGTCACCAAGCGACCGCCGTTGTCTTCGAGCCACTGGATACAATCATCTACCATCTGCTGCCATGCGCCGGCGCCATTTGCAATATCATATGCGGCTCTCTCTGCCGGCGTCATAGCGAGATAACCTTGCAGTTCCACCCGTGTTTCCACAATCTGCCGCCCAATTCCGGTATTTGTATAGAACTGATCCGCCGCATAGCTGCGGTAGGGGAAATCGCCGTCACGCGACTCGTGATTGAATCCGAAAAGCAGACTGCCGCTGCCGACGGGTGCCGTAACCTCGACCGATGCTTTCTTCCCGCCGAATGAGCTCGGTCCGATCTCGGCAGACCCGTGCGCCTCTGCCGGTTTCTTTGTCACGACGTTGATGACTCCGCCGATGAACGTGCCCGCAAAACGTGCAGGGATATAGCCGCGGTAGACCTCGATGCGTTCGACGTTGCTGACGGGGATCGTCGAGATGTCGACCGCCGCATCGCCGCCGAGGTTTGTCAGCACACCGTCGACGAAGACTCCGACCTGCGCTGCTGTCGAGCCGCGTACGGTTACGGTCGTATACTGCCCCTTGCCCTGCACCTCACGCACATGCACGCCTGGCACCATTTTCAGAAAGTCCGGCAGGGTTTTCTGCTCGCCCTTGAACTCCTCAGGGCGGATGACGGTTACGGTGCCGGGAGAGAGGATCTCCTCCCACGCGGGACGCTTCGCCTCGACGGTGATGTCCGGCGTTGTGTATTCCAACGGCATATTCGTTCCCGTTGCCGGCATCTCCATTGGCGAAGCATCAGATGCGGCGTTGTCTTTGGCACCTGCCGCAGATGCCGAAGTATGTTCTGCGGCAGCGGCAGGATGACAGAACACACCTGCAAGCAGCATCCATAGAACACCCGCGAGGAGGTTCTTCTTTTTCTGTTTTTCCGACATGGGAAAGCCTCCGTTCTCTCCAATCGTCATATAAATTATGTTTTTGAAATATATAGATAATAAGTTATGGACGAACCGGTTCTTTCATGAAAAAAAGTCCGTCTGCGACCAGGATTGGTTTAGACGGACTTTTTTCATAAGAAAAGAAAACCCGGTGTACTAAATACAACCGGAGATGTCTTGTCATGAAGTATCGACAAAATCCCCTACCCATCGCTCGCAGGTACCGGCTTCTGAAATCCGCAAAAGCCGACGGTGATGTCGAAATAGGTAAGTATCCTGGCTTGGTGTCATCGTCTGCACACGCCTTCCCAGATTGCTCCAGTGACATTGTTGTGTGAAGACTCTACCTTACAGTGGCGGGACCGCTTCGGCTTATACCGAATTCCAGTTTAAGTCTCTCGACGCCTATTTCCTCTTATATTCAATTTTTATGTTTATATTAATACGACTTGTATAATTTTGTCAATAAGAGAATATAACTTATATTTTGTTAATATTAAGGAGTGATGGATTATGACGAGGTTGTTTCAATATAGTTGCGTGAAATGAATCTTCAATGATATAATGACAGCGTTTGTATTTGTGCGAAGGGAGGTGGGGCAATGCCCCTGGATGAATTTGCGTGGCGCGTGCGGCTCGCACGGCGGCGCAAGGCACACGCACGAAAATTCAAGATGGCGGCGGGGCTGATCACCCTGACGATTGCAGCGATTGCATGGTACCTCGGCTACTACATGCAGCGTCCCGAGTACGCACTCGCACAGGCGGCTGCTGCGGTGGAGCAGCATGATCTGGCGGCGTTCCAACGCCGCGTGAATATCGCGGCGGTTGCGGACGCGGGCTACGATGACCTCACTTATGTGCTCTTTTCGCGCGACACGAGACTGTCGGAGTCGGAGCGCAGCGCCTCCGGAAAATTTTATCAGCGCATCAAGGGGAGTGTTGCCGAGGGGCTGACGTACACGATCGAGAATGCCGTCCAAAATTCTGTATGGGCAGAGCCGGAGGGCGTAAATGCGCTCAAAGGCCGTCAGCTCGGCATCGACTTTGAGTATCTGATGGAGTGCAGCCATCTGCGGGACACCAGCGTCCTCAGTATTGGAGACGTTACGCGCGACGGGAGCGGCGCCGTAGCAATGCTGACCGTCGTGGACGAGGGGACGGGGCTTGAGTTTCCGCTGCAGCTGCGCATGGAGAAAGGCGATCTGGGCTGGCAGGTCGTTCGCGTGGTGAACTACCGCGCCTACCTCGAGGCGGTACAGATGGCGGCGGGCAGCGATGTTACGCGCTACATCGAGGCGACGCGTCCCATCGTCGACCGCTATAACGGCGTCTTTCGCAGCACGCAGTACGAGTTTCTCTACCTGACGGAGACGGCGTGGGGAACCTATACGACCGAGCACCGCAGGGCGCTCATCCGCCTTCTGCAGGATGATGTGATCCCCTTGCTGAAAAAATATCAGCGCGAGCTCGATGCCGTGGAGATTCCGCGCGGCGCTGCGTATCTTGCTGCCCAACGAAAGGCGTCGACGGAGGCCTCCATTGCCTCGTACGAAAGCTTTATACGCGGTCTCGACACAGGGCTGCCGGAGGAGTTTGCGCGTGCCGAGACGCTGCACAAGCAGGCGCTCACCTACGACCTGCGCGTCGGCGACATGGTCCGGCGCAGCGCCGTGAGCGAGGAAACACCCGCAACACCGTAGCTCTGTAAAAGAAGGTCTTGCCATGCACCTATGTGCGTGCGGCAAGACCTTTTTCTGTAGAAATTTGCTGTGCGCTGCGCAGTGCGCGTCTGCACCCGAAATGCAGCAGCGCTGCCATGACGAAGAAGCTTGCGCTGTAGGCGCTGTAGACGATGTGCATGGAGTGCAGGCCGAGCATGTCCCAGCCCCAGCACCACGCGATGCGAAAGAGGCAGTAGGAGACAAGTGCGGTCATCATGGGATAGAGTGTGTTGCCGAGTCCGCGGATTGCGCCGATGTAGATCTGATTGATGCCGTAGAGCCAGTAGAAGGGGAATGTGTACCAGACGGCATCGAGCGCGTTTTCGGCAACGGCGGGATCATCAGTAAAGAGAGAGATGAGCATGGGGGCACAGAGTCCCGCGACAAGTGCCATCCCCATTGCACCGCCCCCCGCAAGCCTGAGACTCGCCCGCAGCCCCGCCCGCACACGTGTAAGGTCACCAGCACCGACATTCTGCCCGATGAAGCTTGTGAGGGCAATGCCGAACGCGAAGAGGGGATAGTAGAGGAAGCCCTCGACGCGCGCGTAGACGGTCATGCCCGCCATCGCCGCGTAGCCGAAGGAGTTGATGTAGGCCTGGATGACAAGCGAGGAGATGCTCATAAAGACTGCCTGCAGTCCCGCAGGAATGCTCGTGCCGAGGATGGGCAGGAGATGCACGGGCTGAAAGAAGGGGCGATGGAGGTGAAACTGCCACGCGCCGCGCAGACGGAGGAGCTTTCGCAGGGCGAGCAGTGCCGCCGCAGCCTGTGCGGTGACGGTCGCAGCAGCCGCACCTGCAATGCCGCAGGGAACGGCGATCAGGAGCAGGACATCGAGCGCGATGTTGAGCAGGACGGCGGTAGCGAGGTAGTGCAGGGTACTCGTCGTGTTGCCGAGTGCGCGCAGGACTGCACTTGCCGTATTGTAGAGAAGCTGTGCGAGTATTCCGCCGAGGGTGATGCGCAGATAGAGGCTTGCCTGCGGGATGAGATCGGCGGGGGTGGCGAGCGCCGCGAGCAGCTGCTCGGTCAGCACGATGCCTGCTGCCGTGAAGAGCACGGCGAATAGGACAATCGTGACGAAGATGCTCTGCACGAGCGCACTCAGACGGGCATACTCCTTTTCTCCGTAGAGATGCGAAACGAGAATGCTCAGCCCCGCCGAGAATCCGATGAAGAAGTTGACCAGCACAGAGAGGATGAGGCTCGCCGTGCCGACGGCGGCAAGTGCCTGTGCACCGAGCACCTGCCCAACGAGAGCCGTGTCTGCGATCGTGTAGAACTGCTGAAGGAACTGAGAGAGCAGGATGGGCAGCATGAAGATGAGCAGTTGGCGCAGGATCGCTCCACGCGTAAAGTCCTGCTGATCAGCGCTGTGAAAGAGAAGAACGTGCAGATGGTGCAGGTTGTGGTGGAGAAAGTCGTAGGTGAGCGGATTGCGGATGCCGTAGATCTGTTCACGGCGTTTGAGCGCAGAGAGTTTGTTGAGAATCTGGTTCATAATGAGAGATTTTATCATATGATGCCCGTTTTGTGTATTCAAAATGGGCGATTAGATTTTATATCTGTGCGTTGTGGGGCTTGTCCTCCAACTGCTGGCCCATTTTTCCGGCAGCAAGTATGAGACCCATCAGCAGCCAATATTCGCGCCCGATGGAGACTTGGTTGACGTTCGTGTCCGTGAGTCCCTCCAGATGAATACCGGCAAAGATGAGAAGCCCCATGAGGGCATAGGATGGGAGCCCCTTCTTTCGCTCCATGCGGAACTGGCGCCAAAGGCGACAGAGCAGATAGCCGTGCAGGATGAGGAATGCCGCTGCACCAAAGATGCCGCCTTCGGCAAGATGCTGGAGAAAATTGTTGTGCGGCTGCGTGTGTCCTGTCTTCGGATCGTTTGGATTGGTCGGTCGTTCAACTGCTGCATCCGGAATGTAGATGGCGTTGTAATAATATCCGTATTCCTCCATTCCGACGCCGAGGATAGGGTAATCCTGAAAAATCTCGATGGCTGCCTGCCACATGTAGATGCGTTCCCGATTCGAGGTGTGCTTCGTATCCGAGATGGATGAAAACCGCGATGCATACATGGGAGAGAACGCGAGGACCGTACCAAGCAGCAGAGTGCCGATCACGCCTGCGATCAGCAGCAGGCGGCGCAGTTTCGGCGCGAGTACGAATAAGAGGAGCAGCGTTCCTGCAGCGGCAAGCCATGCGCCGCGCGTCTGCGTCAGAACGAGCAGTACGCCCGAGAGGGCGGCGAGCGCGAGCAGCGGCCGCTGAAAACGCCGCATATATTCTTGCTGTGCAAAGAAGCAGAACACGGGAATCGCCATCAGCAGGTGACTGGCTAGAAATGTCGGGGTATGCACGAAGCCGCTCGGCCGCCACATTATGCCGTGCGTATAGAGTTGGGCAAATGCCGTTATGTTGTTGATGCATACGGAAAGAGAAAAGGCGAGGATGATGCCGCCGATCTGTTTTTTGCTGCGTACGCAGAGCAGTGCGAGAAATACGGGAAGGATGCGGTGTGCCGTGCTGCCTACTGCCGCAACAGATATATTCGGCTCGCGTGAGGCGAGGCCGCAGATGATCCAGATGCCGAGATAGATGAGGACAGCCTTCAGCATGCCCGTATCCAGCGCGGGGAAAGTCCGCGTGCGTACGGCCTGAACCAGTACGAGCAGGATGCCGAGTGCAACCAACACCGACGACGCTCCCGTTGAGATGTTTGAAGCGAATGCAAGACCGATTAGGATGCGGTACATCCATTGGTCATAAAAGGGGGGATTGATCCATCGTTGTTCCATATCTGCGGTTTCCTCTCATCGTGAAATACGGTTCTATTCTATCATATAGGCGGATATATGGAAACAAAAACACAGGAGAGCCGTGCGGTTCTCCTGTGTGTTGTTGCGGACATCCTCAGAATGCGGGGATGATCGCGCCCTTGTATTTCTCATTGATGAAGTTCTTGACCGCCTCGGAGTGGAGTGCCTTCATGAGCGCCTGAATCTCAGGGCGGTTCTCATCGCCCTGACGGACGACGAGAATGTTGACGTACGGAGAGGTCTTGTCCTCCATGAAGAGAGCATCGCGCGTCGGGACGAGATCCGCCTGCATCGCCCAGTTCGTGTTGATGACAGAGATGTCCACATCGTCGAGCGTGCGCGGCAGCTGCGGCGCCTCGATCTCCTTGAAGCTCAGATGCTTCGGATTGTCCACGACATCCTGTACAGTCGCGGCAGCACCGACACCGTCTTTCAGCTTCAGGAGTCCTGCGCGCTCGAGGAGGAGCAGGGCGCGGCCGCCGTTCGTCGGATCGCTCGGGATCGAGACCTGTGCGCCGTCCTTGACCTCATTGATGTTCTTGATCTTGTGCGAGTAAATGCCCATCGGCTCGACGTGGACACCGAGAACGTTCGCGAGCTTCAGCTCCGGATGCTCTGTGACGAAGTTCTTGAGGTACGGCTCGTGCTGGAAGAAGTTTGCGTCGATCTCCTTGTCGTTCGTCGCGAGGTTCGGCTGCACGTAGTCGTTGAACTCGACGATCTCGAGCTTTATGCCGTCCTTTTCGAGCTCGGGTTTCACAACCTCGAGGATTTCGGCGTGGGGAACGGGGGAGGCACCGACCTTGATGACCTTCTCCGACTTTGCACTGCTGTTGTCCGCGCCGCCGCCGCAGCCGACGAGGGCGAGCGTGCTCAGAGCGAGGACGAGAGTGAGTAGTTTCTTCATAAAGACCTCCTTAATGTTCGTCGTACGATGTCCAACGCGAACGCCTTGTTGCGCAAGTGATCGTACACGTATCTGCAGTACATGCGGATTTCAAACGCGTTTCGCTTAAACAAAAGAAATCCGCAGAGGAGCAGAATGTGTAGTTTACTCACTTGCTTCACTAGGGTTCACTTCTGGGCATCGCACCCTGGGTATAACAATGCGATTATCTCTTATTCAGCCGTGCGGCAAGGGCATTGCCCATGAGCTGCACGAGCTGGACGAGAACAATGAGAATGACGACGGTTGCGATCATGATGTCGGGACGAAAACGCTGGTAGCCGTATCGGATCGCAAGGTCGCCGAGACCGCCGCCGCCGATCGCACCTGCCATCGCCGATTCGCCAACGAGGGCGATGATGACGGTGGTGAGCTGACTGACAATGCCGGGCATGGACTCAGGGAGCAGCACGCGTGTGATGATCTGCATCGGTGTCGCGCCCATCGCGAGCGCTGCCTCGATCAGACCGTGCGGTACCTCGCGCAGCGAGGTCTCCACCTGCCGTCCAATGAAGGGGACGGAGGCAATGACGAGCGGTACCATCGCCGCCGTTGTACCGATCGCAGAACCCACGATGAGACGTGTCAGTGGGATGATCGCCACCATCAGAATAATAAATGGGATGGAGCGCACCGCGTTGACCACTGCGCCGACCATGCGGTTCACCATCGGCGCGTCGAGGATTTCTCCTTTGCCCGTCACGTGCAGGAGTACGCCGAGCGGTACGCCGATGGCGGTTGAGATCGCCATACTGACGAGCACCATGTAGATCGTTTCGCCCAGCGCCTTAGAGAGGAGCGGCAGAATTTCGGCGGACATAGCCGATCACCTCCTGTTTCAAATGCTGTGCGGAAAGATATGTGATCGCTGCCTCGATCTCAGCGCGCGCGCCGCGCATGCCGATGATCATGCGTCCGAACGGCAGATCTTTCATTTGATCGAGCGTGCCAAAGAGCATCGTGACCTCGATATCGGGGAAGCGGCGGATCATATCCGCGAGAACGGGATTATCCGCGCTCTCCCCAAGGAAGGTGAGGCGCAGAAGCATATAGCTGTCCGTGGACGGCTCGTGCGTGATCGGGTTGCCGCGAAATGCCGTCGGCAGCTCGTTCGAGAGGAGCACGCTGATGAACTCCTTCGTAATCGGCTCGCGCGGTGCGGTGAATACATCCACCACGTCGCCCTCCTCGGCAATGACACCGCCGTCGATGACAGCAACGCGGTCGCAGATATCCTTGATGACCTGCATCTCATGCGTGATGACCACGACGGTCAGCCCCATGCGGCGGTTGATGTCGCGGATGAGTGCGAGGATGGACTTTGTCGTCTGCGGGTCGAGCGCGGAGGTCGCCTCGTCGCAGAGCAGCACCTTCGGATCGCTCGCGAGGGCACGTGCAATGCCGACGCGCTGCTTTTGTCCGCCCGAGAGTTGGCTCGGGTAGGCATCCGCCTTGTCGCCGAGTCCAACGAGGGCGAGCAGCTCTGTGACCTTCGGCTTGATCTCATCCGTCGATTTCCCTGCGAGTTTCAGGGGGAACGCGACGTTGTCATAGACCGTCGCAGAGGACAGCAGATTGAAATGCTGAAAGATCATGCCGATGCGGCGGCGTTCCTCGCGCAGCTCGCGCTCACTCATCTGCATGAGATCGCGCCCATCAATCAGCACCGCGCCGCTCGTCGGACGCTCAAGCATATTGATGCAGCGGATGAGTGTGGACTTGCCCGCGCCAGAGAGACCGATGATGCCGTAGATCGTACCGCGTTCGATGCGCAGGTCGATCCCGCGCAGCGCGTGGATGTCCCCTTCGTATGTCTTTACAATGTTTTTCAGGTGTATCATATGGTCGTTTTCCTTTGACTGAGATTCGGATTAAACGTAGCACACACGCAGTTTTTTGTCAATGTTTTCACACACAGCGCGTATGAGATACAGCTATTGATAAATAAAAAAGATTCTGTTGTCACTGGGGGCAATCTCGGCTATAATAGATGCAGACCATAGCAGAACATTCTCCTCCATGAGAAAACCCTTGCTAATGAGAATCGTTTGCGATATAATGAAGTGCCAAACGATTTTTAGGGGGGTGCTTGTTGCGCCTCAGCGCGGAGGGGGATATTACCATGCGTTGTCCAGATTTTGAGCATTTGCTCGGCTATCATGCTGCACCCCTGCTGGCGGGTCTGACGGCGGGAAGCCTGCTGTCGTTCCAAAAGAGCCGTTTTCAGGATTTTGATGCGCTGCTCGCGGCCTATGAACCTTGCTTTTCCTGCAAGGGGATCTCGATGTTCAGCGTAGCGGAGGGCGCGGAGTACGTTCTCATTCTCTTCTATCGGGCGGAGCTTGTCGCGCGTGCACTTGAATCGCCTCAGGCACAGGAGATCCTGTGCGAGGCAGGCTACCGCATCGCAGAGAGCATGGAGGAGCGGCTCGAGTTCCTGCGTCTGCGCATGCGCGTGCGCAAGACACTTCCGCCTGAGATCGGGCTCTTCCTCGGCTATCCGCCGGAGGATGTGCGCGGGTTCATCACACGGCGGGGACAGGACTTTGTCTGCAGCGGATACTGGAAGGTCTACACGAACGAGGCGGAGGCACGTGCTCTCTTTGAGCAGTACTCGGCCTGTACTCAGGAGTTCTGTACGCGGCTGGAGGCGGGACGCCCCCTTGCCGAGTTGGTGCAGGCAGTATAAAGAGAGAGAATGGAATCGCTGATAAAATGAAGCCCGCCCAATCGGTGCTGAATTTATCCGTCTCCTGCATCTCTCGGGATTCTGTGAGGAGGATTTCATATGGCAAAGGTAGCGGTTGTGTACTGGTCCGGCACGGGCAATACGCAGAAGATGGCAGAGGCTGTCGTCGAGGGGGCGCAGGGTGCGGGCGCTGACGTTGAGTGCTTCGAGGTAGACAGCTTCTCCGTGGATCAGATCGACGGCTATGACGGGCTCGCACTCGGCTGTCCCTCGATGGGCGCTGAGGAGCTGGAGGAGGGCTCGTATGAGCCGTTCTTCGCAGAGGCGGTCGAAAGCGGCAAACTCTCCGGCAAGCCGGTCGTGCTCTTCGGCTCGTGGGGCTGGGGCGCCGGCGCATGGATGGAGACGTGGTCCGAGCGTACGAAGGACGCGGGCGCAAAGCTCGTGGATACCTTCATTGTCGAGAATGAGCCGGATGATGAGGGGATCGAGGGCAGCAAGAACCTCGGTGCTGCACTCGTCGGCGCGTGCTGATTCATTACGTGGCAGCCTGATTTCAAACGAAAGAGTCGCTTCGCGCGGGGCGGCTCTTTTTCTGTCTGTGGGGCAGTTCTTTAGCAGGATTTTAGGGATGGGACAGAGAATTTATAAGGATATGTGTTTAACGTAATTCCTTACGAGCAGAGAGGGTGGAAAGGGTTGATGATCGATGGAAACTGAGGCAGCGGCAAGCGCCGCACAGGCGGTGGGGTTCATTCACCCCATGATGGCAGATGTGATGACGTTGCTTTCCTTCGTCCTCGTCGTGGCGAGTGTTGCGATTGCCGGTGTTGCGACGCACTATGCATGGCGGCAGACGGGCGGTACGGTTGATGTCATCGAGGGACATGTTTCGTGGCTGCGCACAGAGGCAGAGCGTCTTTCGGCGGAAATTCAGGCATCTGTTGCAAAGGACAGCCAGACGGCGATCCAAGTTGCCGGACTAAAAGAGCAGGTACAGGGATTTGATGCGCGCCTTCAGGCGCTTGAGGAACAGGCGAAGCAGCTCGCCGCAGATATGGAGGAGCTGAGATTGCTCCCGGCAGCGGCACCTCCCCCGCCCGTGCCTGAACCAGAGCCGGAACCTGAACCGGAGCCTGCGCCTGCACCGGAACCTGAGCCGGAGGAAGATGAGATCGACCTCGATGCCCTGCTTGAGAGCAAGCCGATCTGGCAGGATCTCTTGGACGACTATCATGCGCTGCGTGAGACCTTCTCACCCGAGCGAGGAGCGGAGCTCTGTCAACCGCTCATCGAGAAGTATGCGCTGCACCTCCTCATCTGCTCGGATCATGCGGCGACGGAGAACGGGAAGACCATGCCGAAGTTCGAGAGCGTTGAGGATATCAACGAGGCGACGTTCTGGGCGTATGACATCCCCGGTCAGCCGAATGACTTCGCTGTTATCCCGAGCCCCATGTTCCCCTACGATCAGAAGATGCACGATGAGGCGGGGATGAAGGAGACCTTCGCCACGCGGTATGAGACGGGCAAGAGCTACGATAAACTCGTCGTCGATATGCCTGCCCTCTTCTCCCTGCGCAAGGATAAGTGGCACATCGAGCAGCCGGGTCTCTTGAAGCTGATCGAGAGCTGAGTTACATACGATACACTGGAGTTCCTGCTGCGGCAGGAACTCTTTTTGTGTTTATATGAAACAGAAGCTATACGGGAACTGGTTTCACGAGCATTTTCGTAAGTTTTGATTTTGACACCCTAGATGAGCAGATATAGCTTAAACTTTATGTTGATAAAACAATAAAAGAGGGGCGATGCCCCTCTACCAGACTTATTTAGAACTTTACCCCGAGGGAGAATCCGCTCGTCACATCCGATGTGTGGAATCCCTCGGGTTTTCTTATGGGCATCGCCCCCGCAAAGACATCATAGGAGACGGTATCAATCGAGCCACGGAGTCCAACTGTTGCGCCCATCATCGTATACTGTCCGTGAAAGGATGTTGTAAATGTTGCGGGCCAATGACTGAACTCGAACGGATGCACAAAGTCCACATCGAGCAGCCACATCCGATAGAGTGTCTTTGGAGCGTCATCATAGGGCTTCTCTTTCTGTGCCTCCAACCATTCCGCGACCAAAACGGTGTGCCAGACGGAAATAAAGCGTATTGTGCTGCAGATAAAGCCGCTCCGCAAAGCCGACCTCCATTGATGTCTGATGCATCGCTTGAATGGGAAGCTCGACATCGTTTAGAAAGCTGTGTGAGTTCCGTTTCCGCAGACGGATATCCATTTACAACGAACCTTCTTGAATATATCGTCATAATGAATTGTTATACTCCGATTAATATCCTGCATACCATATCTCATATAAAAAATCTAAATTTTCCTCTTTTGATAAGAATAATATTGCTTCATCCCAACAGTTACTTGTTTTAGAAAACGTTATACTGTTGCTTATTGCGGGTTGAATTCCTCTTCCTGTAATAGAAAATGCATCTAGGGAATCTATATGTATATTATGATTTTTGCAGGTGCTAATAAAATCTTTTGCAACACTATTGAAAAATAGATACATGCCATCGTAGATGATAATTTTCTTCTGGTATTTTTCTTCCAAGAGCTTAATCATAAAAAACCTCCATATTTATACCTTAATCATGCGGCTTATAGAGATTTTGGATTGTACTGTCTGGAATCCAATTTTTATCGCCATACTTACTAGTTTGTATTAGCTCTTTAGTTGTGTCGTCTATTACTACATAATCTCCTTGTTTATTATAATAGACTGTAGCCTGATTTCCTGTTGATTTATTAAACGCTTTTCTAGTTGTATGGGGACGTTTAATAACATCTTTTATAGAATCAATACTCCATCCCCTTTTCTTGATATAGCGTTCATCTTTTATGCCAAGACCACTAAATTTTGATTGAATATTGTTTATGGTAGGTTCGTTTCCAGACGTACTTGCATTAAATTTTGAGAAATCATCTGCAAGATTTTGCCTTGCTCGAACAATACTTGTTCCACCATGAGCTATTGCCGCTGCTCCAGCTGCTGTAAGTGCTGGCGTTGTTACTGCACCTACACCAGTAGCTCCTGCAGCGATTCCTCCGCCCATTGTTCCCATACCAAAAGCGATTTCGATACATGGAGGCAATGTCGCCTGTCAATCTGCCCAAATGATAAGCGTTTGTGTTAGCGGAATAAGGGGAATGTCCTGTTATGCCTCTATATAACGCTCTCATAACGCCGAACGACATATTTTCGTCGGTTGAGTAGGCTATTTCGGCTGCAAAGTCCCAAAACTGACGTGTCGGATAAGGGCGGATAATTGTTTCTCCCAGACGATAATACGCATCCCCGTTAAGCGTAACATGATTTGGGTAGCGCTTATTGTTGAAGAAATCGGCAATTTCATCGGAGGATTTTCCCTCTCTTATAAGTGCTTCTCTTTCTGCTTGTTCATTTTCTTCCTGTGCTTTGTTTTTTTCCTGATACTCCTCTTTCGTTGAGTGCGTTTGCAGTATCTCTGCTGAGGGCAGAGATGTCCTGTATCGGATTCTCACGGATGTCGATGATTCCCAGTGCGACGGCAGTTTTTGTGGTGCTGTCTGCATCGCCTTTTGTGGGGGATGCAAGGGAATCCTTTTAGTCTGCTAGGTCATGTCTAATCAAAATAATATAACAACAGTTTTCGATAATCAATCGTGCCTTCCCTTTTCAACGGCAGAGGATGAGCAAATTGGTGCAACATTACGGGATATGCCAAGATTCGTTCGTAAAAGAGGAGATCTCTCTCCTCCAACTCTGTTTCACTGTGAAGAATGGTTAATTCATCGTCACTATATTTTGCCAGTGCTTTTGATAAATATTTGTAGTCCGGAGAGGTTAGATCGACCTCCGGATTAATCAGGAGCGTAACATGAAACGGCTCAGATTGGATTATATAGAACCCCACGCTTCCATACACATAAAACTTGTTTTCCTCATAGAACAACCCCATATCCTTTTCCCATGTGTAGACTTCTTCGTCAAGGACACGTACTTTACTCGCTCCGCCATACCTTGTCCATTCCTCCAAATGCATGTCCCATAATTCAGAATGTTTATCTTTACGATAAACAACTATTTGGCTTTTATCAAAGGCCTCTATGTATCCTTCAAAAGCAAATGGTGAATTAATTGGAGCAAACCATGTATTCAGCCAATATTTAAATCCGAATAGAACCTGATAAAGGATCCATACACTTAATAAAGCGCCGCACAGCTTGCCTCCGCGGAGAACTATCTTTTTGATACGATCTATCACCATAGGTCAATCCTCCGACAAGGAAACAGTTCCTTGAATTTCTGCTGTCCATAGTAAGGGCTGTAAATTCGCTCGGTTTTCTATAATTAATGGAATTCCTCATCTGTTTCAATATCCTCATATCCTTGTTTCACGGCATTCGTATACAAGGCGAATAATATCTTGTCATCAACAGAAGAGATATCTATATATACGCTGTCTGTTACAATGACTTCTAAATAAGGTGCATTCAGATTATCCTTTCTGTTTTCGTGGGGCGATTTTAAACTGAATTTACCAGATACGATATAGTACATATCTGACCTGAGTAATGAGAAAAAATCTTGGTTTGAAAAACACCTAGAATCAAATAAATCAACGATTTCACCCTTTATATCTTGCCATGCCTGAAGATAAAGATCATCAAGCTCCTATGTGCCATCGACCATATCCCTTATGGGGAAAGAATACGATATAAATATTGTCCCCATTCATTTGGGATGATGAAATTTATTTTTTCAGCTGATGCTTGCAGAGCTGAATTTGTTCTCGGTGATGGTGACGTTTGTCTCCGTTACTTGTATATCCCTATACTGATTACGGGATACCTAACGTAAAGAACACACCTCCACCCATAAAAATAGCACTCAATAAAGCCAATATACTTCTAAGCCGTATCCAGTATCTATCGCGATAATAAGACAATTCTTCCAAGGGCTGTTCTTCACGGCGAAACTTTTCTTCCTCTAAGACAATTTTTGCCTCAAAGAAGAAAACTGCTCCCAATATAAAGGTGAATATCGCAGGCCCCATCCAAAGGAATTTTGTACGCTCGATCCCTTCCTACCAAGCCTCGAAAACCAGCGCCATACAGAAGCATGAAACGGAAAGCATGAAGCAGGAAAACCAATGGCTGAATACATACCATTTCCGATAACGGTATTTTCTTTCAAATTTCTTGTAGTAATAGAAATATGCCATTTTTCCGGCTGCCCAAAGGAAATAAAGATAAATAGCATATTTCATGGGTTCTCTTTCCGGTTTTCTTTATCACTTGCTGTTTCAACAATAATAATGTTAGTCACAATTGTTGCTTCAACGAACACTCCTGCTGATCCTATCAACCAGGTATCTGCAACGCTACTGAAGGCAGATAAAGAACTGGGGAAAATCCGAGGCGAACTGGCGATCATGTATCCGAACAGATTGCCTGATTAACACTTGTACACATCTTAGAAGACCTGATTTACAGACTTTTTTTCACAGACTCCGTTTAGGAAGCACTGATAAATTCATCCGCACTGTCTTTGGGCATCTTTTACGCCCGAACTTCATCCTATGCGTCCGTTTTGTATTCTTGTTCGGAAAAAACCTGCACAAATCTGAGGAGCTTCATTTTATCAGTGATTCCTTTATTTTTTCTTGTGTTTCTTGTCGCCCACATCTTTGAGGCACGCCTGCATAAGGATCTGGTTGATGAGGATGTCCGTGTTTGCGGGGGCGATGGCTGCACCGTCCGCGAGAGTGTTCCATGCGCCTGTGTAGTCCTTTGTACGGATGAGGGCGACGGCGAGTGCACTGTAGCTGTTTGCATTTGTTGGCGCGCGGCGGATGGCATCGCGCAGAGCTGCAGCTGCCTTTGCGGGATTGTTCTCTGCGAGGAGAACCAGACCGTAATTATGGAGGGCGGCGGCATCGTCGGGGGCGATTTTCAGATAGACTTCGTAGGCACGCCGCGCCTCTTTGATATTTCCTGCGCCTGCATGGGCGAGCGCGATGCCGAGGTAGGGCTCGGTACGTTTTGTGTTGCGCTTCTGTGCGGCGGTGAAGTCGGCAAGCGCCTCGACGTAGGCACTGCGATGCAGATAGACGAGCCCGCGATAGATGTAGCCCTCAGCATCGCCTGCCTGCATGATGTGTGCGTTCGCAGCGTGCAGAGATGCATCGGAGCCATCGGGCTGCCGTGCGCGGTCGCGGATGACGATGATCTCCTGTCCGTAGTTCTTGCCGGGGACTGCCCAGACGCCGTTGAGGTCTGTCCAGCGCGTGAGCCGTCCGTAGATATCGGGGCGGTTTGTGCGGATGAGGTCATAGCGTGGGTCGACGATTGGTTTCGTCGGACGTTCTTTGCGGCTGTATGCGAGGAGGTGCTGAATGTGGGCGCGTGCGCCCGTACGGATGTCGGGGAAGGAGAGCCCCTTCGCGCCGTTTCCGGTGGCACCAAGCCCGCAGAAATTATTTTGTCTCCAGTCAACATCGCCGCCGTATACAAAGAAACCTGTTTCCTTGAACGCTTGTGCGAGTGCGAGATCGGGACGCACGCCCTCGTGCTCCGCCTCCTCGTAGTAGGTGTGGACGAGCTCCTCTGGCGTACCCGTGAGCTTCGGTTTCGGGTTGCGGCGCAGGAGGTAGGCGAGCATCTGCTCCTCGGTTGCCGTTGCCTCTCCTGCGATTGTGACCGAGGCAGACGCGGGAACGGGCAGTTGAAGGATGTCAGAATCTGCGGCGGGCGAGATAAAAGGAAGTGCTGCGGCGAGCTTTGCATCTACTGTCATATGCTGCGGTATGGAGGAGGGAAATGCAGGACGCGGGATGGGCACGGTTGTTTCTGCAGCTCCTGTGAGTGAGGGGACACAGAGGAGGATGGCTGCGGCGCACGCAGCAGCGGTATTTCGCAAAGACACGGATCTCTTCCTTTCGTTACTTTGTTCCATAAAGCATTCCAATGCCGCGCAGCATAAAACGGACGGGTGCGGGCATGGGGATGTTTCGCTCGGTATTTGGGAGGTAGGATACATCGGCAATGCCATGCTCTTTGAGATAGGCGACGAATTCATCCATGTTGCCGTACATATCCTTGTTCCCGAAGGTGTCGTGCAGGGCGAATGCACCGCCCTTTTTCAGGACACGCAGGGCCTCCTCGACGAGCATGAATTTATCCTTCTGCGTGCGTACTTCATGAAAGACGAAGTTGCTGACAACAGCGTCGAAATGGTTGTCGGGGAAGTCGAGCTTCGCCGCATCCCCGTGCTGAAATGTGCAGCGCTCCGCGACGCCCTCGATGGCGGCGTTCGCCTCGCACTGCGCCTGTCCGTAATTCCACATCGGTGGCCAGTAGTCGATGCCCTGCACCTCGGCGAGTGGGAAGTGCTTTGCTGCGGCAATGCTGAGTGCGCCCGAGCCGCAGCCGACCTCGAGTACTCTGCCGAGACCGTCCCACGGCAGCTGATCGAGCAGATAGGTGTGGATGCGCCGCATGAGACCGCCGCCCTCGAAGGAGAAGACGCAGCGGCAGTAGTACATATAGAGGACGACAAATGTCGCAGCAAAGGAGAGAATGGCGAGGATGAAGAAGGGCGCAGTCACACGGTCATAGATGAAGGCATAGAGCGCGGTGAGTACGTAGAGTACGCACGCGATTGCTGCGAGGGTTTTCATCATCGGCGTGGAGATCCAGTTGCCGTAGTTTGTCTTCATGGTCATTCCTCCTTCGCCAGAGATGCGATCACTTCATCCACTTCGGTGTTGACTTCTGCGCGCAGGTTTTTGAGTATGGGGGAGAATGCTGCCTCCTTTACACCGTACGTGTGCTGCAGATCATATTCGAGCGGCAGCCATGTGCAGGGATCTCCCTCGTTGTGGGTGATCACCGCCTCCATGCGGTCGAGTGCCTTGATGATTTTCGCTTCCTCGGTCTCCATCGCATCCATTTCGGCGAAGAGGCGGCGCACCTCTGTCGCATAGGGGGCAGGGAGCGAATCGATCCATTCGTCACGCAGGTGATGCTCATACGTACGGTCGATGTCCGTCTTTTCAAATGTCGGGATGTCGCCCGTAAAGACCTCACCCATATCGTGCAGGAGCGCCATGAGGAGGACACGCGTGAGGTCGGCGGCGGGGAATGCATCGTGCAGGAAGTATGCCATCAGCGCCATCCGCCAGCTGTGCTCCGCCACGCTCTCCTGCCGTCCCGACTTCATCCACGCGTGGCGCGTACGCTCTTTGAGTCCTGCGATGCAGTGGATGACGGCGAGATATTCTTTGGGGGACATAGATGCTCCTTTTCATTCGTCTGAGAAATTATATCTATTATAGCACAGACGGATGTGGAGAGGAAATGAGTATGAAATGAAAGTGTTTTTCGTCGCCCTTGTCAACACGACGCGCATATAGTATAGTAGATGTCCGTAGGGAGGAATGCGTGTGGGACAGAAAATGGGCGTACTTGGCCCTGTGGGGACGCACAGCGAGGCGGCGGCGCTCTATCTCGT
Source organism: Selenomonas sp. oral taxon 920 (assembly GCF_001717585.1). NCBI lineage: Bacteria > Bacillati > Bacillota > Negativicutes > Selenomonadales > Selenomonadaceae > Selenomonas > Selenomonas sp. oral taxon 920. The sequence continues at coordinate 334,726 of NZ_CP017042.1, forward strand.
GGAGTGGCAGAGACTCGACTGTGCGATTGTCTGCTTCAGCGATATCGGCGAATGTCTGCATGCGGTGGAGACGGGGGCGGTGGATGCCGCATTCGTGCCTGTTGAGAACTCGCTCGAGGGCGCGATTGCCGTGACGCTCGATACGCTCGCACGATCGGACATTCTGAGCGTCCGCCGTGAGGTCATCTGGCCCGTGCATAATTATCTGATGGGGCGGCGTACAGACGGAGATATCCGCGCGGTCTATTCACACGCGCAGCCCATCGCGCAGTGCCGTGACTTCCTCCTGAGGCATTGTCCGCATGCAGAAATCATCCAGACTGCGAGCACGGCACGTGCGGCTGAGATTGTCGGTACGGCATCCCTCGATGCGGGCTGGGCAGCAATCTGTACGAGGCGTGCAGGAGAGCTGAATGGGCTGGTCGAAATCGCAGGCAGGATCGAGGATCGCGGTTCGAACTGTACGCGTTTCTTCGAGGTCGTGCGCGACGGTACGGCCGCACCGCCCGCGGAGGAGAATGACACCGTCCTCCTCGTCTGCCAGATCGACGGTGCACGCGCGGGGGCGCTTTACGATGTGCTCGGTGAGTTTGCACGGCGCTGCGTGAATCTCACGCGGATAGAGTCGCGTCCAGCGCGGACGGAGCTTGGCGCGTATATGTTCTTTTTCGATCTCGATGCGCACGGCGATGCGGATGCCGTACGCGACTCCATCAATGCTGTCGCAGAGAAGAGCGTCTGGCTGAAGGTTCTCGGCGTGTTTCCCGTGCATACGGCGCACAATGAATAGTAAGGAGAGATAACATGATCGTCATTATGAATTCGGATGCAACGCAGGCTGATATTGAGGGTGTCATTCGTGCAATCAAGGAGAAGGGGTTGGAGGCAAAGGTTATGGAGGGGGCGCGCCAAAAGATTGTCGGCGTCATTGGCGATAAGACGAAGCTTGCCGCGACCCCGCTTGATGCCATGCACGGTGTTGAGACCACCGTCTCCATCTCCAAGAGCTACAAGCTCGCGAGCCGTGAGTTCCATCCTGCGCCGACGGTGATCGATATTCGCGGGGTGAAGATCGGTGACGGTACGCCTGTTGTCATGGCAGGCCCCTGTGCAGTCGAGTCGCGTGAGCAGCTCATGGAGACGGCGGAACTCGTGAAGGCGGGCGGCGCACAGTTCATCCGCGGCGGCGCGTACAAGCCGCGCACCTCGCCGTATGCATTTCAGGGACTCGAGGAAGAGGGGCTGAAATATCTCGCGGAGGCACGGGAAAAGACGGGGCTCGCTGTGGTGACCGAGGTGACCGTGGTTGAGGCGGTCGACAGAGTGGCTGCCTATGCGGATATCCTTCAGATCGGTGCGCGTAATATGCAGAACTTCGGCCTTTTGAAGGCTGTCGGGCGTGCGGGCAAGCCTGTTATGCTCAAACGCGGTCTTGCCGCGACCATTGACGAGTGGCTGAACGCCGCCGAGTACATCATGAACGAGGGGAATCCGAACGTGATCCTCTGCGAGCGCGGCATCCGCACCTATGAGACATACACGCGCAACACGTTCGACATCAGTGCGATTGCGGCAGTCAAACATCTCTCGCATCTGCCGATCATCGCCGATCCGAGCCACGGCACGGGCAAGTGGCGCATGATCAAGCCGATGTCCCTTGCCGCCATTGCAGCCGGTGCGGACGGCCTCATCATCGAGGTGCATCCGAACCCCGCGCGTGCGCTGTCCGACGGTCCGCAGTCGCTCACGCCGGAAAACTATCATGACCTCATGACGAGCGTGCAGAAACTCGGCCGCTTCATGCGGGATGAGGCGATCGAGCCGATGGTGATGGAGTAAAGCAGACAGATATAAACAACGGGACGATTCACACGAATCGTCCCGTTGTTTATGTCTTGTGCGAGATATCGCCTCACACCTCGGCAATCACTTCGATCTCGCAGAGGGCGCCTGCGGGCAGAGCCTTTGCCGCAACGCAGGAGCGGGCGGGTTTGCTCGTGAAGTGGCGTGCATAGACATCGTTGAATGCGGCAAAGTCCGCCATGTCCGCGAGGAAGCAAGTGGTCTTGACGACGCGCGTGAGGTCGGTGCCGGCGGCGGCGAGGACAGCTCTGAGGTTCGCACAGACCTGCGCCGCCTGTCCCTCGACGGTATCCGAGGTGATCTTGCCCGCAGAGGGGTCGATGCCGATCTGACCCGAGGCGTAGACGAGGTTGCCGACGCGCATTGCCTGACTGTAGGGGCCGAGGGCTGCGGGTGCGTTGTCGCTGTGAATGACTTCCATCATAGTTTCCTTTCATCTTGGACATCTTTGTTCAAAAAAGGAAGCCGTTTCGGATACAAGCGGCTTCCTTTCGTCATTTGCCAAATGTGCTTACTGGATCGTCGTGACGCGGACGGCGACGGAGCCGCCCTCGTTGTAGGTCATGCCCGCGACCATGATGACCTTGTCGCCCTCCTTGACGTAGCCGTGCGAGAGTGCGCCGCGCGTGCAGGACTCGATCATGTCCTCGACGCTCGTCCACTTGCGTCCCTGCATGGGGTAGACACCCCAGCGCAGGTTGATGTGACGCGCAATCATCGGGCTTGGTGCGTAGGCGACGATCATCGCCTTCGGGCGATACTTCGACACAACGCGTGTCGTGTAGCCGGACTGGGTCGGCGTGAGGATCGCGGCGGCACTCGTCTCATAGGCGAGCTGTACCGTTGCGTGCGAGACGGCATCGGTCACGGAGGAACGCTCGCGAATGCTGCGCGCACGGATGATCGTGTCGTACTCGAGCGACTGCTCCATGCGCAGGGCAATCGTGCTCATCGTCTTGACTGCCTCGACAGGGTAGTCGCCGCTTGCTGTCTCGCCCGAGAGCATGATTGCGTCCGCGCCGTCGAAGATCGCGTTGCCGACATCCGAGACCTCTGCACGCGTTGGGCGCGGATTCGTTGTCATGGATTCGAGCATCTGCGTTGCGACGATGACAGGCTTGCCTACCGCGTTGCACTTGCGGATGATCTCCTTCTGGATGACGGGCACGTCCTCTGCCGGCACCTCGACACCGAGGTCACCGCGTGCGACCATGATGCCGTCCGAGACCGCGAGAATCTCGTCAAAGTTGTTGACGCCTGCGAGGTTCTCGATCTTCGGGATGATCTCCATGTGACCGCCGTGCTTCGCGATCAGATGCCGGATCTCCTCCACGTCTGCCGGACGCTGGATGAAGGAGGCCGCTACGAAGTCCATATCGTTCTGAATGCCGAAGATGATGTCGCGCTCGTCCTGCTCGGAGATCGCGGGCAGCCCCAGCTCGACACCCGGCGCCGCCACGCGCTTACGCGTGGACATCGGCCCTGAGTTCTGCACGGTTGTCACGATGTCCTTGCCGCGAATCTCATCGACGACAAGTCCGACGAGACCGTCCGAGAGGAGCAGCGTGTCGCCCGGCTTTACCTCGTTGTAGAGGTTCTTGTGGTTGACGCTGACGTGCGTCGCATCGCCCGGTGTATCGTCATGGGTTAGCGTGAACTTCTGCCCCTTCTCGAGCTGCACCTTGCCCTCGGCAAACTCGCCGAGACGCATCTCCGGGCCCTTCGTGTCGAGGATGAGCGAAATAACCTTGCCCGAGCGTTCCGCCGCCGCACGCACCTTGTTGATGCGTGTGAGATGTTCCTCGTGCGTGCCGTGCGAGAAGTTAAAGCGCGCGCAGTTCATTCCATTTTCGATGAGTGCGTCGACAATTCCCTCGGGATCTGTCGCCGGACCCTGTGTGCATATAATCTTCGTCTTTTTCAGCATATGATATCCCCGCCTTTTATCCCTGAAACTTAATAACTGTTAATATTCTACACTCTTTTACGTGAGAAGTAAAGAATCGGCTGCAGAATTCTCCGTGAATCCCCACAGCTATGAAAGAATACATGAATGCAATTTGACAAAGCGCGTCCCTCTCTATTATTATGGAATCTATTCTCTTCAGAAAAGGATGGTTTTATGGATTTTCTCAATTCGATGGTCGGCACGATCAATGATTTCCTGTGGACTTATATCATCATCGTCGTGCTGGTCGGCTGTGGACTCTGGTTCACCATCTCCACCGGACTCGTTCAGCTGCGCATGCTGCCGGAGATGGTGCGCCTGCTCGCAGGGGATCTCGGACGGCGCCCAAGCGGACGCAAGGCGATCTCGTCATTTCAGGCGTTCTGCGTCAGTACCGCCTCACGCGTCGGTGTCGGCAACATCGCGGGCGTTGCGATTGCCATCGTCACGGGAGGCCCCGGTGCCGTATTCTGGATGTGGGTCATTGCCTTTATCGGGACGGCGACCGGCTTTGTTGAGAGTACACTTGCTCAGATCTACAAGGTTCCGCGTGGACACGGACTCTTTCACGGCGGGCCGGCATACTATATCCAGAATGCCCTCGGGCAGCCTGCGGTCGCAAAACTCTTTGCTGTGCTCATCTCGGTCACGTTCGGCCTGATCTACGTCTCCGTGCAGGCAAATACGATTGCACTTTCGATGGAAAAGGCATTTGCCATTGACACATGGGTGGTGGGGGGCGTGCTTGCCGTGCTTGCGGGTGCGGTTATCTTCGGCGGAATGCACCGCATTGCGGTGTTCACCTCTGTGCTCGTGCCTGTCATGGCAGGGCTCTATCTCCTCATCGCACTCACCATTGTCGTCCTGCACATCGATGCGGTTCCGGCGATGTTCGCGCTCATCCTGCATGATGCGTTCAATCCGCAGGCGGCAGTTGGCGGCGGTATCGGCACGGTCATCCTCACGGGCATCCGCCGCGGACTCTTCTCGAACGAGGCGGGCGAGGGATCGATCCCGAACGCAGCAGCGACTGCGAATGTTACGCATCCGGTCAAGCAGGGGCTCGTGCAGGCGTTCGGTGTCTACGTCGATACGTGGATCGTCTGCTCGGCAACGGCATTCATCGTGCTCCTCACAGGACAGTACACGATTGGCGGTGATATTACGGGAATCGCACTTGCGCAGGACTCCCTCGCAAGCGTCTTTGGTACGTGGGCATCCAGTCTGCTCGCGCTGCTCATCTTCCTCTTTGCGTTCAGTTCCGTCGTCGGAAACTACTACTACGGTGAGATCAACATCCACTTCATAACAAAGAATACGCAGCCTGCACTCTTCGTCTATCGTCTCGCTGTTGTCGCAATGGTGTTCTTTGGATGTGTGGCGGCTTTTGGCCTCGTGTGGAACCTCGCCGACCTCTTCATGGCGATGATCTGCCTCACAAACCTCTATGCCATCGCGCGTCTCGCACCGCTCGCGCGCATTGCGCTTGCGGACTATTTTGCGCAGAAAGCGGCGGGAAAGAACCCCGTATTCGATGCCTCCATCATGCCTGACCAGAAGGGCATTACGGCGTGGGGTGAGGATCAGTTCAAGCCGCAGAAACATTGATATCAGAATGGCAAAAGAGAGATCGGATGCCTCTCGTTGGGCGCTGCGATCTCTCTTTTTTCTTGACAAGGGGGCGTGAGTCGTGCTAGACTAGCAAGCGTTGCAGAAGTGAATAGTTTTTTTGAATACCGTGGAGAGTTGTCCGAGTGGTTGAAGGAGCACGCCTGGAAAGCGTGTGTGCGGTGATACCGTACCGAGAGTTCGAATCTCTCACTCTCCGCCATTTTTATTGATTTTTCTCAGGGCGGGCTGCAGTGCCTTGGTCTCGCGCAATGGGGCCCTGTGAACCCCGTCAGGTCCGGAAGGAAGCAGCGGTAAGCGGATCGTTCCATGTGCCGCGAGGACGCCTGGGAACTGTGGCCTGCCGTGGGAGAAATCGCGTGAAATTCAGTGCAGCCCTGTAGGGCTGCTTTTTTCGTTGGGAGGGTTCTCATGTCCTATGTTGCACTCTATCGCCGTTGGCGTCCGGAGACGTTCGCGGATCTCGTGGGGCAGGAGCACATCAGCCGCACGCTTGCACGTGCGGTGACGACGGGGCAGACGAGCCACGCCTACCTCTTTACGGGCCCGCGCGGTACAGGGAAGACAAGCACGGCAAAGATTCTCGCACGCGCGCTGAACTGCGCCGAGGGTCCGACGCTCACGCCATGCGGTGTCTGTGACTCCTGCCGCAGCATCAGTGACGGCTCGTCGATGGATGTGTTCGAGATTGACGCGGCATCCAACCGCGGCATCGACGAGATCCGCGACCTGCGTGAGTCGGTGAAGTTTGCGCCGACGGCGGGACATTATAAAATCTACATCATCGACGAAGTGCATATGCTGACGACGGAGGCCTTCAATGCGCTGCTCAAAACGCTGGAAGAACCGCCTGAACGCGTCCTCTTCATCCTTGCGACGACCGAGCCGCACAAGGTGCCTGCAACGATCCAGTCGCGCTGCCAGCGCTATGACTTCCACCGCATTACGGTAACGGAGATCCGCGATCGCCTGATTCACGTCTGCAGGGAATCGGAGATAGCGGCAGAGGGAGACGCGCTTGGGATCATTGCCGTGCAGGCGGACGGCGGAATGCGCGATGCACTCTCGATTCTTGACCAGTGCACGGCACTCGCGGAGGGAACGCTTACGGCAGAGCGCGTACAGGAGGCGCTTGGCCTTGTCGGGCACGCATGGATTGAGAAGATGGCACTGCAGATTGCAGATCGCACAGCGGCACCGCTCCTCACGCAGCTCGGTGAACTCCTGCAAAACGGGCGTGATTTGAAGCAGATCCTCGCGGAACTTGCACAGTATTTCCGCAGCCTGATGATCGCAGGTGTGGGCGGCGCACTCGGTGCGGCGGAACTTGCAGGCGGACAGGCGGAACAGCTGCAGGAGACGGCAGCGCACTTTACGCAGGATGAAATCATGGATATTCTGCGTACATTGAACGAAACAATGCAGGAGATACGCACCTCGCTGCAGCCGCGCATTGCGGTCGAGGCGATGCTGATCGGTCTTTGCCGTCCATCGGAGGTCGGAGGATCGGAGACGGTCGCTGTCGGTTCGCATTCTGCAGATACGGCACGCATTGCGCGCCTTGAAGAGGAGGTGCGGCGGCTGACGGCGCGGCTCGCGGCTGGCGGTACGGCAAAGGCCGGTGCAGCAGGCAGCGGTGCAGCACTTGCCGCGCCAGCTGCGCCGACTGCTGCGGTGCAGCTGGCGCAGAAAAGCGCAGCCCCCAAGCGCATTGCAAGGAGTGAAAATCCCGGCGCGGCTGCGGCAGGCGCACCGCGCCGCCTCGACGGTGCGCTTTGGAAGAAGTTTCAGGTGCGGATGAAGGAGCGGCACAAACTTGCTGCCTCTCTGCTTTCAGGCGCTGATTACGAGGGGGCAACGGAGACACATTTCTTTATTCGCCCCGCGACGGACATGGCACGCGACTACATTACGAAGCGGCACCGCGCCGTTTTTGAGGAGGTTATGGCGGAGATTGCGGGGCGTCCTCTCACCGTTGTCTGTACGGGCGGCGAGGACGAGGAGGCATCGTCCGTACCGCCTGCGGCGAAGACACCGGAGTATCCCGCGCCCGTTGCGGAACTGTTGAAGATCGCGGGCGACGGTGCGCGCGTGGAGGAGGTCACTGCGCCCGCCGAGCACCGCGCGCCGAAAACGGCACCGCTCACGCCTTCGGTGGAAGAGGATGCTCCCTACGAGGTGTACGAGCCGACGGCGGATGAGGAGGCGGAAATGTTCGATACGGACGAACTGCCGCCCGATGCGGACACTTGACGTTGCGGATGCTTTTTGTTAGGCTTAGGAAGCCCTGATAAATTCGGCACAGCCATCTTGGCGTATCTTTTTCGTCCTCTCT